>CAZXRQ010000023.1:0-28501 GCA_964642795.1 uncultured Oscillospiraceae bacterium | reverse complement strand
GAGGAGGACGTTTTGAGCTACGCCCTGTTCCCGCAGGTGGCAATGAAGTTCTTCGAAGCGCGCAAAGCCGCATCCGGGCAAACGCCCGCCGAAAAGCCGGCTGAGGCTGCCGCTGCACCTGCCGCAACAACGGCGCCGGCGGCTGATACGGGCGTTAGGGAACTGTATGTTGAGGATGTTTCCATCTGAAGCGTTGAAGGCATATAACTATGGGCTGCCCTTATACGGCAGCCCTTGCTTGTTTGGATGATAGTTGATAAAATCATATACGTACACACTGCAATTATTGATGCGCACAGGGGGTGCTTGGTATGAAACTGCTTATTACGAATGACGACGGCATATTATCGCCGGGTATAGCTGCGCTTGCCGGCGCGCTTTGCGCAGAACACGAGGTTACCGTGGCTGCTCCATCCACCGAGCAGAGCGGTGTATCGCACAGCCTTACATTTTCTTATCCTTTGCGAGTAAAGAGGGTAAACCTAAACGGACTGCCCGTACAGGCGTATGCCATCAGCGGCAGCCCGGTGGATTGCGTAAAGTTTGCCTGCGGTAATTTGGATACGCCGTTTGACATGACAATTTCTGGTATCAACCTAGGCGCGAACGCCGGCATAGACGTATTCTATTCCGGTACGGTATCCGCTGCTATGGAGGCGGCGCTGAACGGTGTACCGGCAATCGCAGCATCCTGCAACTCGTTTACGCCTCAGCATCTGGACGCAACCGCCGAGTACGTGAAGCGAATGATTACATTATCGCTTGAACGCGGAATTAAGCTGCTAAACCTAAACGTTCCGGATTTGCCGCTTGAGGATATACGCGGTGTAAAAGCTGCGCCGCTTGGCGTGCCTCCATACTATACACGGTATGATGAGCGCATGGATCCTCACGGCGCGGCATACTATTGGCTGCCCGGCCGTAAGCCCCACGAATACCCGCCGCAGGAAAATACCGACTGCCGCTGGCTGCACGACGGCTTTGCTACAATAACGCCGCTGCTTACCGATCTGACGGACTTTACAGCCATTAAGGATATAGAACAGGAATGAAGCTGATAATCACACGCCACGGCGAAACGGACTGGAATCGCGTCAGCATGGTGCAGGGACGCATGGATATACCGCTTAACGAAGAAGGCCTCGCTCAGGCCAAGGCTTTGGCGTTGCGGCTGAAAGACGTAGGCGTGCAGCGCGTATATACCAGCCCGCTGGAGCGCGCGCGCACAACAGGCAAAGCGGTGGCGGATGCAAACGGCTGCGAAGTATATTCGATGCCGGAGCTAACGGAGATATACTTTGCACAATGGCAGGGTATGCGCTTTATGGATATTGCCCAGCGCTGGCCCTCTGACTGGAGGCTTTGGTGCGATACGCCGGAGCTGCTGCGCGTAAAAGATGCCGAAACACTGGGTGAAATACAGTCGCGCTGCATTACGGCGTTGGAACGGATATTTGAAGAATGCGGCGGAATGGACATTGTTGCGATAGCGTCTCACACACTGCCGGTCAAACTGATAATTGCACACTACATCGGTTTGCCAATCCGCAATATCCATAAGATTCGTATAGATAACTGTGCGTACAGCGAAATATGTGCGCAGAATGCAAATGACGGGAAGCTCTAACATTAAACGACATGTCGCACATACGTACCTATGTGCGCAGCGTAAAGGACGGGTGCGGCGTATGAGTACGGTTGCAGTGATCGGCGGCGGTCCGGCAGGAATGATGGCGGCGGCCTGCGCGGCAAAGCGTGGGCATGACGTTACGCTTATTGAGCGCAACGAGAAGCTGGGCAAAAAGCTGTACTTGACCGGCAAAGGACGCTGTAATATCACCAACGACGCCGACATTGAGGACTTTTTTGCCAACATACCGCGCAACCCTAAATTCCTGTACAGCGCCCTGTATGGCTTTTCTAACCGCGACATAATAGAGCTTATTGAGCGCATGGGTGTGCCTACCAAGGTTGAGCGCGGCGGGCGTGTGTTTCCCGAGTCGGATAAATCAAGCGACGTCATACGGGCGCTTAGCAGCAACCTGCGCGCCTGCGGCGTAAGGGTAAAGCTAAGCTGCCGGGTCAGCGGCATAGAACGGCTTCAGCAAGGGTTTTGCATACACACCGCCGGCGAAGATATGCTTGCAGACGATGTTGTTCTTGCTACCGGCGGCGCAAGCTGTCCGTCTACAGGTTCAGACGGTTCAGGATTTGCGCTTGCATGCAGCCTTGGGCATACGGTAAGCGAGCTTTTGCCGTCGCTCATTCCTTTGGAAACCTGCGAAAGCTGGCCGGGGGAGCTTTCCGGCTTATCGCTTAAAAACGTTGTTCTTTCGGCATACGCCGGCAATAAGCTCGTGTTCAGCGAGCTGGGCGAGCTGCTGTTTACGCATTTCGGCGTGAGCGGCCCGCTGGTGCTGTCCGCAAGCAGCAGGCTTGCATCCGACACATCCGGAGCGCGGCTTGCCATAGACCTTAAACCCGCTTTGGACGAAGCCGTGCTGGACAGGCGTATTCAACGCGATTTTGAAAAAAACGCAAGACGTTCGCTTGCCAACTCGCTTTTAGAGCTGTTGCCAAGGCGGTTGATTGCTGTTATCATAGGTTTGGCTGAATTATCGCCGGATATGCCGGTGGACAGCGTCACACGCGCACAGCGTCTTGCCTTGGGCGCGGTGATAAAGCACGTACCGCTCACGGTAAAATGCGCTCGTCCCATCGACGAGGCGATAATAACGCGCGGAGGTATACCGGTTAGTGAGATTAACGCGTCCACGATGGGCTCAAAGCTCGTTCCGGGGCTGTATTTTGCCGGTGAGATGCTGGATGTAGACGCGTATACCGGCGGCTTCAATCTGCAGATAGCATACTCTACGGGCGCGCTTGCGGGCAGCTCCATACAATAAATGAAGGTGACGGCTTTATGAAGGAGTACATCAACATAGCCATAGACGGCCCCGCCGGCGCGGGCAAGAGTACGGTTGCAAAGGCCGTAGCATCGGAGCTTGGCATATTGCATCTTGATACGGGTGCTATGTACCGGGCTATGGCGCTGAAGGCGATACGCTGCGGGGCAGAGCCCGCAAGCGAAGCCGATGTGCTGCCGTTACTCGACGGCACAGACATATATGTTAAAAACATCGACGGTGTTCAGCATACTTACCTGGACGGAGAGGATGTTAACGCATATATCCGAACACCTCGCGTATCTAAAGGCGCATCGGACATCGGTGTGATCCCGGCCGTTAGGATCAAGCTGGCGTCGCTGCAGCAAAAAATAGCGGCGTCCAACGACGTGGTGATGGATGGCAGAGATATAGGATCTTACATTATGCCGGACACCCCGTACAAGTTTTATATAACCGCTTCCCCTGAAGAACGCGCAAAGCGCAGACTAAAAGAGCTGCATACCAAGGGTGAATGCCTTGATATGCCTTTTGAGGACATGCTTGAAGAGATAATTGCACGCGACCGCACGGACAGCACCCGCGAATTCGCGCCGCTTACAAGAACGCCGGACGCCATATTGGTGGATACGACGGCGCTGGACATACAGGGCACGATAGACGCCGTTTTAGTACACCTTAAGGACGTGAGATAGATGCTTTATCTGCTGTTGAAATACCTCGTCGGCCCCATAATTCTGCTGATCCTAAGGCCTCACGTATATGGTAAGCAGCACCTTCGCGTTAAGGGGAAGGCAATATTTGTAAGCAACCATCTGTCCATGGGCGATCCTATGCTCATAGGCCTGATAAGTCCGCGCATAGTACATTTTATGGCCAAAAAGGAAATATTCCAGACTTGGACCGGCAATATGTTTTTTCGCGGACTGTTCGCTTTTCCGGTGGACCGAAAAAACGTTGGCATATCCTCGCTTAAAAACGCGCTGGCCGTGTTGGAGAAGGGAAAGGTGTTTGGAATATTCCCGGAGGGCAAGCGCTCCATAAGCGGACGCCTGGATGAGTTCGAAAAGGGGGCGGCGTTTTTGGCCGTGCGCTCTGGCGCTCCGGTAATACCTATATATATACACCCGCAAAGCTACAGCCGCGTACATCCGATAGTGATGGTTGGGCCGCCTATCGATATAAGCCGTATCGTCGCCGCATCCAACAGATCCACGCTTATCGATGTTGTTACCGATGAGATTGCTGATTCGATTGACGGACTGAGGGTCAGGGTAGAGGAGATATATTGCAAATAATACCTGCAAACACAATAGGCTTCTGCTTTGGCGTTGAGCGCGCACTCAATATGGCTCAGGAATGCGTCAACAGCATAGGCGCGCCTATATATACCTATGGCGAGCTTATACATAACGGCGATGTGGTCACCCGGCTTGCTTCAGACGGCATACTTGTTGCGGAAGAACTTGACGGCCTTCCGCGCGGCAGCACACTGCTTATACGTTCGCACGGCGTCGGGCCCGCCATATACGAGCAATGCAAGACACGCGGACTGAACGTAGTTGATGCCACCTGTCCATATGTAAAAAAAATACATGCTATTGTTGCAAAAGAGTACTCTAATGGTTGGAAAATTATTATATTTGGCAAACCGTCCCACCCGGAGCCCATAGGCATCAACGGCTGGTGCGATAATTCAGGTTTTTTTTTCCAGACCGCCGATGAACTGCGCGCGCATACAGGCAGATTCGGACCTGTTTGCGCCGTTGCACAGACCACTTTTTCGGCGGACGAATTTGAAACCATGTGCGCTCTGCTTAAGCAGCTGTCAGATGACGTTATAATACACGATACCATATGCAAACCCACCCGCATACGTCAGCAGGAAGCGGAGGAATTGAGCAGGAAATGCACTCAAATGATAATCGTAGGGGGTGCGCATAGCTCAAACACCGCAAAACTAGCCTCCATATGTGCGATTAACTGTAAAAATATTCATACAATTTCCAATCTAAACGAACTTTCTCTTGAAAAATTGCATTGCGATGATATAATAGGTGTTGTTGGAGGCGCATCAACGCCGAATTGGATAATTAGGGAGGTTATTACTGGAATGAGCGAACTGGAGAAGACGATGGCTGAAAATCCGGAAGTCGAAAACACTGAGGTCGAAACGGAAGCAACAGCTACCGTCGAAGAGCCCGCTGCTGCGGCACCTGCCGCAGAAACGACTGAACCTGCGGAAAACGCCGATCCTACTTTCGAAGAGGCGTTTGAAAAAACGCTGGTTCGAATCAGAAACGGTCAGATCTTGACCGGCTCTGTTGTGCAGATAGTTGACGGAGAGGTCTGCGTCAATATCGGCTACAAGTCCGATGGGTTCATACCTCGCAGTGAGTTTTCATCCGATCCGGATGTAGATCCCGCCGTAGCTGTTAAGATCGGCGATGAGATCGAAGTGGAGGTCCTCAAGGTCAATGACGGCGAGGGCAATGTATTGCTTTCACACAAGAATGTCGAAAGCAAAAAGATGTGGGACACCCTTATGGCGGATGACGACATCCAGTCCAAGGTGTTCGAAGGCGTAGGAAAGGAAGTCGTAAAAGGCGGCCTTATCGCTACAATAGACGGTGTGCGCGCTTTTGTGCCGGCGTCTCAGCTATCCACGAAATACGTTGAGAATATCGGCGATTACGTTGGCAAAGAGCTCAAGCTCAAGGTCATCGAAGTGGACAAGTCCCGTAAGCGTATAGTTGCTTCGCACAAGGCTGTCATGCTTGAAGACGCCGAGGAAGCCCGTAAGCAGCTTTGGGGTCAGCTTGTAGTCGGCTCCAAGGTAAAGGGCACAGTGCGCAGGATCACGGACTTTGGCGCTTTTGTTGACATCGGCGGTATCGACGGTCTCGTCCATGTTACCGACGTGGCGTGGGGAAGGGTAAAGCATCCCTCCGACGTGCTCAGCATAGGCCAGGAGATCGAAGTGCTCATTCGTGACGTTGACGTAGAAAAGCAGCGCGTATCCCTTGGTTACAAGCAGCTCCAGCCCAAGCCTTGGTCCATGGCCGGCGAAAAATACCCTGTGGGCAGCATAGTAGAGGGCAAGGTCGTTCGCATAGTACCGTTTGGCGCATTTGTGGCTTTAGAGCCCACGATCGACGGATTGATCCATATATCCCAGATTGGCGTAAGGCGCATAGAAAAGGTTGAGGATGAGATCAACGTTGGCGATATGGTGCGCTGCAAGGTGTTGGATGTTAATCCTGAAGCCAAGCGCATAAGCCTAAGCCGCCGCGAGGTTCTCCTTGAGGAGAATCCCGAAATAGCCGAAGATCTTGCGCGTGAAAAGGAAGAGCGTGAGCGTGCCGCTACCGAGCGCGCGGAACAGCGCGCAGCTGCGGCCGAGCAGGTCAGGCAGCGCCGTGAGTCCGCTTCTTCATCCTCTGCACCCGATTCAGCGCCGGCAGGTGAGCGCCGTGAGCGCCGTCCGCGCAGGGATGAAGGCGAAAAATACGATTTGCCGCCGGTACAGCAGGCTACCACCTCTTTGGCGGATCTGTTCGCTGGTTTTAACGCCGGTGACAGCGATTCCGAGGAGAAGACCGAAGAATAAGCTGTATAACTCAAGAGGCCGTTCGTATGGACGGTCTCTTTTATTGTGTTGGGACTTTATTAGCTCAACAATATGTTGTATAATAGCTAAAAGGCGCATGAGGTGAAGCAATGGCAGCAGCCACAAACAAGAGCAAACCAAAAACCAGCAAAAAACAGGCGGCGCTACAAACACGGCGTGAAGTAACGGGGGTGTGCCTTGTTGCACTGGGACTGTTTTTTGCAGTGAGCATATATTCAGATGCGGTAGGCATTGTTGGCAGCGTTATCAGCGATGCGTTTTTCGGCATATTCGGAATAGCGGGCTATGTTGTGCCGGTGCTGGTATTTGCATTGGGCATTGCCGTCATCGCAATGGCGAAGAAAAAAACCAAGACGTCGTCGTTTGTGCTTTCCGCAATAGGCGTATACAGCCTGCTGGTACTCATACATACCTACTGTATGAATGATATTGGCACGACCACAGCGCTGCAATACTATAAGGGAGCGTATACGCTGGGCGAGCTGTCCCGTTTGGGCGGCGGCGTACTTGGAGCGCTGCTGGCCTATCCTGCGCTGCTGCTTATCGGCGCTGTGGGAACATACATATTCTTTGGCGCGCTGGTGTTGATATGCATACTTGTCGTTACCAAGCTGTCGCTCCGAAGCGCCGCGGAGCAGGTTGGAAGCACCATCAAAAACAGCGTAGACGACGTTATGGAGCATATTGAAGCGCGCCGCGGAGAGCTGTACACGGAGGATCTGGCTGCCCCTATCGAGCTGCGCCAGACTACTAAAAGACGCGGGGCAAGAAGCAAGCAAACGTCCAAACAGACAAACATTATCGAGCCGCCGCAATACCCGCAGCCAAACGATTTTAACAAGGCGAAATATGTCGAGCTGGACATATTGCCGAGCACGGGTACCATACGCAAAAAAGGCGACCTCCCCGTAAACGGCGTTAGCACCACAGCGCCGGTATGCGATATACCGGTTGTGCGCTCCGCTGTAAAAGAACAGCCGGCAGTAGAAAAAACTCTACAATGCGCGCCGGAGTCAGAAAGCGTTGCGCCGTCTGCGGATGGCGTGCCGGAATACAGGTGGCCGCCGTATACGCTGTTGGATGCTCCAAAGCCGGGCGTTGCCGGCGTAAATGAATCACCTCAGGAAAAGGGAAAGCTGCTCGTATCCACGCTGGCCAGCTTCAATATAAGCGCGCGCATAATAAACATCAGCGTTGGGCCAGTGATAACCCGATTTGAGCTGCAACCCGCACAGGGTGTGCGCGTCAACCGAATAACCTCGCTTACTGACGATCTTGCGCTTGCGCTTGCCGCGCCGCGAGTACGTATAGAAGCGCCTATACCGGGCAAGGCTGCCATTGGCATCGAGGTACCCAACTCCAACATCAGCAGCGTTATGCTCCGGGAGCTTGTAGAATCCAGCGAGTTTATTACCGCAAAATCAACCATAACCTTTGCCTTGGGCAAGGACATAGCCGGCAAGGTGATGATAGCGGATCTTGAGCGTATGCCGCATATGCTTATTGCAGGCACCACCGGTTCTGGCAAAAGCGTATGTGTAAACGATATCATCATCAGCATGGTGTACAAGTCCGCGCCCAAAGACGTGCGTATGATAATGATAGATCCCAAGGTAATAGAGCTTAAGGTATATGAATCATTGCCGCACCTGCTGCTGCCGGTGGTAACGGACGCTAAAAAGGCGGCCGGGGCGCTTAAATGGGCGGTGATGGAGATGGATCAGCGCTATCAGCGCATGAGCCGTTTCAACGCGCGCGACCTTGCGCGGTATAATGCTCTGCAGACCGAGGAAAGCGAGAAGCTGCCCAAAATAGTAATTATTATTGACGAGCTTGCGGACCTTATGATGGTGGCGGCCAAGGACGTTGAGGAATCCATATGCCGCATTGCGCAGCTGGGCCGTGCGGCGGGCATACATCTTATTGTGGCTACGCAGAGACCCTCTACGGACGTTATAACCGGCTTGATTAAGGCAAACATACCCTCCCGTATAGCCTTTATGGTGTCCTCTCAAGTAGACTCACGCGTCATATTGGATACCGGAGGAGCGGAAAAGCTACTGGGCCGCGGCGATATGCTTTTCCACAGCAACGGCGCAAGCAAGCCCGTACGCGCGCAGAGCGCATTCGTATCCGACGATGAAGTCGAGCGTTTTGCCGACTTTTTCAGCGGGCAGACCGCCGAGCCGCAATTTGCGGCGACGTCCATAGACGAGCTTGTTATGGACACCGCCACCGGAGGAGCGCAGGGCAAGGGTAAGCAGGAGGACGAGCTGCTGCCCGAGGCGGTAAAGATTGTGCTTGAAAGCGGGCAGGCCTCCATATCCATGATACAGCGAAGGCTGCGCGTAGGCTATGCCCGTGCCGCGCGCCTTATCGACATAATGGAGCAGATGGAAATAGTGACCGGCTTTGACGGCAGCAAGCCTCGCAAGCTGCGCATCGGTTGGGCTGAATATGAGCAGATGTTCGGAGGCGGAGGTGCGGATGAACCGAATGAATAGCATTGGACTGGTCTCGCTGGGCTGTTCCAAAAACCGCGTCGACTCTGAAACGCTGCTGGGTTATCTCGGCAGCGCAGGTTTTGTGTTTACACAGGATGCCGCCGCCGCCGATATACTTATTGTGAATACCTGCGGCTTTATAACCAGCGCCAAGGAAGAATCCATCAATACCATACTTGAAATGGCGGCGCATAAGTCAGAGGGGAGCTGCAAGCTTCTGATAGTCTGCGGGTGCCTTAGCCAGCGTTATTTGCAGGAGCTTCATTCGGAGCTTCCGGAGGTGGATCTGTTCTGGGGCGTGAAGGATCAGCTTGGGTTGGCTGCGGAAATTGCGCGACTGGCCGGCAAGCCTATGCCGCCGCATGATTGCGCGCGGATACTTACCACGCCGCCGTACAGCGCCTATCTTCGCATCGCCGACGGGTGCGATAACCGCTGCACATACTGCGCCATTCCGCTGATACGCGGCGGTCGCGTGAGCGTACCCATGGAAAAACTGGTTCAAGAAGCGCGGTCGCTTGCACAGCGCGGGGTGAAGGAGCTTACCGTTATCGCGCAGGATACCTCAGCGTACGGCATGGATATATATGAAAAGCCCAGCCTTGCACCGCTGCTTAAACAGCTCAATACGGTAGACGGCATCGAGTGGATACGCGTATTATACACATACCCCGATACCGTGGACGAGCAGCTTATCGATACCATGCTCTCATGCAGCAAGGTGGTAAACTATATCGACATGCCTATACAGCACATCGATCCTGTACTGCTAAAAAGCATGAACCGCCGCGGCTCTGACGCGCACATAAAACATATACTGGATTACATTCGTGCCGCATCCAGCGATTTCATACTGCGTACTACTGTCATCGTTGGCTTCCCAGGTGAAAGCGAGCAGCAATTCGGCCGATTGACTGATTTTCTGCGCGAATATCCGTTCGACAGGTTGGGCGCGTTCACATACTCACCGGAGGACGGTACGCCGGCAGCGGAACTGCCGGAGCAAATTAGCGAGGACGTGAAGCAACAGCGATACGACACCGTGATGCGCTTGCAGCAGGGTATATCGCTGCAGGCCAACGGATTGCGCATAAACAAAGCATATACCGCGCTTATCGATGAGGTAAACGGCGAATATGCCTATGCGCGCACATATGCCGAGGCGCCGGATGTTGACGGACTGCTAAAAATCAAACTTGCGGGAGCTGCGCCGCACGCCGGCGAGTTCATATCCGCAAGGATAACCGGCGCGTCACAATACGATCTTTGGGGTGAACAGATATGACTTTACCAAACAAGCTGACCGTTTTAAGAATCGCCCTTATTCCCGTCATGGTAGCCTGCTTTTACATCCCGCTTCAAGGTGCTCTGTATGTAGCGCTGGCGGTGTTCGTAATAGCGTACGCTACGGATGCTTTGGACGGATATATTGCAAGAAAATACAGCCTTATTTCGGATTTCGGAAAGCTGATGGATCCTATTGCGGATAAGCTGCTCTCTTGCAGTGCGCTTATTATGCTGTGCGCAAACGGAATGATTTCGCCCATACCGATCATAATAATCATCGCGCGCGAGTTCATCATAAGCGGGCTGAGACTGGTCGCTGCAGGCAACGGCAGCGTGATAGCCGCGAGCAAGTGGGGCAAGGCAAAAACCATGTCGCAGTTCATTGCGATATGCTTCAGCATGGTACAAACGCCGCTCAGAGCATTATGCGGCTTTGCGCTGGATACGTTGCTGGTATGGATAGCTACGGCGCTTACGGTGATATCGCTTATCGAGTTCATGGTAAGCAACCGCTCAATGATAGCGTCAAAAAAAAGTTGAGGTGATACTATAATGTCGATTACCGCAGAGATAATGTCCATAGGAACCGAGCTGCTTATGGGGCAGATAGTGGATACAAACGCACAGTATGTCTCAATGCGCCTTGCGGAGCTTGGCGTGAACCAGTACTTCCGTACAACGGTAGGCGATAATTCGGACAGGCTGTTCCATGCGATCGAAGCGGCGCTCTCCAGGGCGGATCTGCTTATAATGACAGGCGGCCTAGGGCCTACCGGTGACGATCTTTCCAAGGAGACGGCCGCAGCGGTCATGAAAAGAAAGCTGGTGCTGGATCAGCCCAGCTTAGATCATATAAAATCGCGTTTTGCCGCAATGGGCAAGCCTATGACGCCAAATAATGAAAAGCAGGCCATGATGCCGGAGGGCTGCCGCATACTTTTCAACCCGAACGGCACCGCGCCCGGCTGCATAATAGAGGATGCCGAAGCGGGCAAAACCGTAATACTGCTTCCCGGGCCCCCCAAGGAAATGCAGCCCATGTTTGATACGGCCGTAATGCCGTATTTAGCCGTCCGCAGCGGCTGCATACTATATTCAAGGGTGCTGCATATATTCGGCTCCGGCGAATCAAAGGTAGAATACGATATAAAGGATCTTATAGACAGCTGTACCAATCCTACCATTGCACCGTATGCGAAAACCGGCGAAGTCACACTTCGTATAACTGCCAGATGTAAAACAGAGGATGAGGGAGAGGCGCTCGTCCGCCCGGTGATAGATGAAATTCGGCGCAGGCTCGGCGACGTAGTGTATTCCACCAACGACGAGAGCATGAACACAGTAGTAGCGGAGCTGCTCAAGCGGCGCGGGCTCACCGTAGCCGCAGCGGAAAGCTGCACCGGCGGAATGCTCAGCTCCATGTTTGTGGAGATATCCGGCAGCTCGCAATACTTCCTTGAAGGCGCGGTCACTTACTCTAACGCCGCCAAGCGCGCACGGCTCAACGTAAAAGCCGCCACCCTGGATGCATACGGCCCGGTAAGCGAACAGACTGCGCGTGAAATGGCGGAGGGTATACGCGCGACCTCCGGAGCGGACTTCGGCCTTGCGACCACCGGCCTTGCGGGACCCAACGGCGACGGCGAGGATAAGCCGGTGGGGCTGGTGTACATAGCGCTGGCCGAGGCCGGCAATACCGAGGTAAGGCAGCTTCACATATCTGGTTCGCGCACGCGGATTCGCTACTCGGCCTGCCTCAACGCGCTGGATATGCTTAGACGAAGGCTGCTGAGAGACTAAAAAACCCGGTCGCAAGCATAAGCATATGATGCTATAATAGTTATGAATACACAACGTTAATTGTAAAGGGGTGCACGCATATGATGGAAAAAGAAAAAGCCCTCGAAATGGCGCTTAGCCAAATCGAAAAGCAGTTTGGAAAAGGCGCCGTAATGAAGCTTGGCGACGCAAGCGCGCACATGGTAGTATCCACGATCCCGTCCGGCTGCCTTGCGTTGGATTTTGCACTGGGGGTAGGGGGGATTCCGCGCGGAAGAATAATTGAGATATACGGCCCTGAGGCCTCGGGCAAGACCACCATCGCACTGCATATAATCGCAGAATCCCAAAAGCTCGGCGGTACCGCAGCATTCATCGACGCTGAGCACGCACTGGATCCTGTATACGCAAAGAACCTTGGCGTTCAGGTAGACGATCTGTACATCTCGCAGCCGGATACCGGCGAACAGGCTTTGGAAATATGCGAAGCGCTGGTACGCAGCGGCGCCATAGACGTGGTGGTAATAGACTCAGTTGCGGCGCTGGTGCCCAAGGCCGAGATAGAGGGCGACATGGGCGATGCTCACGTTGGGCTTCAGGCACGGCTTATGAGCCAGGCGCTTAGAAAACTGGCCGGCGTTATAAGCAAATCCAACACGATAGTAGTATTTATCAACCAGCTGCGTGAAAAGGTAGGCATCATGTTTGGCAACCCCGAAACAACCACCGGCGGCAAAGCGCTTAAATTCTACGCATCCATAAGGTTGGACGTGCGCAAGATCGATACCATAAAAAACGGCAGCGATATAGTCGGCAACCGCACCCGCATCAAGGTAGTAAAAAACAAGGTGGCTCCCCCCTTCAAAACTGCAGAATTTGATATCATATACGGTGAAGGCATATCCCGCGAGGGCTCCATACTGGATATGGCCACGGATCGTAAGATCATTGTAAAGACCGGCGCGTGGTATTCCTATAACGACATGCGCATGGCGCAGGGACGCGATAACGCGCGACTGTTCCTGAAGGATAACCCAGAGCTGTGCGCACAGATAGAATCCGAGCTTAGACAGGAGATTAACGCGCATAAGGAAGACGCAAAAAAAGCCGACTTTGAGAAGGATTTTAACGAAGCCGACATCGACAAAGAATAATCCTTAATTGCAAGCAGTTTGCCCGCCGGCTCGATCGGCGGGCTTTGCAATTATCGAAATATGGCAATCTTGACATTTCTTATTGTAAAGCGTAAAATAATTTTGAGTAGTTATGCCGGTGTGCAAGTTTCATAATAGATGATGTAATTTTTAACTATGATGAACGCTGTCCATGCATACTGAGTAGAGTTGTACTCGGCATTTTATATATAAAGTGGAGGTGTACCCGTGGGTGAAATACTCATCCCCATTGTTATTGGGGTGGTTGCAATAATTGTGGGCGTACTGATCGGCTACTATTACAGACGTAATATCGCTGAAGCAAAGGTCGCCAAGGCAGAAGATGCAGTAAAAAAGCTTATTGACGACGCGCAGAAACGCGCTGAAACCATCAAAAAAGAGAACATACTCGAAGCTAAGGAAGAGGTCTACAAGCTCAAAAAGGAAGGCGAAAACGAACTGCGCGAGCGCCGCAACGAGTTGCAGCGTACCGAGCGCAGACTTTTGCAGCGCGAAGAAACGTTGGACAAGAAATCGGACAGCCTTGACCAGCGTGACGAGCTGCTCGTAAAGCGCCAAAAGGAGACTGACGAGCTTGAGGATTCCGTCAAAAAGATGCACGATCGCCAGCTTAAAGAGCTGGAAACCATATCCGGCATGTCTATGGACGAGGCACGCCAGATACTTTTAAGCAACGTGGAGCGCGACGCGCGCCATGATGCGGCGGTAATGCTGCACGAGATCGAAACGAAAACCAAGGAAGAAGCTGATAAGCGCGCGCGCAACATAGTATCCCTTGCAGTGCAGCGTTGCGCTGCGGATCATGTGGCGGAGACCACTGTGTCCGTCGTGCCGTTGCCTAACGACGAAATGAAGGGCCGCATAATCGGACGTGAGGGCAGAAATATCCGCACGCTGGAAACGGCGACCGGGGTTGATCTTATTATCGACGATACTCCCGAGGCCGTCATACTTTCCGGCTTTGATCCTGTGCGAAGGGAAATAGCGCGTATAGCGTTGGAGAAGCTTATTCTCGACGGGCGTATACATCCTGCCAGGATCGAGGAAATGGTGGAAAAGGCGCGCAAGGAAGTCGATACGCAGATACGCGAAGCCGGCGAGCAGGCCATATTCGAGGTTGGCATACATGGTCTGCATCACGAGCTTGTCAAGACCCTTGGCAGGCTAAAATACCGTACGAGCTACGGCCAAAATGTGCTAAAGCATTCCATAGAGGTCTCGCACTTGGCCGGTATTATGGCCGCCGAAATCGGAGCTAACATTACGCTGGCCAAGCGCGCAGGTTTGCTGCACGATATCGGCAAGGCGATAGATCACGAGGTAGAAGGCCCGCATGTGCAGATCGGCGCAGACCTTGCCAAGAAGTACCGTGAGAACAATCAAGTCGTCAATGCGATTATGGCGCATCATGGCGATGTTGAGCCCGCTACGGTTGAGGCCGTGCTGGTGCAGGCGGCCGACGCCATAAGCGCAGCGCGTCCCGGCGCAAGGCGAGAGACCTTGGAGAACTACATAAAACGGCTCGAGAAGCTTGAGGAAATCGCAAACTCCTTCGACGGCGTTGATAAGTGCTTTGCCGTACAGGCTGGCCGCGAGGTGCGCATACTGGTAAAACCCGAAAACGTCAACGATGCCGATACCATCGTCATGGCACGGGACATCGTAAAGCGCATAGAAGCGGAGCTTGAGTATCCAGGACAAATCAAAGTAAATGTGATAAGGGAGACTCGGGCTGTCGATTTTGCAAAATAAACCGGTGCTTTCTCAAGGATATGCCAAGACAGCATATCCTTGATTTTTTATAAGGAGGCGTTTTTAGGCATGAGCTTTTCGGTTGCGGACGCACATTGCGATTATCTATACTATGCCGTCAACGATGGCTGGAACATCGAAAAGCCTTCCGGAGCTCAGGCGGTTTGTCTGCCGTACATGCTAAACGGCGGCTATGCGCTGCAATGCTTTGCCGCATGGCCGGAAGCAAAGCAGCGGACAAGCTGCCTGCAACAGGCGTTGTTTATGATAGAAGCCTTCTGCCGTATGCTGGACGATACGCCTGCGCTTGTACAGCTCTCAAAGAATTTTTCCCCTGACGACGGGCGCATTGCCGCCATGCTTACCGTGGAAGGCGGCGAAGCGCTGCATGGCCTTACGGAGAACCTGCGGCTGTTTTACAGACTGGGTGTGCGCGCCATGACACTTACATGGAACAACACAAACGAGTTGGCATCTCCTGCCATGCGCAAGGGCGGTAAGGGGCTTACGCCTCTGGGACGAAGCATAGTAGCTGAAATGGACGCTATCGGTATGGCATTGGACGTTGCGCACCTGTCCGACGCAGGTATAGACGATGCTTTCGAGCTATATGGCCGCCCTATATACTCGTCACATACCAACTCAAGAGCCGTGTGTGACCATGCCCGCTCGCTGTCCGACAGACACATAGAGCGCATAGCAAGGAGCGGGGGAGTGGTAGCAGTGAATTACTATCCGCCGCAGCTGACGGGCTCCCAGGCCGCCTGCACCGATGATGTAGTTACTCACATCAAGCACATAGCAAGTGTTGGCGGCGTAAACTGCGTTGCGCTTGGCTCTGACTTTGATGGCATGATCGATTATCCTGCGGACTTGAAGAATTGCTCTGATGTGCCGGCTTTACTGGAAAAACTGCGTTATGCGGGCTTCAGCGACGCCGACATTTCGCGTATAGCATACGGAAACCTGCATGATTTCCTTATGAATTTCGTTTAATAAAAAGGCCGCAGAACCCTTTTATAAAGAGTCTGCGGCGATGGCAGGGGCAGAAGGACTCGAACCCTCAAGAACGGTTTTGGAGACCGCTATGTTACCATTACATCATGCCCCTAAACGCAACATTGGCATTATAACACCATAGGTTTATGCGTGTCAATTACAAACATGCCGCACAAAACCAAAAACACCCACTGCAAAGGAAAAGAGGAATTTTTGTATTGTGAAATATATAACGATATATACGGACGGGGCATGTTCAGGAAACCCCGGCCCGGGCGGCTGGGCAGCTGTGCTGATATACAATGACAACATAAAAGAGATATCCGGCGCCGAAGCGAACACTACCAACAACCGTATGGAGCTGTGCGCTGTGATGAATGCATTATCGGCGCTGAAGCAGCCGTGCCGCATAGCGCTATATACGGATAGCGCGTACATCTGCAATGCATTCGATAAAGGCTGGCTTAACAACTGGACGCATAACGGCTGGCACACGGCTAATAAGAAGCCTGTGGAAAACCAGGATCTCTGGAAAGCGATTCTTTCACTTGCAAACGACCATCAGGTCGAATGGAAAAAAGTTAAAGGTCACAGCGGAGATAAATACAACGAACGCTGCGACGATTTGGCGCGCAAAGCCATACAAACGCTAAAAGCTTGAAGCAGCTTGAATAAATCCGGCCATCTGGCCGTAAACGCCAAGTTAGCCGGCATTTCGGGCTTTCTACGGGTGAATTATTCGTTAAACTTGTCTTTAACGAATAGATATGGTATAGTAGATTTATACGGGCGGCATACCTCCCCCTATCAAAAAGACGGAGAACTAAACAATGAGCGAAAATTTTTCCGGAACCGAATATAAGTCCTATCTGTTAAAAATACGTGCGCTGCTCACCGAACTGCCGTCTTTTTGCGCAGAGTATTTCACCGGCATAGAGAATAACACGCTGGTGCGCACGCGATATGCATATGCTGTGGATCTGCGTACATTTTTCCGATACATGATAAACGAGCTGCCGGCTTTTTCACATATTGACAACGTCTCCTCCCTCACCCTATCGGAGCTGAACAAAGTATCGGTAACGGATATTGAGCAGTATCTGTCATATTTGTCCTATTATCTTGATGAAGACAACAACGAAATCGTAAATCAGGAGCGCGCCAAGGCGCGTAAGCTCGCCACGCTGCGCTCGCTGTACAAATACTATTTCAAAAAGGAAAAGCTGACCACCAACGCTCCGGCGCTTGTAGATCTGCCAACCATACGCGAACGGGCCATAATCAGGCTTGAGCCCAACGAGGTGGCCGATCTGCTGGACACCGTAGAAAGCGGCATAGGCCTGACCGACCGGCAAAAGAGCTTCCACGAGCGCACAAAGGTGCGTGATCTCGCCATTCTGACCTTATTCTTGGGCACCGGGATCCGTATCAGCGAGCTTGTGGGCATAGATATGGACGATATCAACTTTAGCGCCAACGAGTTTTCAATTATCCGCAAGGGCGGCAAACAGGATATACTGGTCTTCGGCGACGAAGCGCGAAAGGCGCTGCTCGATTATATGCTTGAACGTGAAAAGCAGACTACTGAGCCCGGACATGAGGAGGCGCTTTTTTTATCCTTGCAGCGCAGGCGCATAACAACGCGTGCCGTGGAAAACCTTGTTAAGAAATACGCACAGATAGCTACCCCGCTCAAAAAAATATCACCGCACAAGCTGCGCAGCACCTACGGCACTACCCTATATCACGAGACCGGCGACATATACCTCGTTGCCGACGTATTAGGGCATAAGGATGTGAATACCACGCGTAAGCACTACGCCGCAGTATCCGAGGACAGGCGCAAGCTGGCCGCAAAGGTAATAAAACTACGGGAAGAATAATTCCGGCCGAACGGTTGAAGCTCAGCTGTTATTCGGATCTGCGCTTTGCCGCTGCATGTATCGTATAAATTCGTATGTGCGGCACAGTCGAGGGCGCAGGCTTACTGCTTATATCCTCTACGAGCGTATCCTCATAAAGAAAATCCGCAAGCACCGTATTGTATTCACGCTCGTCCAATTCAAGGCATTTGCAGCAGTTGTCGCAAATTTTGCTTGGATCCAAATCGCAGTAATCGTCTTCGCTGCGATAATTTTTTGTTACAAAGTTATCTTCGCTTTTCATAGCACGCTGCTCCAACATATGATATACTCTATTATACCACCAAAAAGGGATGCTGATATGAAAAAGAACGAAAACAAACTTTATCCGATGTATGAGTTCATACGTTCCTACATCCAAAACAACGCCTATCCCCCGTCACTGCGCGAGATAAGCGCCGCAACGGGCATCAAATCAATTTCCACAGTGCACACCTATTTGCAGCAGCTTAAATCCGAAGGTCTGCTAACTACGGATCCCGCCAAGCAGCGGAGCATAACTCTTACCAACAAAGTCGCGCCCACATACGGTGTTCCGCTTATAGGCTCCGTAGCTGCCGGTATGCCCATCCTCGCATACGATAACATCCAGGAATATGTGCGTCTTCCGGAAGATATGCTGCGCGGTTCGCAGCAAAGCGACCTGTTCCTGCTCAAGGTAACGGGCAGCAGCATGATAGACGCCGGCATATTCGACGGCGACATGATACTGATAGATTCCGGCATCAATGTGGAGTCCGGCGACATTGCCGTTGCCCGCGTGCAAGGCGACACCGCTACTGTAAAGCGAGTTTTTCTTGAAAAGGGAAACGTAAGGCTGCAACCCGAAAACCCGGATATGCAGCCAATATATGTTGATTATAACGATATTGAAGTTATAGGCAAGGTCGTTGGTCTGCTCCGCAGGTATTGATCAAAGCCTTATCTCCCCCGCCCTTTCCAGTGCATCCAGCGCGTACATAACGCCAAGACGCCCGTGCGCGTAGGTTAGGCCACCCTGTATATATGCGGTGTACGGGGCGCGTATGGGTGCATCGGCGCTCAGCTCGATCGAAGCGCCCTGCACAAAAGCGCCCGCCGCCATTATCACCTTATCCGAATAACCCGGCATATCCCACGGCTCCGGCGTAACATTGCTGTCAACCGGCGCCGCTTTTTGTATGCTTTTGCAAAACTCTATAAGAGGCTTTTCTGATTTGAAGCGAAGCGCCTGTACGATATCGTAGCGCTCGTCCATACTGCTTGGCATACTTACCATGCCAAGCCGCTCAAAAGCCTTGGCAAACAATATAGCGGTCCTCAGACTTTGCGCAGTAGTGTGCGGCGCCAAAAAAAGCCCTTGAAAGAACGGCTGATAGCCTCCGGCATACGAGCCGACCTCCCGCCCCATGCCGGGCACCGTAACGCGCTGCGCTATCCTTTCTATAGCTTCGTGCTTGCCGGCTATATATCCGCCCGTAGGCGCAAGGCCGCCGCCGGGGTTTTTTATGAGCGAGCCTACGATAACATCCGCACCTACGCAAGAGGGCTCTGTTGTGCGTGTAAACTCGCCGTAGCAGTTATCCACGACTATTATGGCATCCGGTGCAGCGGATCGTATTTCGGCAAACGCCTTGCCCAGCGATTCAAGGCTGATTGCGTTGCGCCAGGCATAACCGCGTGAGCGCTGCGCATACACGAGCTTTATGTTTTGCGCTGCGTTAAGCGCAGATAGCACTGCGGGCAGATCTATTTCGCCGTCTACAAGCTCGGTCTGCATATAGCGCACGCCTTGTGCCTTCAATGATCCAAACTCATCACCGGTTATGCCGATAGCGTCTTTTAGGGTATCATATGGCGCACCGGTTATAGCAAGCATGGCATCACCAGGCGCAAGCAGTCCGGACAACGCAGTAAAAATGGCATGGGTGCCGCTTGTGAGCTGCGGCCGTACCAACGCGTCTTCACAGTAAAGCGCATATGCGAATGCGGCGTCCAGCGCGTCGCGGCCGATATCGTCGTAGCCATAGCCAGTTGTTGGGGCAAAATGCCTTTGTCCCAAACGCTGGCGCTGCAGCGCACATAGTACGCGCGCCTGATTTTCGTATTCTATTGCGTCTATCCGGGCAAACCGAGGGCCGAGCTGCGCCTCACATTCTGCTACAAAGTCCAGCGCCGCGCGCGAAAAAGGCATATCGCTCAAGTTTCGTCCTCCTCTTGCCCGTTCATCATGTTTACAGGTCTATCCGGCGTTATTGTGGATATCGCATGCTTGTACACAAGCTGCTGCCTATCCTTAGATTGAACGAGTATGCTAAAGTTGTCAAAACCCAGCACCGTGACCGAGTTCAGCTGATAGCCGTTGATAATGTGTATGGTTATGGGCTGTTTCTGCTTGCGCAGTGCGTTCAAGTAGGCGTCCTGAATGGTCTGTTGCATAAGCGTCATCCTCCCCTTGCATCGATAAAGCCCGCATATATGATAGCTGCCAGTTCATCGTGTGAATGCTCGCAAGTATCCAGCCAAATAATGCGTTTGTCCCGTCTGAACCAAGTAAGCTGGCGTTTCGCAAAGCGCCGCGTTTCACGCTTTATAGTATCTACTGCTGTTGCAAGATCGTATTCACCTGCAAGATGCGCCGCAAGCTGTTTGTAGCCCAATCCCTGCATGGCGGGGAGACCTCTATCACAGCCGGAATCGAGCAGCATGCGCACCTCGTCCAGCAGCCCCGATTCCATCATTGCATCCACGCGCGCATTTATTCTGGTGTATAAGACATCCCTTGGCATCGTAAGCCCGTATATTTGCGGAGCATATGCTATCTCCCGGCCGGCGCTGTTTTGAAAATCGCCGCCAAGCTCATCCAATGTTTTACCGGTGACGCGGTTAAGCTCGATAGCGCGCACAATGCGTTTACGGTCGTTTTTATGCAGGCGCACCGCCGCGGCAGGATCCAGCTTCAGCAGCATTTCGTGCAAGCAGCCTGGCGAGGCGTCCTCTGCGCTGTTGAGCTCCTCACGCAGCCTGGGATCACCGTCCACGCGGGTGAAATCCAGCGGAAATGTAAGTGAGCTGACGTATAATCCGGTCCCTCCGCAGATAATTGGGAATCCGTCGCGCGATATGATCTCGGCAATGCACTTGTTAGCTTCCGTCTGATATACGGCTACGCTGAAGCCGCCCTCCCGCGGCGCGGCCACATCCAGCATGTGGTGAATAATCCCGCGCTGCTCCTTGGCAGTGGGTTTGGCGGATCCTATATCCATGCTGCGATAGACCTGAATGGAATCCGCCGATATGATCTCAGCGTTTTCCATACGGTCGGCCACGGTTATCGCCATATCGGTTTTTCCCACGGCGGTCGGTCCTACGATAACGCCTATGGGCGGTTTATTTGACATCATACCGTCCTCTTAAACTGCTTTTCAAATTCTGTTTGGCTGAGGCGGATCATAATCGGCCGCCCGTGTGGACAGGTCAACGGTGCGTCCGCGTCGGCGTATGCGCGCAGCAGCTCCTCAACCTCCGCGCCGGAAAGCATATTGCCCGCCTTAACCGCATACTTGCAGGAGGCCTGTATCAATGCTGCGCGCTTTATATCAGCGGCACTTACCCGGCCAGTCTTTATAAGCAGCGCCAGCGCGTCATGTAAACACGCCTCCGTCTGAGGCTCGCCCAACATATATGGTATAGCGCGTATGTTGACGCACAGGCTGCCAAAGGATTCTATATCGAAGCCCAGCTCGACGAAAAACGGCAGATTGTCAAAAAGCACATCGTATTCCTGCGGCGTCAGCTTTACAATCTGCGGCAACAGCAGCAGCTGTGAATCCGCCTTTACGGAGTTTTTCAGCTTTTCATACAGCTGGCGCTCATGCGCGGCGTGTTGATCGATAAAGTACACATATTCGCCCTGCTGCACCACCCAGTAGCAGGCAAACAGCTGACCGATAATGTGATATTCTCCGGTTTCCAGCGTAAGCTGAGTTTCCACGTGCCGCGCGACAGTTGGCGCAATGCTTTCACGCCTTGCTGAATATGGAATCCTTGTGTATGTTGAAGACTGCGCGGCCTCGCGCGCATATACTACCGGCTCATCAACGCTTCTGCCAAAACCGCGCAGCTCGGCTTCGTACTGCGCGGGGTCCTGCCCGTTTTCGGCCGTTTGGCTGATATCGGCTTGCTTATCGCTATCGCAGGCAGGCTGTTGCAGCTGAACAGGCGGAAGCATCATATCCGGCACGTTAGGCGCAAGTGCGGCGCGTACGGCGGACGCCACTGTGTGAAGCACACGGCTTTCATCCTTGAAGCGAATATCCAGCTTGTTGGGATGCACATTCACATCTATATCCGAGCTTGCAACCGTGATGCAAAGCACAACAAACGGGAATCTGCCCTGCATAAGACGAGCGTTAAACGCGCGCTGTACCGCAAAGGACAGTTTTTGTGATTTGATATAGCGTCCGTTTACCAAAAAGGTCTGTTGGTTTCGGTTCAACCGGGCTATCCGCTCGTTTCCGACATAGCCGTACAGCTTCATATACCCGTCGTCGCAGGATATCTCATCGAGATCGGGAAGAATATCACCGCCATACAGACAAAACAGCGCGTCTACAAGGCTGCCGTTGCCGGAGCTTTTGTATACTACACGTCCGTTTTGTATGAGCTTAATGGCTATGTGCGGCGCGGCGAGTATCATACGCGAGATGTAGTCGCTTATATATGCGCCCTCGGTGCGCGGGTTTTTAAGGAATTTAAGCCTTGCAGGCATATTGTAGAATATATCGCTTATCTCCAGCGTCGTTCCGTCCGGGCAGCCGGCCTCGCGCCGCTCGACTTCCTCCCCGCCTTGCAGGCGCAGCTCGGTACCTGTCTCATCCTGAGGGCGCTTGGTCATAAGGCGCACCTTGGAAACGGCGGCTATGGAGGCAAGCGCTTCACCGCGAAAGCCCAGTGTATCTATGTGGGAAAGGTCTGCCGAGGTGCTTATCTTGCTTGTGGCATGGGGCAGAAAGGCCAGCTCGGCATCATCACGGTGTATGCCGCATCCGTCGTCGCATACGCGGATATACTCAAGTCCGCCGCCTCGTGTTTCCACGGTGATGGATGCAGCGCCGGCGTCTATGGCGTTTTCCAGCAGCTCCTTTACCACGGACGCGGGACGCTCTATCACCTCGCCTGCGGCTATCTGGTTGGCTGTAATTTTGCTTAGTACGTTAATACGCTCCATATTACCTCGACTTCGCGCGAATGTGCATATCGTACAGCTTGGCAATGGCCTCCATAGGAGTAAGCTCGTTTACGTCCATTGCGGCAAGCTCGTCCAGCAGCTTTTCGCCTTCATTCCCGGCGTCGAACAGCGAAAGCTGCTCCCCCTCCCCCGTAACGGACGGGGCGAAACCCTTAAACAGCCCATGATTGATATCCGCGCTTTCCAGCTGCTTTAGGATCTCCCTGGCGCGGGCGATCACGCTGTCCGGCAAGCCGGCAAGGCGTGATACCTGTACGCCAAAGCTTTTATCCGCGCCGCCGCGGACGATTTTGCGAAGGAATATGATGTCCTCCCCTACCTCCTTTACGGAGATGCGATAATTCTTCACGCCGAGGAGTTTGCCTTCAAGCTCCGTCAGCTCATGATAATGCGTGGCAAATAAGGTTTTTGCTCCGCATTTATCCGTATCGGCTATATGCTCAAGCACCGCCCATGCTATGCTAAGCCCATCGAATGTGCTGGTACCGCGGCCGATCTCATCTACGATAAGCAGGCTGTTTCGGGTGGCGTTATTGAGTATATTGGCCATCTCGCTCATCTCAACCATGAAGGTGCTCTGGCCCGCGGCAAGGTTGTCCGATGCACCTACCCGCGTAAATATGCGGTCCGTCAGGCATATATCCGCACTCTTTGCGGGTACGAAGCTGCCTACATGCGCCATAAGGACTATCAGCGCCACCTGTCGCATATATGTGCTTTTGCCCGCCATATTTGGCCCTGTAAGTATCACGAGCCGGTCGTCGCCGTTATCCAGCAGCGTGTTGTTGGCAATAAAGCCATCCTTCATGGCGCGCTCGACGACAGGATGCCTGCCGTTGGTTATGTTTATTATACCGGCGTCGTTAATCACAGGACGGCAATAGCCGTTATCCGCGGCAATGGACGCAAGCGCGCAGTATACATCCAGCAGAGCAACATCCTTTGCCGTGCGCTGCAGGCGCGCTATGCAGTTTAGCAGCATTTGGCGCAGCTCCACAAACAATTTATATTCCAGATCTATGCAGCGCTCCTCGGCGCCTAAAATGGTCTGCTCCAGCTCCTTCAGCTCCGGCGTGATGTAACGCTCGCAGTTTGCAAGGGTCTGTTTTCGCTCGAATGTATACGGCACCAAATGCTGATTGGATTTAGTAACCTCTATATAGTGGCCGAACACGCGGTTGTAGCCCACGCGCAGATTCTTAATCCCCGTGCTTTCGCGCGTCTCATTCTCCAGTCGCACCAGCCAATCCTTGCCGTTTTTGGATGCGGAGCGACAGCCGTCTACATCCGCGTTGTAACCATCGCGAATAATGCCGCCGTCCTTTATGCTTACAGGCGGATCGTCCACTATGGCGGAGTACAGCAGCGCGCAGATATCCTCCAGCGGATCCAGCTCCTTATGTATGCGGCCAAGCTCGGGTGACGAAAAACCCGCTGTCAGCTTCTGCACTTTGGGAAGCCGGCAAAGCGATTCACGAAGCGCGCTGCAATCGCGCGCATTCACTGTGCCATATGCGATGCGGCTGCACAGTCGCTCAATATCATACATGGAGGAAAGTGCGGCGCTCAGCGCCTCGCGCGTTGGCGCATCTGAGCAAAGCTCCTCAACAGCGTCGAGCCGGGCGTCGATCATCGCCTTTTGCGTAAGCGGCTGCTCTATCCAGCTGCGCAGCAGCCGGCCGCCCATTGCGGTGCCGGTGCCGTCCATAACATACAGCAGAGTGTTCTTCTTGCTGCCCTCAAAGTGTATGGGCGCGGTAAGTTCAAGGTTTCGGCGCGTGGACGCGTCCAGCCCCATATAGGCGGAGTTGCTTTCAACGCGCATACTGCGTATGTGCAGCAGCGAATTCTTCTGCGTCTGAGTAAGATAGTCTATTAGTGCGCCCGCGGCGCATACGGCATTTTTCAGCTTGTCGCAGCCAAAGCCCTTGAGCGAGCTTACCTTAAAATGCTCGCAAAGTCCTGAACGCGCGGCGGTGTATTCAAATGTACGGCTGTCAAGGCATTGCGTGTAATACTTGCGCTGCAGCCGGTTTGCAAGCGGCTCGTTCAGCACGAGCTCATCGTTGATTATCAGCTCGGTAGGCTGTATTCGCGCCAGCTCATCCTCAAGCTGGGAAAGCGAGATTTCACTTACGCTGAAATCCCCCGTGGAAACGTCGCAATACGCTATACCGACAGCACCGTTTATCAGCGCGGTGGATGCGATATAGTTGTTCTTTCGCTCGTCCAGCATAGAGGTTTCTATAACCGTGCCGGGAGTTATTACGCGTATAACGTCGCGCTCAACAAGTCCGTTTGATTCCTTGGGATCGGTCAGCTGCTCGCATATAGCGACCTTATAGCCCTTTTCGATAAGCTTATTGATGTATGCGTCCACCGAATGATGCGGTACGCCGCACATAGGCGCACGCTCACTAAGGCCGCAGTCACGCCCCGTAAGCACTATCTCCAGCTCGCGCGAGGCGGTCAATGCGTCGTCAAAAAACATCTCGTAAAAATCACCTAAACGAAAGAACAGCAGACAGTCGCCGTACTTTTCCTTCAACTGCATATACTGTTGCATCATGGGTGTGAGGTTTGCGCTCATACAGCTTTTTCCCTGGCCTTCGTTCAGTGTTTGCAGCCTCCGCAGGTACCGCAATCGTGAGTGCAATCGTCATCCGTTGCGTCCATTCCAAGGTATGCGCCTATTGTAGCGTTCACCTGGTTCATAAGTCGTTGAAAATCGTTTTGAGCATCTATCAGCGCGTTAAACAGCGGATGCTCCATCAGCTCGCCGCGTATTCTTTCCAGCGCTTGTGAACGCTCTAAAGCGAGCCGGGCGCTCAGCTCGTCATCCCGCTCCATAAGCTCGCCTATCTCCTGCTGCGCGGCATTGTATTCGTCTATACCGGCTACCAGCGCGGCGTCCTTTTCCATTGCGATGCGCGCGTTGATAAGCGCAGTGAATTCGTCGGATTCGCTTATTGCAAGTCCCAGCTCCTTTGCTTTATCGATTACCATATGCACCTCTTAAATTCTTTCGCCTATCAGCGAATTGTTTTTGGTTGATGTTATTCTTACGTTCTGCAGGCTGCCTATCAGCTCCTCGCCGCCGGGGAAATACACCATCTTAAAGCAGCCAAGTTTGCCGTAAGCCATATCAGCGCCCCTATGATCGCAGCCCTCTACCAGCACATTGCCCGTGCTGCCTACATACTTGGCGTTGCCGCCTCTGAGTACCTCCGCCTGTACGGCGTTCAGCTCGTGCAAGCGCTGCTTTTTTATCTCTGGCGGGATCTGCTCCTGCATGGCGGCGGCCTTGGTGCCGGTGCGCTTGGAATACATGAATGTAAACGCAGCGGCAAAGCCCGCCTCGCGAACCAGTTCGATCGTATCGGCAAAATCAGCGTCTGTTTCGCTCGGGAAACCAACGATTATGTCCGTTGTTAGCCCTATATCGGGCACGGCGTTTCTTAGCGCGCTTACAAGCGAAAGATATTTTTCCCGGTCGTAGCGGCGGTTCATGGCGGCAAGTATACGGTCGCTGCCGGATTGCACCGGCAGGTGGATATGATTGCATACCGACGGAAGCTCCGCCATTGCATCTATCAGCTCTGGCGAAAGATCCTTTGGATGCGACGTCATGAAGCGCAGCCGCGGTATACCGCTTTGTGCATCCAGCAGACGTAAAAGCTCCGGAAATGTGATGCCGCCGTTATATGAGTTTACGTTCTGCCCCAGCAGCGTCAGCTCTTTATAGCCTTTGTCCGCAAGCGCACGGGCCTCGCCCAGTATATCCTCCGGCCTGCGCGACCGCTCCCTGCCACGCACATACGGCACTATGCAATATGTGCAGAAGTTGTTGCAGCCGTACATTATGTTTACGCTGGCCGCGTAGGAGCTTGTATACACGACAGGAAGGCCTTCAGGTATGGAGCTCATAGCGTCGCCTACACAAAGCTCCCGCTTTCCGTTAAGCGCGCAGGCCAAGGCGGCCGGAAAGTTCGAAAGCTCATCCGTGCCCATTATGATATCCACAAACGGAAAACGTCTGTACAGTTTTTCCGCAACCGCTTTCTGCTGCGTCATACAGCCGCATACCGCAATGATCAAGCGCGGGTTGCGTTCTTTTTGCTCCTTTAGCGCCCCGATATTGCCGAATACGCGCTTTTCGGCGTGTTCGCGCACGCAGCAGGTGTTGAATACTATGCAGTCAGCTTCGGCCTGGCTTGCTGCCGGCGTATATCCCATGCGCTCAAGCATACCCGCCATATGCTCGGAATCGTGCGCGTTCATCTGGCAGCCGTAGGAGTTTATGTGGTAAGTAAGCCCCCGCGCCCGTATGTCTGCGCTGAGGCTTGACTGCACGTCCAAAGCTATACTGGATTGAAGTGTTGTTTCATTCATATACAATTGATTATAGCCGTTATGCGCTCTGTACGCAAGCCAAATGCTAATTGCAAAGTAAGTGCCAAAAACGGTAAAGGCGCAGCGTAACATTTTCACTGTGCCTTGAGACGGGTCACGTTTTGCTTCTAAGCTTTTCCGCCGGTGTCCGACACAGCGACGTTGCCGCCGATAACGTACAGTGTAATCTCGTCGCTGTTATTTGAGCTTTTGTGCATATAATCAGCCACGGTTCAACCTATCAAATGCTCTACCAGTATCTTTATACCTATTGCTATGAGTATTGCGCCGCCGATGATTTCGGCACGCTTTTGAAACATCGCGCCTACCCTTCTTCCTATAAGCACACCAACGATCGAAAGCATAAATGCTACGGCGCCTATTACCGTGCTGCACAGCCAAATATCAACATCGGTAACTGCAAAGCTGGCGCCTACAGCAAGCGCGTCTATGCTTGTGGCTATTGCCATCAGCACCAGCGTTTTAAGTGCGAACGGATCCGACTTGGGCGCACCGTCCTCCCCTTTGACCGCGCCAATAATCATACGTATACCTATGAAAGCAAGCAAGCCGAATGCGATCCAATGATCAACCGCCTTTACATACTGGCTGAACGAGCCCACGAGCAGCCAGCCTATCACCGGCATGATGAACTGAAAGCCGCCAAAAAACACTGCCTGCATAAGTATCTGCCGGCCTGAGGGGCGCGCCACGACTACGCCGCTCGTGATGGATACCGCCATAGCATCCATTGCAAGCGCCAAGGCTATAAGCAATAGGGAAATTACGTCCATCTATTCCTCCGTTACACCTCGCGTAAGTATACGCCTTTTGAAAAGAAAAGGGGCCTCCATTAGGGAGCCCCTGGTGCGGGAAACAGGACTTGAACCTGCATGCTGTTACCAGCACACGGACCTGAACCGT
>CAZXRQ010000022.1:19066-29285 GCA_964642795.1 uncultured Oscillospiraceae bacterium | reverse complement strand
GACCGGATTTAACATTAAGGGCTTCGGCCCTTAATAATCCCGGGGTTTATCGACATTCTCAAACTCCCGTGTTCTTCTGTGAACACGGGAGTTCCTGTAAAAACCGTTATTCTAAAAAATCCTTCAGCTTTTTACTGCGCGACGGATGCCTCAGCTTGCGCAGCGCCTTCGCCTCTATTTGACGTATACGTTCGCGGGTCACGTTGAACTCCTTGCCTACCTCCTCCAGCGTGCGCGCCTTACCGTCGTCCAGCCCGAAGCGCAGCCTGAGCACCTTCTCCTCGCGCGGAGTAAGCGTATCCAGCACCTCCATAAGCTGCTCCTTAAGCAGTGTAAACGCCGCTACCTCCGCAGGTGCGGGCGCATCGTCGTCGGGGATAAAGTCGCCAAGGTGGCTGTCCTCCTCCTCGCCTATCGGCGTTTCGAGGGAAACCGGCTCCTGCGCTACCTTGATTATTTCGCGTACCTTTTCCTCGCTTATGCCCATCTCGCGGGCTATCTCATCCGGACGAGGCTCACGCCCGAACTCCTGCAAAAGCTGACGGTTTACACGGATAAGCTTGTTTATCGTCTCCACCATATGAACAGGGATGCGTATGGTTCGCGCCTGATCCGCTATGGCGCGGGTTATAGCCTGGCGTATCCACCATGTCGCATATGTTGAAAACTTATAGCCCTTGCGGTAATCGAACTTTTCCACCGCCTTTATAAGTCCGAGATTGCCCTCCTGGATAAGATCCAAAAACAGCATCCCGCGCCCGACATAGCGCTTGGCTACCGACACCACAAGCCGTAGATTGGCCTCCGCCAGCTCCTGCTTAGCGTTCTCGTCGCCGTCCGCCATGCGCTTGGCAATGTCTATCTCCTCCTGCGCGGTCAACAGCGGCACCTTGCCTATCTCCTTAAGGTACATCCGCACAGGGTCGTCTATCGCCACACCTTCGTTTGCGGCAGTTGTATTTGTCTCGATCTCGGCGATCTCCTCGTTTATGTCCGCCGCGACCTCAATTTCCTCTACCACATCGATACTAAGCGCTTCCAATTTGTCATAGATACGCTCGATCTGCTCGCTGTCCAGCTCCAGCTCGTCCAAGGCATCCATGACCTGTTTATAGGTCAACACGCCCTTTGCCTTGCCCAGCTCCAGCAGTTCGTTTATCTTATTTGCGCGTGCCTGTTTGTTCTCCTCGCTCATACGCTCCTCCGCTTCCACAGATTATTTCAATTTATTAAGCCGTTCGGTAAGCCGCTCGACTTGTTTTATAACTTGCTGCGCCGAATCCGGTTCCATGCCCGCCGCACGCAGGCTCAGCACATGTATTTGATCGGTCAGGTGCAGCTGTATCATCCTGTTTACACAGCCCGCCGCCGTTCTTTCCGGGTCCAAAATATCGCTGCGGCTCAGTGCGGATGCGATTATCTCGCCGGCCCGCGCACCCGATTCTGCTGCGAGCAGCTGTGCATTGAGTGTGTCGCCTACGGCATATTGCGCAAGCAGCCTTCCGGCAAGCTCATCGGTCTCGTCGTTTGAAAACGTTATACCCTCCCCGCCCAAAGCGCTCATCGAGTCAAGCGCGGCGGTTTTGCTTAGCAGCATACAGCATATTAGCTCGGCCTCGGTCTTATCCTGAATATCCTCGGCGCCTACGTTTTCACTTCTATTATGCCGATTTTTGGCAATGCTATTCTGTACGGCGGGAGCGCCCGTAAGTCCAAACTGCGCCTTTACCGTCTCTATTGCCAAACCGGCCTTTCGCGCGATCTGTGCCGCATAACGTTCGCGCTCCACCGGCTGCAATCCGCCCGCGAACGCACAGGCCTTTATAGCATAGCCCTCGCGGCCGTCCTCGGTATTTAGATCGAATCCCCCGGCGATATTCTCAAGCTTAAAAGCATTCAGCGACAGCGCGTTATCCTTTAGCGATAAAAAGCCCTCGCGCCCGTTTTTGCGCACATAATCGTCCGGATCCATACCGTCGGGAACGGATATGACCCTTACATCCAGCCCTTCTTTTGCCAATATGTCCATGCCGCGAATAGTAGCGTTTTGCCCGGCCGCGTCGCCGTCGTAGGCGATGAACACGTTTTGTACATAGCGTTTGATAAGGCGAGCCTGCTGCTGCGTAAGCGCCGTACCTAAGCTGGCCACCGCGTTATCCACGCCCGCACTGTGCAGGCTGATAACGTCCATATACCCTTCCACCATGATAATATCGCTTATATGCTTGCCCTTCATAAGGTTCAAGGCATACAGGTTTGCGCGCTTGTTGTATATGAGCGTTTCTCCGGTGTTGATATATTTTGGCTGCTCGTCGCCCATAGTACGCGCCCCGAAGCCTACCACGCGCCCGGTGGTTGCGATTATTGGAAAGATGACGCGGTTTCGAAACGCATCGTACACCCCGCCTGTCTTCTTACCGGCCAGCGCAAGCCCCGCGCCTATCAGCTCATCCTGCGAATACCCGAGGGCGGTCATGTGCGTACACAGGTCTTCCCAATCATCTATGGCCCAGCCCAGACCAAAGCGCTTTACCGTGCCGCCCTTAAGCCCGCGCCGCGCAAGATATTCGCGCGCAGTCTTGCCGCAGTCCGCCATAAGGTTTGTATGGAAGTACTTTGCAGCATCCCGGCAGGCGGCGTACAGCCGCTCCATCCTGGCGCGCTCAAGGCGCAGCCGCTCGTCGTCCACCTCGCCCGGCAGCTCCATGCCAGCGCGCTGCGCAAGGAATTTTATAGCCTCTACATAGGTGAGCTTCTCCATATCCATCACGAACTGCACAACGCTTCCCCCGGCATGACAGCCAAAGCAGTAATACATCTGCTTGTCCCGCGTCACAGAAAACGACGGTGTTTTTTCGTTATGGAAGGGGCAGCAGCCCCAAAGATTCTTACCTCTGGGCTTTAGCTGGACATAATCGGAAACTATGGACACAATATCGCTTTTGGAAAGAAGCTCGCTCATCCATGCCTGCGGAAACACCGCCATACGAACCCCCTCCTTTCAAAAGCGACGCCTATTTATTCACCGAAAAAAAACAAAATCCTGCAAGTATACTTAAAAATCGCCAATAAGTCTTTTGTACTCGTCAGCTGCATACCAGTCCGTCATGCAGGCAATATAGTCTGCCGCTACGCGCTCTTTTCCATCCTCCGGTATGTTTTTTGTAAACTCCCACGGCAGCTCGTCGGTATGAAAAAGGTAATAGCCGTATAGCGCCTTTACCACATGGATCCACTTGCCCTCCTCGGTTTTGGCGGCAGGGTTGTGGTATACATGCTCAAACATAAAATCCCGCAGCTCATTAAACAGCATCCAAACATCAGGGGACATCCGTACGAACGGCTTATCAAAGCTCTCGTGCAGCACGTCAAGTATAAGTGTGTTTATGCGGCCGCTGTGGGTGTTGCCCAGCCGCTCAGTACATGCCGCCGGAAGCATGTCGGCATCCAGAATGCCGGCGCGCATCGCGTCGTCTATGTCGTGGTTGACGTAGGCTATACGGTCTGCAAGGCTTACCACCCTGCCCTCCAGCGTTGTGGGATCGCCGCCGCTTTTGTGGTTGAGTATGCCGTCGCGCACCTCCCATGTAAGGTTGAGACCTGTTCCGTTCTCCAGCTTTTCCACAACGCGCAGGCTTTGCACATTATGCTCAAAGCCTCCCGGAACAAGCTCGTTGAGTACGGCTTCACCGGTATGGCCAAACGGCGTATGTCCTAGGTCGTGCCCCAGCGCAATGGCCTCGGTAAGATCTTCATTGAGCCTGAGTGCGCGCGATATTGTACGCGCTATCTGACTTACCTCGAGCGTGTGTGTAAGCCTTGTGCGATAATGATCTCCCACTGGCGCAAGAAACAGCTGCGTTTTGTGCTTTAGCCGCCTGAATGATTTGCAATGGATTATTCTGTCGCGGTCCCGCACAAACTCGGTGCGCACAGTGCATTTTTCCGTTGGCGTTTCACGCCCGCGCGTATTCTCGGCGAGCATAGCATACGGTGATAGGCTTTCCCGTTCCATTCTCTCCGCATATTCCCTAAAGCCTTCGTTATCCAACGCCTGTCACCTCCCGCGAATTATGTTTTTCCACACCAAACACAAAAATCCTTTTTTTACCAAAGGAGGCCGTCCGAAAACGGACAGCCTCCATCGTCAAAGCATTAGTTGTGCGTTCAGCCGTTCTTTATCTTGGCCTGTGCTGCAGCCAAACGCGCTATTGGCACGCGATAGGGCGAGCAGGATACGTACGCAAGCCCAGTCCTGTGGCAGAACTCCACGCTGGAGGGATCTCCGCCGTGCTCGCCGCAGATGCCGAGCTTGATGTCCGGGCGGGTCTGTTTGCCCAGCTTGACGGCCAGCTCCACCAGCTTGCCAACGCCGATTTGATCCAAACGGGCAAACGGATCGGATTCGTATATCTTCTTGTCGTAGTACGAGCCGAGGAACTTGCCGGCATCGTCACGGCTGAAGCCGAAGGTCATTTGGGTAAGATCGTTGGTACCAAACGAGAAGAACTCCGCTTCCTTGGCGACCTCGTCGGCGGTAAGCGCCGCGCGCGGTATCTCTATCATGGTGCCTACCATGTATTTAAACTCGCAGCCATTCTCCTCCATCACCTTTTTTGCGGTGGATACGACGATTTCCTTAACAAACGCCAGCTCGCGCGTTTCGCCCACGAGAGGAATCATTATCTCCGGGATTATGTTGAAGCCCATCTCCTTGCGCACGTTTACAGCCGCTTCGATTATCGCGCGGGCCTGCATCTCGGCGATTTCTGGGTAAGTGACCGCCAAGCGGCAGCCGCGATGCCCCATCATCGGGTTGAACTCATGCAGGTTGGCTATTGTGGCAACCAGATCATCGTAGGTAAGACCCATCTCGGCGGCCAGCGCACGGATATCCTCTTCCTTCTGGGGGAGGAACTCATGCAGCGGGGGATCCAGCAGCCTTATGGTAACTGGGCGCTCCTCCATGGCCTTGAATATGCCCTCGAAATCGGCGCGCTGCATCGGCAGCAGCTTATCCAGAGCCTTGCGGCGGGCTTCTTCGGTCTTTGCGACTATCATCTCGCGCATAGCGGGTATGCGGTCCTCTTCAAAGAACATATGCTCCGTGCGGCAGAGGCCTATGCCTTCCGCGCCGAACTTAACGGCCACGGCCGCATCATGCGGATTGTCGGCATTGGTACGTACCTTGAGTGTGCGGATGCCGTCCGCCCAACTCATGAACCGTCCGAAATCTCCGCTGATCGAAGCCTCAACGGTGGGGATAGCCTCACCGTAGATATTGCCGGTGGAGCCGTCCAGCGATATGAAATCGCCTTCCTTGTATACCTTTCCGCCCAGCGTAAACTGCTTCTTCTCCTCGTCCATGGTTATAGCGCCACAGCCGGACACGCAGCAGGTGCCCATGCCGCGCGCAACCACTGCGGCGTGGCTGGTCATGCCGCCGCGCACGGTAAGTATGCCCTGCGAATGGTGCATTCCCTCTATATCCTCCGGGCTTGTCTCAAGGCGTACTAAGATCACCTTTTCACCGCGCCCCGCCCACTCGGTGGCGTCCTCGGCGGAAAATACTATACGGCCGCATGCGGCGCCCGGCGATGCGGGCAGCGCACTTCCGATGGGCTTTGCGGCCTTGAGCGCCCTTGCGTCAAACTGCGGATGCAGCAGCGCGTCAAGCTGCTTAGGATCCACCATCATAACAGCCTGCTCTTTATCTATCATGCCCTCGTCCACAAGATCGCAGGCGATCTTCAAGGCTGCGGCTGCGGTACGCTTGCCGTTTCTGGTTTGAAGCATAAACAGCTTTTTGTTCTCTATGGTAAACTCCATATCCTGCATGTCGCGGTAGTGCTGCTCCAGCTTGCCGGAGATATCCACGAACTGCTGATAGGCTTCCGGCATAACTTCGGCCAGCTGGTCGATAGTCTGCGGGGTGCGCACGCCGGCGACAACGTCCTCGCCCTGTGCATTCATCAGGAACTCGCCAAACAGGCGCTTTTCGCCGGTAGCAGGATCGCGCGTGAATGCAACGCCTGTGCCGGAATCATCGCCCGTATTGCCAAATACCATCATCTGCACGTTGACGGCCGTGCCCCAGGAGGAAGGAATGTCGTTCATTCGGCGATAGTAATTTGCGCGGGGGTTGTCCCAGCTGCGGAATACAGCCTTGACCGCGCCCATCAGCTGTTCCTTGGGATCGCTGGGAAAATCCACTCCCAGCTTGGATTTGTATTCGGCCTTAAACTGCTCGGCCAGTTTTTTGAGGTCGTCGGCATCCAGCTCTGTGTCCAGCTTAACGCCCTTCTCGGTCTTCATCTTATCGATGAGCTCCTCAAAGTATTTCTTGCCAACCTCCATTACCACGTCGGAGTACATCTGTATAAAACGCCGGTAAGAGTCATACGCAAAGCGGGGGTTGCCCGTCTTCTTGGCAAAGCTCTCAACCACCTTATCGTTCAAGCCAAGGTTAAGTATTGTGTCCATCATGCCCGGCATACTGGCGCGCGCGCCGCTGCGCACGCTTACCAGCAGAGGATTGTCCAAATCGCCGAACTTCTTGCCGGACATCTGCTCGAGCTTCAGCATATACTGGTTGATCTCCTGCTGTATCTCGGAATTGATGGTCTCGCCATCCTCATAGTACTGGGTGCAGGCTTCCGTAGTGATGGTAAATCCCTGCGGCACCGGCATACCCAGCCCTGTCATCTCGGCGAGGTTGGCGCCCTTGCCGCCCAACAGGTTGCGCATACCCGCGTTACCTTCGCTGAACAGATAAACAAATTTCTTTGCCATTTGATTTCCTCCAAAGCTAAATTATTTGAAAAGTATGTTTCATCACCATCATTGTATTATAATCAAAACAACACTCTCCGCGCAATGCAAAATCCTCTGTCATGCCATAAAATACATAATATTTATCCGTATGCTTCTATTATAAAAACCCTGAATAGCTCCATCATATCAATTCCAGCGTTTTAAGCCTGCGTTCCAGAACTTCGCTTGCATAAGCGCCCAACACCTGTTTTAATTCTGAACGCACCTGCTCCGGCAGCACGACCTTCCTTACATCGTCGTTGCTTAAAAGCAGCATCCGACGTAAAGCCTCCATGCTAAGCGGCGAAACAGGTATGCCCTGCGCTCCGCATTCACCACACACCGCACCGCCTGCATCCGGCAAAAACCAAAGCTCCTTTTTCTGCCGCAGATCCTGTCCGCATACCGCACATGCCGTTACCGCCGGCAAAAAGCCCAAACCCGAAAGATATCTGGCAGCAAAACACAGCGCCATATCCAACGGCGACATCTCCGAGTATGCCGTATAACTCAAGGCGTAATAAAGCTGTTCAAGCGGGGTTTCGGCGTTTTCCGCCGTAGCCGAGCCGGCATTGATAAGCTCCAGCATAAACATAGCGGCGTTAAGCCTGTCCATATCCTCCCGCAGAGGATAAAACGTCTCTTGGACTTCTACGGTATTGACGCTGTACCTGTCGTGATTATAAAACAGCACAAATTCGCCGTATACAAACAGCTCGGACGCAGGCAACAGTGGACTTTTCATCCTGCGGCAACCGCGGGCCGAAGCGGACACGCTTCCCAGCTCCGCGGTCAAAAGCGTAAGCATACGATCATTTTCCTTGTAGTTGGCATAGCGGGTAACAATGCCTTTTACCGTAAGCAGCGCCAAGCGATATCCTTCCTGCCCTGCCAGCATTTGCATGGTGTTATTTGCCGCGCGCAAAGCGATAATAACGGTGTGCCGATAAAAGCAAAAGGAGTTTCCCAATAATGGAAAAACGCGATAAATCCGCGCGCCTGCTGTGGAAACAGTTCTCCAGCACCGGTCGCATAGGCGCGTACATGCTGTACAAGGCCTATACCAGCCAGCTGGAAAATCAACCGCGCAGCTAAAGCTCGGCGTCGGCAGGGACGTGTGTCTTTGCCGGCGTTTTTTTAATTTTACACCATTGCATTAACTAAATCAATTATACCTTGACAGGCGAAGTATATCTGCGTATAATCTATTTTGTTATTTGAATTACCTTTAGGGAGGGATGCCGTTTTGTCCATCGCATCGGACATCATACGCGGCCATACCGATACGATAATACTTGCCCATTTGCTCGCCTCGGACAGCTACGGCTATGAGATCAACAAATCCATACTGCGTAAAACGCAGGGTATGTACGAGTTGAAGGAGGCCACGCTGTACACCGCATTCAGACGGCTGGAGCAGGACGGCTGCATCACCTCATACTGGGGAGATGAAGCCACCGGCGCGCGGCGCAGGTATTACGCAATAACCGATTATGGCCGGCACAGCTACGCGCAGCGGCTTACAGATTGGCGCAGCGCCCGAATACTTATTGACAAACTTATCTGTTTGGAGGAGAACACAAATGGAAAATAACATACGAGACTATGTCGCTTCGCTTTTTGAGCAAGCGCCCGACACCCGTCAGGCAGCGGATCTGAAGCACGAGCTTACCCAAAACCTGCTGGAAAAGTACCGCGACCTCATAAACCAGGGGTACAGTGAGGAAGCCGCCTATAATTCCGCGATTTCCGGCATTGGCGACATAAACGAGCTGCTTAGCGGTCTTAACAGCCCCGCGCAGGATGCGGAATTTATGGCCCGCAAAAGCTCCCACGCCGCAAAGATCGCCATAGCCGTTGCGATGTATATCGTAGCAGTGCTGCCGGTGATAATACTGGGCAACACTTTGGGCGTCGTACTCATGTTTGCTTTGGCCGCGGCGGCAACTGGGCTGATTGTATACGCCTCCATGACCAAGCCGCGCTACCAAAAGGCGCAGGACACCGTTGTAGAGGATTTTAAGCAGTGGAACAGCGAAACCTCCGGCCGCCGCGAAGCGCGTAAGGCGATATCCTCCGCGCTGTGGTGCATAATTGTGGTACTGTATTTCGTGCTCAGCTTCTCCACCGGCGCATGGAACGTGACCTGGGTGATATTCCTTATAGGCGTGGCGCTGGATAATATACTTAGCGCTGCGTTCGCCATCAAAAAAGGAGGCAAACAATGAATACGGCTTCCATTATCAAGCTTATATGCTGGACTCTCATCGCGCTCATGCTGATAGCCGTACTGGTAATCGGTATATGGTTCGGCGGGCTCAACGCCGTACAAAACATATTTCACGGCAAGCTGACCTTCACAGGCGGCTCCAACGGTGCGGACGACGCAAACGAATACTCCGCCTTGAGCGAGTACTCCGTGGACGCCGGAGATATAACCAGCCTAAGCATCGACTGGGTGGACGGGAACGTCGAGCTGCTCACAGGTGGCACGGACCAGATATTTTTCAGCGAGAGCGCCGCATTCGGCGTCATAGACCAGGATACCGCGCTTCGTTACAGCGTATCCGGCGGCACGCTCAGCATACGCTACTGTGAAAACAGCCTGACTACTTTTTCCAATGTTAAAGGTAAAACGCTAACGCTGTACCTGCCTGAAGCATTGGCCGCTAACCTGGATAAAATCAAAATAGCTTCCGCCTCCGCCGAAATCAGCGTTTGTCCGCTTACCGCGCAGACAGCAGACTTCACCACCGTAAGCGGCTGTATAACGTTAAGCAGCGTTACCGCGGACAGCATCGATATCGACACCACCAGCGGCGCTGTTAAGTGTGATGGTTGCAGCTGCCGTGAATTTTCCGCAGACACTGTAAGCGGCGAAGTAACCTACGGCGGCGCCGTCAAATATGCCGAATTCGATACCGTATCCGGCAACATTGTCCTTGCGGTCTACGCTTGCCCGGAGCGCCTTGACGTGGATGGAATAAGTGCAAACGTGCGCATCACCCTTCCAAATAACAACGGCTTTACCGTGGATGTTAGCAGCGTTTCGGGTGATTTAAGCAGCGAATTCCCAATGACCTTCAATGGCGGAAATGCGATATTTGGCGACGGCAGCGCACAGTTTTCCATATCCAGCGTATCCGGCAATGTAAGCATATTGTCGCAGGACTGACGCACACAAACAAAACAGGACCGCAGCGTTTTCAGCGGTCCTGTTTTTATACGGTTTCCTCATGAAATCGGCAGCCTTTTCGCGCAGCTTTTGCACGACCCGCCACCAATAAATTTGTTTAGGCTATTGCTTATCGTCATAGCCCAACTCGCGCATTGCGGCCACGCTGTTTCGCCAATCCTCCCGCACCTTTACCCATAGCTGCAGATTCACACGCTGGCCCAGCATCCA
>CAZXRQ010000022.1:0-19056 GCA_964642795.1 uncultured Oscillospiraceae bacterium | reverse complement strand
CACTCTATATCGTTGCGCGCGTCGATTCCGATACGTTTGAGCATGGCGCCCTGTTTGCCAATTATCATCCCCTTATGGCTCGCCCGCTCGCAGAATATGGTGGCCCATATCTCACATACGCCGTCCTCGCGGGTGGACATCTTATCTACGCCCACGCCCAACCCGTGCGGCACCTCCTGCCGCAGCAGTCTAAGCGCTTTTTCCCGTATCAGCTCCGAGCATATCACGCGCTCAGGCTGATCCGTTACCATATCCTCCGGAAAATACTGCGGCCCAGGCACAAGATAGGCCTTTAGCGTCTGCTCCAGCTTATCCATCCCCTGCCCCGTGGTCGCGGAAATTTTAAGCGTTTGTTTGATAAACTCCGCCTTGGAGAGCTTGTCCAGCGCATCGTCCACATCCGCCATGGATGCAATATCCACCTTGTTTATTGCGGCGATCACAGGCGCATGTGCGGACGCAAGCCGTGTAATCAGCGCTTCGTCCTTTTCGCGGACGCCGGTCTTGGCGTCCACCATAAACAATATGGCCTCCACTTCGTCCATGGCGTCGCAGGCGGATTTTAGCATGTACTCGCCCAGACGGTTTTTTGGCGTGGTGACGCCCGGCGTATCCAGCAGCACCATCTGCCAGCCGTCACGGGTAACTACTCCCATTACGCGGTTGCGGGTGGTCTGCGCCCTGTCCGACACTATGGATACCTTCTGTCCCACCATTGCGTTGGTAAGCGTGGACTTTCCCACGTTTGGCGAACCTATAACGGCTACAAAGCCGGAGAGATAACCGTATATGCTATTCATTTCATATCCTTTTGGCCAAATGCCGCGGGCAGCAGTGCAGAAAGCGTATATACGTCATAGTCGCCGGTATTGTCGCCGCATATGATGGGCATATCCGGCGGGCAAAACTCCGATAAGGCCTGCCTGCAAACTCCGCAGGGCACAGCCTTTGCGTCCCCGTCCCAAACTATGGCAATGGCGGAAAACTCCCGCACGCCCTCCGATACAGCCTTGAACAACGCGGTTCGCTCGGCGCAATTGGTAGGCGTAAAAGCAGCGTTTTCGATATTACAGCCCAAATGAAACCGCCCGTTTACATCCATCAAACATGCGCCCACGCGAAAATGCGAATACGGAGTGTATGCCCGCTCTCTCGCCTGCCGTGCAAGCGTAAGCATATTCTGAATGACCTGTTCATCAAGCATCCCTGTTTACCCCCATCTCGAACAGAATGTCCTTTTGAAGCTGCTCCATTACGTGCCTGTCCTCGTCCTGCATATGATCGTAGCCCATCAGATGCAGCGCACCGTGTATTGCAAGGAAGCACAGCTCACGTTCCAAGCTGTGACCGTACTCCTCCGCCTGCGCTTGTGCACGCGGCAGGGATATTGCTATATCCCCCAAAAAGCCATCCGGCGGTACGGTAAGCTCATATCCCTCATTTGAGGGAAAGCTAAGCACGTCTGTGGGGCGGTCGACATTGCGGTATTCGCGGTTCATACGCCATATCTCCGCATCGTCCACTATGCTGATGTCAACATCGCCCCGTCTGCCCATATGCTCCAGCGCGCACTGCAAAGCAGCGGTCAAAATGTCCTTAAGGTCGTAGGGCGCATCCGGCAGTTCACAGCTAATGCTTATCATTTATTCGTCCTCTTTGGGGTATTCTATGCGCTCGTGCATAAGTCCGCCGAACGTCTGTATAAAGCTGCGCTCTATATCGTTGAGATGCGCAAACGTAAGCGGCGCACGGGTAAGCATACCTTTTCCCGCTATCACCTTATGCACCATCTCCTCCATATCCTCGCGGCGGCACTCGCCCAAGGAGCGCACGGCCGCCTCGCAGGAATCCGCCAGCATCACTATTGCGCTTTCGCGGGTGGAGGGACGGTTGCCGGAATAATGATACAGCTTTTCATCCACCTCCCCGCCCTGCTGGCAGGCCTTATGGTAAAAGTATACTAAGAGCGAATTACCATGATGCTCGCCCGCTATGCGTATCACCTCGGCGGGCATATGGTGCTTTGTAAGTATGGTAACGCTATCCTTTTGGTGCGCGATAATCGTCGCGGCGCTCTCGGCCGGCGGCAGGGAGTCGTGTATATTTACGTTGTGCTGGTTTTCTTTGAAATACAGCGGTCTGCGGAGCTTGCCCACATCATGATAGTATGCCCCTGCCTTTGCAAGCAGGGCATTAGCATTTATGCGATGAGCCGCGCCCTCGGCAAGCGCGCCGACGGCTACACTGTGCTGATATGTGCCGGGCGCTTCCAGCGTAAGCTGCTTTAGCAAAGGCTGATTTGCGTTAAGCAGCTCGTTAAGTCGTGCTGTGGTAGCCACATCGAACAGGCGCTCCCATATGGACAGTGAGCCCACAACCAGTATTGCGCACAGTACGCCACAGCCCAGCGCCCAGCCCATCGCCTCTAGCGTATTGGCAAAGCTCTCGCCGTACACCAAATATATGCCCAGCACGCAGAGAGCCGCCGCTCCGCCTCCTATCGCACCGGATGCAATTATCGAACCGCGTTTAACGGTTTTACGCAATGCAAACACGGCTGTGACGCAAGCGCACAGTGTAGATACGCCCGCCGCAAAAGCATAAAAATCTATTGTGCCTCCACGCATCCCGCATATTATGCCTACACTCAGCGAAAGCGTTACTGAAGCCGCCATTGCGGTATCCTCACAAGCGAGCAGTGCAATAAGCATCGCCGCGATTATTACCGGGGTCATGCGCGCGCCCAGCACCGCGCAAAGCCAGCACAAGAGCACGGATATAAACATCATAACGCTCGTGATAAGCATCTTCTTGACGTTGATCATCACCGTCGGCTTAAACAAAAGCATATATACTATGAACAAAAAGTATAGTAATGCAACATATACCAGCAGCCCCATCGCCAGCCTTAGTCCGCCGCCGTCATCCAACATGCCCAGCTCGCTGAGCACCGCGATCTGTGCGGCGGTAACCGTGCTGCCTTCAGCTACGATCAGCTCGCCCCGCCTTATCACCGCATCCTGCACTGCCGCAGCCGCGCTCTCGCGCGCGACGGTCGTCGCGGCTGAATCCTCAACATAGGTAACGCCTATGAACCGGTCGAACACCCTTATACCCAGCGCGCGCAAAGCGTCCGAAATGCCGTCCGCATCGCTCATCTGCCGGTAAAACGCCGCTTTAACGTCGCTGACGCCCTGCTCGGTAAGACCGCCGTCCAGTGATGTGGAAAGCTGTGGCACGACGAGGTTTCTAAGCATCATCACGTCGGTGGTCTGCGCGGCCAGCACAGCATACAGCTCCTGCTCGCTGAGCGCAGGCGTACATTCCGCGCAAAGCGTGCTTACCTGCTCAGTAATTAGTTTGCTTTGCCATTCATCCAAGGACAGTTCAGAGCTATCGGCTGCGCCGGCGATACCCGCCGCTTCGCTGCGCATAAGCAAGAGCTGCGAAAAGAAATCCTCCGCCCCCTGCCGAAGCGTTTCCGCCGCGATTGTATCAATTATATACACCGGCGATACGGCGGACATCGCCGTCTCGCGCAAAGCCACTGTTGCCGCATCATCTGTAACGTCGGAGGCGGCGAATATATTCTCCGGTGCAATGTCTCCGGCGTTAAGCGCGTAACGCTCCGGAGAAAGCACATCAAAGCATACCAAAAACGTGACCGCCATAACGGCCAGCGTCATAAGTACGGATATAAGCGTTGCTCGGCGCGTGCTGTGGCGTTTTACGCCATCCTGCGTATTAGCCATGCGGCCTCCTGTTTTTTTCGGCGAGTTCATACGCCTTGATTATGCGTTGCACCATCTCATGGCGGACAACGTCCTTGTGCGTTAAATATATCTGCGCTATGCCCTCGGTATCCTTTAGTATGCTCAGCGCATGTACAAGCCCGCTTCTGCGCTCTATCGGCAGATCTATCTGGGTTATATCGCCGGTCACCACCACGCGCGAGCCTTCCCCAAAGCGAGTCAGAAACATCTTCATTTGTTCCGCGGTGCAGTTTTGCGCCTCATCAAGAATAATATACGCATTGTTCAGCGTACGGCCGCGCATATATGCAAGGGGGGCTACCTCTATCACCCCGCGCTCGGACAGGCTTTTGAAGCTCTCCACCCCTAAAAAATCATAAAGCGCATCGTACAGCGGCCGCAGATAAGGATCCACCTTGTTTTGCAGATCTCCGGGCAAAAAGCCGAGCTTCTCGCCTGCCTCCACCGCAGGGCGGGTAAGTATTATCTTTTCTACCTCTTTATTTTTGTAGGCGCGAACTGCCATGGCAACGGCGAGGTAGGTTTTGCCCGTACCCGCCGGCCCCACGCCAAACACAACGGTAAAGCGTTTAAGCGCGGAAACATACTTTTTCTGTCCAAGTGTTTTGCATTTTATCTGCCTGCCCTTGCTGGTGAACGCCACTACGTCGTCCATAAGCTCCAAAATGAGCTCGGCGTTCCCCTCCTTTGCAAGGTCTATGGCGTAACGCAGGCGGCTTCTGTCTATCAGTTCGCCGCGTCGAAGTATCATAAGCAGCTTTTCTACGACGGTCTTAGCAAGCAGCGCATCCTGTTCGGCGCCCTCTATCCTTATTGCGTCGGCGTTAACGCTTATTGCGGCGCCGGTCTCGGTTTTGAGTATTTCGAGGTTTTCATCAAATACGCCAAACAGCCGCATCAGCTCATCCATGCTGTCGGCCGCCACGCTGTATGAAGCGCGCAGTGTAGCCGCGCTATGCTCCTCGATGCTTATCTGCCCGTCCTGCACGTCGGCATCATCCGGTATCAACAATTCGTCTTTCACAAATGTCTTCCTCTGTGATTATAGTAATTATCGCACGCACCGCACCGCTTTCCAGCCGTTCGATGCGCGTTGTTTTGGATATCATCACCGTATCCGTCGTGGGTATGTCCGCGATCCTGGCCTCGGCAGCGGCAAGCGCAAGCTCGCGCTGCTCAAAATAGCTTAACGTGCGCCGCGCGGGCGCAGTTTCGTGCCATGTCAGCGCTTCCGCCCTAAGCGGCAAAAAACAGTTTTGCATAAGGCAGGCATCGGTGATCTCTGGCTCCACAGGGTATACCGCATCATCCTCTATGCAAAATCCTAACATACTCAGCCTTACACCCGTGGCGCTCGCGCCGGTGCGCGTCTCCAGCACCGCGGTGTCCGTCTGCTCGCCGACAAGTACATACGTTACCCGCGCCGTAACGCTTCCCTCTGCCGCGACCGGCACAGTGGGCGAATCCACCGTGCCCATGTATGCGTCTATCAGCAGATCGCCCTTTTGTACAACGTCGCCCTTTACCACCGCCGCGCGGCCGTTTAATGCCACTATGTCCACAATAACACCGTCGCGCGAGGCATATATGGAGCTGGGCGGCTCCTCATCGGGGAGTGTTACCTCCTGCGCTTCAAGTATGCTGACGTGCATTATCACACCCTGTAGGCTAACGCCGGCCCAGGCGATTAGCGGATCGTCTGCCATTAGCTCGCCCGCAAGCTCATTAGGCCGAATTTCCCGGCGCGGTATACCCGCCTCAACTCCCATGGCATTTATCATATCATGCACCTGCTGCTCATCTACCATATCGCAGCCGTCTATGCTCACAAGCCACACGCAGCGCGAAGCGGCGATCACCAACCCCAGTACAATTACCCAACCAACAAGCAAAACCTTGCGTGCCCTGAGCGCCGCTATAGTCAGCGGCAGGCCGTGTTTGCCGATTATGCTTACCGTTAGGCCGCCCTGCTCCCGCATAAGGCGGCGCAGGCTATAAAAATCCGCCATAGAGATATGGGCGCATATGCTGTCGGCGCCGGTACGTTTAATCTCCCAAAGCTCCAGACCGCTGTGCACCGCATAGTTCAAAAAGCGCTCCAGCCCTCTGCCTTTGACATCAATAATAACATATCCTAAAAGATAATTCCACAGTATACCCGCCATTACCACTCCCTTATTTACACTGGCTGCTTCACCTCAAGACCAATGGAATATATATGCCCGGAAATATACGCACGCTCGCTGGTCAGCTCGCGCAATGTCAAAGATTCCCCCTGTACGCGCAGTATGCCCTGCGCCGTGTTTAGCCTCACGGAGCAGGGCAGGTATTCATATATGCCCAAATGGTTTTCTATAAGTACATGTTCTCGTCCGGACTGGGTGATGCGAAGCGTATTCCCCGCCGCATCCGCCGGTAAATCCAGCACATCCAGTACGGCTTGCTTCATGCCTTTGCTGCGTTTTTTCATGTTTTCACCGCCTCCACAACATCTATATGCGGAAATACGGCCAACATATCAAAACGTATTAAACGTACTTTTGCATATGGCGAAGTGCGCTCTTTTCCAGACGGGATACCTGTGCCTGACTTATATCCAGCTCTCCCGCCACCTCCATCTGCGTGCGTCCGTGGAAAAATCTAAGCTGCATTATGCGGCGTTCACGCTCCGGCAGACGCGCCATGCCAACGTCCAGCGCTATGCCATCCAGCCAGTTATCGTCGGAGTTTTTGTCATCCCGCACCTGATCCATCACATATATTGCGTCGCCATCGTCGTGGTATATGGGTTCAAACAGCGATATAGGCGCCTGTATCGCATCCAGCGCAAACACGACCTCCTCCTCCGGCATCTCCATGGCTTTGGCCATCTCGTCCATTCGCGGTTCCCTCGAAAGCTCCTCCATCAGCCTTGCACGCGCCTGCATGGCTTTATACGCAACGTCGCGCAGCGAACGGCTTACTCTGAGTGCATTGTTGTCGCGCAGGTGCCTGCGCACTTCACCGATTATCATCGGCACCGCATATGTGGAAAATCGAACATTATGCGACAGGTCAAAATTATCCAGCGCCTTTATTAGCCCTATGCAGCCCACCTGAAACAAATCGTCCATCTGCTCGCCGCGATTGGAGAAACGCTGTATCACGCTGAGCACAAGCCGCAGGTTTTCGCGTATAAACTCATCGCGCGCGATATCATCCCCCGCCTTTACGCGAAGCAGCAGCTCCTGACTGCGCTTGTATGTCATCATCGGTAGCTTGGATGTATCCATCCCGCATATTTCAACCTTGTTCAACGCCATAAAACACCCCTCCGGCTTACATCTTTTACGATGGATAGCATTGCCTGAAGGGGTGTCGATTATCCGTGTTTCAATTTGCGTTTCCGGGGAATATCGGGCGTTTTTTTGCGTTTCGCCCATACATGAAATAACGTATTTCGGCTTTGTTTTTATCTGTTTTTATATCATTCCATCGGGTATGCGGCCCACATGCCAAAGCAAGTCGGCGTATTGCTTAACGGCTCGGTCGCTGGAAAACGTTCCCGCCGCGGATATGTTAAGCATACATTTCCAACCAAATGCCAACGCGTTTTTCGTGTCACGGTTTACACGCAGCTTTGCGTCGATATATGGCAGCAAATCGTAAAGCACAAAATACTGATCCGGCGTCTGCCATGCAGCGCCATACAGCAAAGAATCGTACAGCTCTCGGAACACGCCGCTGCCGTTGTCCTGCACCGTGCCGTTGATAAGCGTATCCAAAACGCGCTTTACTCTGGGTTCACGCTCGTATATGGCCATGGGATCGTATTTATCCTTTAAGCGAGAGAGCTCATCCACCCGCGCGCCAAAGATAAAGTTGTTTTCCTCGCCAGCCTGTTCGACAATTTCTATGTTGGCTCCATCGTAGGTGCCCAGCGTGACTGCTCCGTTTAGCATAAGCTTCATATTGCCGGTACCGCTTGCCTCGGTGCCCGCGGGGGATATCTGCTCAGATATGTCCGCCGCCGGTACTATATGCTCGGCATAGGAGCAGTTGTAGTTAGCAACGAATACAACCTTCATCTTGCCCTGCATATCCAAATCGTTGTTTATTAGCTTTGCGATCTCATTTATGTATTTGATAACGCTTTTTGCGCGTATATAGCCCGGCGCCGCCTTCGCGCCAAATATAAACGCCGTAGGTGCAAAATCCGTAAGCGTTCCATCCTTGATGGAATAATATATATCCATTATGGAAAGTGCGTTCATCAGCTGCCGCTTGTATTCATGCATACGCTTTATCTGCACGTCGAATATAAAACCCGGCTCCAGCTGCACGCCCTCGCGCTCCGCTATCACAAGAGAGAGCTGACGCTTCTTCTCCCGCTTTACATCGTTGAATTCACGCACCACATCATCGTTGAGCGTATCTCGCAGCGCGGCAAGTTGGTTAAGATCCGTAAGAAAGCCATCACCGATGCGTCCACTTATAAGCGCGGTAAGCTCCGGGTTGCAAACGCCCAGCCAGCGGCGCTGTGTAATGCCGTTGGTCACATTTTGGAATTTGGCCGGGTACATGGCGTACCAGTCCTTGAACAGATCGTTTTCAAGTATGCCCGTATGTATGCGTGCAACGCCGTTAACATAGGTGGAAACGTACGCTGCCATGCGCGCCATGTGTATCTGCCCATCCGCGATTATCTGCATACGCGCCCGCCTGTCGCCGTCTGCATTGCAGGCGTCGAGCTCCGCGTTGAGCGCGTCGTTAATACGCACGATGATATCGTACAACTCCGGTACTACGCTTTTGAACAGATCAATGTCCCAACGCTCCAGGGCTTCGCTCATTATGGTATGGTTTGTGTAGTTGAAGGTATCACGCGCTGTCTGCAGTGCGGGCGCAAAGTCCATACCCTCGTTCATAAGAAGGCGGACAAGCTCGGGTATGGACACAGCCGGGTGCGTATCGTTTAGCTGTATTGCGCAATGTGCCGCAAACGCAGAAAAATCGCCGCCCCTCACCCGCCGATAGCGGCGGATAATATCCTGAAGCGACGCGCTGGACAGAAAATACTGCTGCTTTAAGCGCAGGCGTTTTCCGGCATATGTGCTATCGTTGGGATAGAGTACGCGCGTTATATCCTCAACGGAATTCTTCTCGCGTACAGCCAGTGCGTACTCCTGATCGTTAAACAACGCAAAGTCAAACTCCTCCACGGGTTCGCTCTGCCACAGGCGCAAGGTGCCGATATTTTTGGTCTTATAGCCGATTATTGGCATATCGTACGGTACGGCAAGTACCCTTTGGTCCGCAAACACGACCTCAATAGTTTTATCATCGCGGCGGCGGCTCCACGGGTCGCCAAGGCGCTGCCAATCGTCCGCTTTTTCTGTTTGGAAGCCATCCGTGAAGGTCTGCTTGAACAGGCCAAACTTATAGCGCAGTCCGTAGCCCTCCAGCGGTATATCGTGCGTGGCCGCGCTGTCGAGATAGCAGGCGGCAAGCCTTCCAAGACCGCCGTTTCCCAGCGCATCGTCCTCTATTTCCTCCATTACTGAAAGATCCGCGCCGCGCTGCTTGAACAGCTTGCGGATGCTGTCGATGATACCCAGGCAATAAAGGTTGTTGAACACCATACGCCCCATCAGATATTCCGCGCTAAAGTAATAGGCGCGCCGGACACGCTCATGCGCACGGCGGCTGTGCAGCCAGTCCTCCGCTATCTCGGTCATCACCGCATCACCCAGCGCATTGTGCATTTGAGCCGTGTTAGCCTCGTGCAGTTCTATCTGATAGTCGCTGCGCAGGATCTCCCCCATACGCCGCATGATGTTATTGCTGTCGATCATATACTAATATACTCCCCTTAACCGGTATGCCGGCAAAAATCAAAACTAATGCGATGATTTTATCATACATATGCCATTGTTTGCAATTATTCGCGGATACAAAACCATGTCGAATATCGCCTTTGGCTCGACCGCCGTGCCAACGTGTGTTATTATAATACCATCTGTGACAGACACAAAAGCTGCCCAGCATCTGAGTTTTTGTTTTGGAGGCGCTCATGGCGGATAATAACTTTACGGTGCAATTTGGCAACTCCTTTTGCTCCATGCTGCGAACATACGAGTATTGTATGCAAAGCATACTTGCCAAATACGGCTTGTACCCCGGCCAGCCTCAGATACTTTTCGCCATACGTGAGCTCAACACCCCTACACAGAATGACCTCGCCCAAAAGCTCCGTATCAGTAAAGCCAGCACGGGGGTATCGCTGCGCAGACTGGAAGCGGCTGGCTTTGTAAAGCGGGTACGCGATGCACAGGATACCCGCTGCATACGCATAACCCTTACTGAGCGCGGCGAGGATTTCGCGCGCTGGTGCGACATTGATTTTGAGATGCTGTTTTCCAGCATGCTGCAAAACCTCGACGTGGACAAGCGTGAAAACGCGCTGCTCATAGTCGATGAAATGGAGCGCAGCCTGCGCCAACTAAAAACGCGGCTGGACAGCTAAGTTTTTTCCATTTATCTACGGCTCCAGGCCGTCAATAATTTCGCCGCAATAGTTGGTCTGCATCATTTGGCGCACCGATAATACGTCCTTTGCGTTATCCAGCACCCACATAAGCTTTGTAACGGCCGCCTCGGTGGTCATATCGTGCGCGCTTATCACGCCCGCTTCCCTGAGCGGCTTGCTCACCTGATACAGCTCCGGCGAGCTGGCCTCATACAGACATTGTGAGGTAAGTATCACCGGTATGCCGTGCTGCATCAGCTTTTTTATACTTTCTGCGTGATCGCGCCTTACGTTATGCACTCCACCTAAGCCGAAAGCCTCCACCACAACACCCTTTATATCACATGACAGCATACTTTCTATTACCTCGGTGCTTGTGCCCGGTATCAGCTTTATCAGCGCCACCCGTGATTCCAGCATACCGTAATGACGGAATTCTCCGCGCTTGGGCGAATGCAGCTGAATATATCTGCCGTTTGCCACGGTACCAACGTACGGGTAATTTATAGATTCGAACGCATTCAGCGAGGTGGTTCGCGTCTTGACGGCGCGGCACCCCAGCATCACAGAATCTCCAAAGCAGACATATACCCCGCCCTCCATTGCATTGGCAGCGATTATAGCGTTCTTTAGGTTTTTACGCCCGTCGGAATCCGGGTACACCATAGGATACTGCGAACCCGTCAGTATTATCGGGATGTTTACGTTTTGCAGCAGGAAGGTAAGCATACTGGCAGTGTACGCCATTGTATCCGTGCCGTGCGTTACCACAACGCCGTCATATTCGCTTATATGCCGGTATATCTTACCCGCTATCTTGAGCCACTCCTCCGGCTGTATGTTGGAGCTGTCCATGTTGAACAGATCCTTACAGTCTATATGGAATTCATCCATATCCAGCGCATCAAGCAGCTCCCGTGCACCCAGCGCCGGTACAAGCCCCTCGTCCGATGGCACGCAGGCTATGGTGCCTCCCGTGGTGATAAGCAGCAGCTTCTTCATGCCGGTTACATCTCCTTTATGGCAGCTTCCAACCTCTCAAGCGCCTTATTCAGCTCCACTCGCGGCAATGCGAGATTCCAGCGCTCAAAGCCGCTGCCGCCGGTCCCGAATATATATCCCTCGTCCAGTGCAAGCAGCGCTCGGTCTACCGTGAGCTGTTCCAGCGCCCTATCATCCAGTCCCAGCGAACGCATATCTACCCAGGCGAGGTATGTTCCTTCCGCGCGTATCAGCTTAAGCTGAGGCAGATGCGCATTCAAAAACTCGCGCATGAACTCAAAGTTACCCTGTATAAACGCAAGCATCTCGTCTGCCCATGCGTCACACTTTGTGTATGCCGCGATAGTCGCGGCGCGCGCAAAATACGGTATACCGAACATACTCTCCACCGAACAGCGGCGCTCAAAGCGCTCGTGCAGTTCCTTATTGGGTATGAATATGTTGGAGCAGCACAGCCCGGCGATGTTGAAGGTTTTGCTGGTGGCGGTACAGAGCATACAGTTATCCGCCATGCCGGGGAGCGTAATAAACACAGTATGCTCCTGCCCGTCGAAAACTATGTCGTGGTGTATCTCGTCGGCAATTATCATTACGCCATGCTTTTTGCACAGCTCGCCTACTCGCATAAGCTCATCAGCCGTCCATACGCGGCCAACCGGATTGTGCGGACTGCAAAGTATCATCAGCTTTGCCTCTGGCCTTGCGCACAGCTGTTCAAGGCCATCGAAATTCATGTGGTAAGTCCCGTTTTCGTATACCAGCGGGTTCTCCAGCAGCGTGCGCCCGTTATCCCTCACCGCACTCCAAAACGGCCCATACACCGGCGGTTGTATAATTACACCGTCGCCCGGCTGCGTAAACTCGCGCACAGCTATACCCAGCGCCGTTACAACGCCCGGCGTACAGCTTATCCATTCATTATAAACCGTTACGCCGTGCCTCCGTTTGAGCCACCCCGAAACAGAGTCGAAGTATTCTTTATCCGGCACGGTATAGCCATATACGCCGTGTTCCGCCGCTTCTATCACCGCGCGGGTTATCTCCGGCGCGACCGGCAGCTCCATATCCGCTATACTGAGCGGCACCACTCCCGCCCTGCGCGTCGCCTCCGGTGCAAATTCCCATTTTGCCGAGCCGGTGCCGTTTCGGCTTTTTAGCGTCTGAAAATCGTACATTATAATCCTCCGCATTATGCGATATTATTTACCTTATATTGATTATAATCCACGTCAGCGCGTCGCACAATACACAGTATAACGAATATTCCCCGTTGCGGCACTTCGATTATACCTATATAATGTGAGTTAAGTATATATCCATTTCTTACAGTATTAAGGGGGAACTCTCATACTATGAAGCTAAACTACGGACGCACCATGCTGGTCGGTCTTGCATTCCTGTCCATATGCGCATTTTGGCAGGTCTACGACGGAATAATTCCGCTTATACTCCGCGATACATATGGCGTAAAGGACGGCCCCGCAGGCTTTATTATGTCCATAGACAATATACTGGCGCTGTTTCTTTTGCCATGGTTTGGCGCACTGTCGGATAAAAAAGGCCGCAGGCTTCCTTTTGTAGCCGTAGGCACCGGCATAGCGGTAGTACTCATGATGGCGCTTCCGCTGCTTGCAAACAGCTACGGCGTATGGTCGCCCAGTACATCGATATTCATTTTTCTGGTAGTGCTGGGTATGCTGCTTGTTGCAATGGGCATATACCGCGCCCCTGCCGTAGCGCTTATGGCGGACGTTACGCCTAAACCGCTCCGCTCAAAGGGTAATGCGGTGATCAACCTAATGGGCGCATTCGGCGGCGTATATACGCTGCTTATGGTTAAAATCGCCGTACAGTACGCCGCAGACGGCAAGGCAAACTATCTTTATCTATTCCTCGCAGTAGCCGCGCTTATGGTTGCGGCCATAGTGATACTGCTGCTGACTATACCGGAGCGCAAGCTTGTACAGCAGATGAAGGACATCAACTACGGCGTGACCGAGGATGAGGATCAAGGCAAAGCAATAGAGGAAAACGGCAAGGAAAAGCTGCCGCCCGACGTGCTAAAAAGCCTTATACTCATACTCGCCACGATAGCGCTGTGGTTCATGGGCTACAACGCCGTTACCACCGCATTTACCAAATACGCCACGCATATGTGGACGGATGGGCTGGACAAGGCCTCCACCTGTCTGCTTGTTGCCACGGTCGCGGCCGTGATATCCTACCTGCCCATAGGCATGATATCCTCCCGCATAGGCCGCAAACGGATGATACAAATTGGCCTCGGCACGGCAGTCGCGTGCTTTGTATTTGCGGCTCTTTGCGCGCGCAATTACTCCATATGGCTCTACCCGATGTTCATACTGGTGGGCTTTGCGCAGGCGGCCGTAACTGTAAACACCTTCCCGATGGTATGGGAGATTAGCCGCGTGGGAAACGTCGGAAAGTATACGGGCTACTACTACACCTGTTCCATGGCGGCGCAGGTGATAACCCCCACGCTGTCCGGCTATCTAATACAGTTTTTTGGCTACAACACGCTGTTCCCGTATGCGGCGATAATGGTCATAGCGGCGATATTCCCCATATGCTTCGCCAAGCACGGCGACAGCAAGCCCGACGCCCCCAAGAGCAAGCTTGAAGCATTCGACGTGGACGACTGATTGCAAAATAGAGGAGTTATCATATTATGAAAAGGGCTCTGTGTGCACTTCTGGCGCTGCTGATCGCGGCCGGTTCGCTTACGCTTGGCGGCTGTGGCAAGCACGTCAAGTTTAAGGGGACTGCCTCCTGTGAGCGCGTAGATGAGATAGAGGTTTCCTTCATCTACAACCCGGAAGTGCCCAACGCCTACGACTTTGAGTTTGATATGGACGCAAACGATGCGCACTACATCGAGGGTGTAGACTATCCGGAAGGCGCCGCCGCAATAACGCCTTCGTTCCGTGGCAATATCCAAGCCGCGAGCGCAGAGATGCGTCCGGATGACGGTATCGATTTCATTGAGCGCGGCGGCTACTATCTAGAGATAGTTGAGCTTAACGAAGAATACGCCTTAGGCTATCTGTGCTATGTTACACCTAACAACATGGATGGAGCCGGCAAGGTCAACTTTGGCATAATGGACATCGTATTTACCCGCAACGGCAACGATAAATACATCCCGGATAACTGGCAGGAGCTGCTGCACGCTTACGAGCCGTCCGACGAGTTCCCGGCAGAATACGATGATTCCGACCTGCGCAGATACATTTCCATCGCGCTTTCCAACGGATTCGAAGCGGCGGCGGAAGAATACGCTCCCGGCAAATGCGGCTGGAAGATGGAACAATACGCCGCTGCAATCGCCGCTGACGATTCCGAAGCCATTTTGGACCGCGTTGCAGCGTCCGTTTGGCTCATCGACGGCGGCACGCTGGATGAACAGGCGCTTGCGGATTGCTACCTTGGCGTACTCGCACTAAAAAAGCAGTGCGCGGACGACGCCGAGCTGCTATCGCTGTACAAGCTGCTGATGCGCAGCGTAAATACCGAAGAATACTCTGAAGCGTTTGCCAGCCACCCCTCCTATATCGAGCTGATCGCCGCATACGCCATACGCGGAAGCGGCGGAGCCATCGCCGCGCTGGAGGCGATAATGACCGACCCCAATCCCGCGGTGGCAAGCGCCCTGCCCGGCGGTTACGAAATTGACGCGCTCTGCTCCGCTATAGCCGAAAGCTGCACCGAAGCCGAGGCTGCACCTATCATCCACCGCGGTTTAGAGCTTGGCGTGGAAATAGACGGACTGCTTGCAGCGGTGATCCCCTGCCTCGACATTGCGGACGGCATAGCCCTCGTAGATGAGGCCGTTGCGGCCGGAGCGTTGGACGTCGCCACAGACGGAAGCAGCATATATGCGGCATTTTTGAATAAGCTCCTGCTTGCAGAGGATGCGAACGCATTGCTTACAGAGCTGAATGCCGTCCGGACCTGCATGACCGGCGCCGCAACCGGACAAAGCAGCATTAAGTTTGAACTGATGTATGCCCTCATTACAGCTGACGCGCGCTTTGATGTGGCACGGTATGCTGAAATGGATACTGCACAGTCCTTGATCGCCCCGCCTGACGGCAAAATACTCCCGGTATATGTCGGCGGCTCGGACGACCTTGTAGCACTCCCGTCCATGCTGACCGCATGGTATGGCGCTTTAGATGAGCGACTGTCGCTTCCCGACTCCGTCATACCCGCATCAGTGGAGGATATCGACATATTGCTGCTGCTTGATTCGCGCGACGTATTCTATGGCACATATACCAGCGGCAACGCCACCGCCAAGGCATACAGCACCGTTACCTACCTGTGCGCATACGATTTTGAGACCGGCGAACCCTTAGGCTGTATTGGCAGCATATCCAATGACCCACCCCCCAGCTTCACAGGGTATTCTGGAAGTGAATACCACATGCCCGTGGATTATTTCAGCGCATTTGAACTGCTGTGTTCGCTGTATGAATAACGCATAACTGACGACGCAGCTCTAGCGGCGTCAGTATTTTTGAGCTGTGTGCGCTGATAATTGCAGAAGCATATAAAGTATAACCTTATACCTTCATTTTGGGCACCTTAGACAATAAGGCTTTTCAGTCGAGCCCCCATACAAAGACCTCCTGTCGCATTCATCCTGCGACAGGAGGTCTATTTACTCATTGTCCGCTCCGCGGATTTCAGTTTGACACGGCCGTGAGCCTTTTTACATAAAGCAGTTGGATTAGATTACTCCTCTTTGCCGCCAAATAGGTTTGTAAAGAAGTTGCCGATGGAGCCAAAAAAGCTCTTGACGTTTTCTCCAAAATTGTCCAGCTTTTGCTTGGCTGCACTTGCGGCCTGTACGGTCTCGGTAATGTCGATAAGCTTGGTCTTGAGCTCGTCTACGTCCAGTTTTTCCAGCTGGCGGCACAGGCTCAGCACCTGCTTTTCCTGTGCCTCGGTAAGCTCAACGCTATACTGCCCCTCCAGCCTTCTGATCTCATCTAAGACCTCTGCATCGGTCATGTTCTGGGTTTGGTCAAGTATTTTTTTAAGCTCGTTTATTAGCTCGGTCGCATCCTCGCTGCCGATATACTCGGCCAGCTCGCCGGTAAGCACAAGCTCCTCTGCACCTATCGTCTTGGCAAGCTCTGAAAGCTGTATGCCGGTTATATCCTCGTATGCCTTGTAAATACCCGTAAGCGCCGCGGTTCCGGATACCGGCCAAGGCGCGCTGACCATTACCTGCGCATCGGATATGCCAGCTGTGGTCAGGGCGTTTATGTACATCTCCGAGGTACACCAGTTGATATTGTTGGTCGATATATGCAGCCCGCTTCCCGCTTCCAGCGTTTTGATATACACGCAGGAAAGTGCCACATGCCCGATCTTCTCATCCGGCACCAGCCCTTCAAGGTATTCGCGCTCGTCGGCATTGGTAACGATAAGCTCAGTGACGGAACCGCGAGTAAGGCCAAAGTCAGCATAAATCTGTGTGATCTGCGAGTCATCCAAATTCGCGCCTATGGTTACGCGTTCCTCGCCGGCGTCTATAGCCAGCGCCGTTCCAGCCGCTCCAAATATCATTATGGCTGCCAACAGCAGAACTAAGGTCTTTTTCATTATTTGTTTCGCTCCTCCCATATGGGTACTGTTTTCTATGCTGTATTATACCACTGTTCGATGCAGCGTAGTTTTAATTTAATGTGAACTATTGTCAATTCTCTTGTTTTTCATACCGCTGCGCTTTCTTACCATCCTCAAAACATCATTTTTATTATATAGTAAATATGTTATTATACTATATGTAGTGTTGCCCGGTTTATGCGTATATGTGATCTGTTTATACGTCTTTTCTCTACACCGCACGGTTCTGCAGCGCCGCCAAGCCGCGTTCACAACCTTTCGGTAACTGTATTTGTCGGCCGGTACGCCGTTATGTGCCGTGTTGTTAAATAATGCTTAAGCTATCAGAGATCAAATACGAAAGGCCCTCCGTATCCGACGCCTGCGCCGAGCTGAACGGCATCACGGCGCGCTTTGCAGTGGCCAAAAATGCAGCCGACGCGCTGGATTGCGCCGCGGAGTTCAACAGGGTAAGAAACCATGTCGCTTGCATGGCCACACTTGCGCATTACCGCTGCGACTGCAATGTTCATGATAAGCTATATGCTGCGGAACGCGACTTTTGGGACGGACAGCTTCCGGTTATAGACGGCTGTATCGCAGCATTTCAACGTGCGTATATTGCGTCGCCGTATGTAAACGAGCTTGACGCGCATTTTGGCGCGGCTACCAGCGCCACCTACGCACAGCTGGCGTCCACCTACGACGACAAGGTATTGCCTTTGCTGCAGCAGGAAAACGCGCTGATTTCGCGCTACGAGCACCTTATAGCATCCGCGGAAGTAAGTTTTGAAGGCAAGCTGCGTACCGTAGACGACTTTTGGGCGCTGATGGAATCCGCGGAGCGCGACCGGCGCAAGCGCGCTGCCGATGCACTTTTCGGCTTTTACGAACGGCACGCAAATAAAATCGAAGGCGTATACGACGAGCTTGTAAAGCTCCGTACACGCATAGCGCGCGAGCTTGGCTTTCCCTCCTTTACAGAGCTTGCATATGCCCGCCTCTGCCGCTCGTTTACACCTGCTGAGGCCGGCAGATTTCGAACCGCCATACATACATATGTCTGCCCCGCGGCTGCAAATCATAGCGCACGGCAGGCCGCGCGCCTTGGCATAACCGCTCCGCGCCATTATGACAAATACGCCTCTTTCCCCGGCGGCAATCCCAAGTCGCGCGGCACGCTAAAGGATCAGCTTGCGCTTGCAAGTCAAATGTATCACGAGCTGTCGCCCGAAACGGGCGAGTTTATAGATGCTATGTGCGAGCGCGAAGCATATGACCTTCCCTCCCGCCACGGCAAGGCCGCCAGCGCCTACTGCGACCTGCTGCCGGAGTATAACTACCCGTATGTATTTGCCAATTCGAACGGCAGCAGCGACGATATTGGCATTTTGACGCATGAGCTTGGTCATGCATTTCAACTTTTCCGCACGGTAAAGCAGCCAATAATGCCGGATTGCGTGTTCCCCGCCAACGACGCCTGCGAAATACACTCTACCACCATGGAGTATCTTACATGGCCGTGGATGAAGCTGTTCTTCGGTAAGGATACTCTTAAGCTCGAGTTTATGCAGCTGTCTGGCGGACTGTTGGCGCTCCCCTATCAGGCCGCTGTGGATGAGTTTCAGGAGGCTGTCTATTCCACCCCGGAAATGACGTCCGCCGAGCGCCGTGAGCTGTGGCGCAGTCTGGATAAAAAATACCAGCCGTGGCTGGACTATTGCGAGTCGCCGTTTTTGGCTTCAGGCGGGTACTGGGTGCGGCAGGGGCACATATTCTCATCGCCGTTTTATTACCTCGATTATTCCATTGCATTCATATGTGCCTTCCAGTTTTGGGCGCTCAGCCGGGAAGACACCTACGACGCCTTCCAGCGTTACCTGGCTATATGCGATATAGGCGGCCGCGGCTCACTGAACGATATAGTTGCTGCGGCCGGCATAGGCTCACCGTTTGACGAAAGCGTTATTAGGCGCGTAGTCGGCGAAGCCGTGGATTGGCTGGAATCCATCAGCGAGGATGACCTGCGATGACGGACAGCATAAATAACATGAATCAAAGCCCCCGCTAATAAGCGGGGGCTCAGTCTGTCGATAAACCCCGGGATTATTAAGGGCCGCAGCCCTTAATGTAAAA
>CAZXRQ010000021.1:0-30856 GCA_964642795.1 uncultured Oscillospiraceae bacterium | reverse complement strand
GGACTCGAAGGGAACGGCGGCCGCAGCGGCAAAAAACAGTCCAGCGAACTGTTTTTTAGTTCCCCGGGCTGGCGCAGACGCTGCCCCAGCGTCTGCGGGCGAGTCCCTTTACCCGCTCCAATAAAAAAACCCCCGCAGGGGGGCTTTTTTATTGGCTGTAGTAAGAGGGACTCGAAGGGAACGGCGGCCGCAGCGGCAAAAAACAGTCCAGCGAACTGTTTTCTAGTTCCCCGGGCTGGCGCAGACGCTGCCCCAGCGTCTGCGGGTAAAGGGACTCGGATTTTCGCCACTATTTGCAGCATCACATCGTTTCCGCGCATATACCGTTTTTAGATTAGCATACGGTTTTTCTGTTCATCGCTTTCATCACGAAAAAACTGCGGCCTTCCGTATACATCCCAGCCACTAAACGGGCTTGTGACAACACCGGAGTCCCGCCCCTTTGCTTCGACCACGTTGAGATTGTCATCAAAAACATATCCTATGTGATGCGCACGACCGGCACTGTTTACTAAAAACACAAAATCTCCGGGACGCAGCTCGCTATATTCGACAAGCGTGCATTTTTTCATTAAGGAATCAGCGCTCATGTCGGAGCCGATCAGGCCTTGGCTTAAAAAAAAGTACACGCCCAGTCCGGAGCAGTCGAACGCGCGCAGCACCTCGCCATAACCAGCCTGCACCTGCTTTTGCCAGTAGGCAATGGCGCGCTGTGCGTTCCGCTCCGAGGTTTCACGCTTCCTGATCCAACTTTCTGTGATAACCGGCGACTTTTCTCCCTGCGCGCCCTATACATATATACTGTGATTATCCAACTGCTCTTTTAAGTATTGAAGGAATTTAACTATCATTTTTTGCCTCATTCAGTGCTGCGTAATTACACACAGCGTCATACATTTATTCTATGATATATATGCGTCCGCGGTTCTGCTGCGCTGACAAAAGAGCGCTGTTGCCGGCAGATAAAACGGGAATGCAATGCTTTCAGCGCACGGCGAGTCGCAGATTGATTGCTGTAGATTTGTTAAACACATTGGATAGTATGGGGGTGCAGGAAAGGTATAATGGATGCGGATGTGATATTCGCACGGGTATGGTATAATGGCGTTGCACCATTCAGCAGATAAGGAGATTAGTTTAATATGATACCGAAAAACGAAACAATAGTGTTGCGGAGCCTCCCGAAAACGATAGACGAATTTAAGGCGCTGCCTCAGGCCGCGCTTTCCACGCCGTTTGATACGGCGGCTATGACGGTGGCTGCGCTGTGCGCATATCCGGCCGATAAGGCCGCGTCGCTCCAAATGCTGGACTTTCTGCGCGGGCCGCGCCCGCTCAACGGTATCGATAAACAGTTTATCGCAGACCGGTTCCGCGACAGCGACTATATTCCGCGCTCCTATTTGGCTGGCGCCGTGCCGGGCAACGACTATGCTCCTGCTCAGCCGTATGCGGTCAACGTGAGCGAGACCATATATTCATACATGGAGCAGGGAATTGCAAAGCTCTATATCGCTTCGGGCGGCGCGGACTCTCCGCGTCCGGTAACGCTGCGGCTGGCCAAGGACGGCAGGTGGTATCTGTGGGAGCAATCGCTGCTGGTAGGCATACGCCAGCCGGAAAGCAGCAATCCCTGGGCGTAAGAACAAAGGGAGCCGCGCACCAGCGCGGCTCCGAGACTGCCGAAAAAGTCAATATTGACTTTTTCGAGCTTGCAGTCTTTGCCTCTCGCCTACAGGCTGTGCCTTTAGGCTCCCGGGCGGCAAAGACTGAGAGGAGCAGGGAAAATCTGCGATTTTCCTTCCGGTCTGACGCACCTGCCGTCAGGCCGGATTTTACATTAAAGGCTGCGGCCCTTAATAATCCCGGGGTTTATCGACAGACTGGGAGCCGCGCATCAGCGCGGCTCCGATTTTATTATTTATCATCATATTACGTTATTCCGCACTCATGGCGCGCGGCAGTATGCCGCATAGTTTAAGCGCCTGATACAGCCGGGGCAGCGGCATACCTATAACTGTGAAATAGCAGCCGTCCACGCGCCTTACCAGCACCGCGCCCAGCCCCTGTATGCCGTATGCGCCGGCCTTGTCCATGGGTTCGCCGGAATCTATGTAGCGCCATATCTCAGAATCCGCAAGCGGCATGAAGGTCACGTCCGTGGTGTCGGAAAACATCTGCTCGCCGGTGGGGGAGAGTACCGCCACGCCGGTGTATACCGTGTGCATCCGGCCGGACAGCGTGCGGAGTATGCGGTATGCGTCGTTACGGTCCTTGGGCTTGCCGATGATCGTGCCGTCGATAAGCACTATCGTGTCCGCGCCGACGACACAGCAGTCCGGGTGCTTTTCAAACACCGCCTGCGCCTTGCGCCGCGCAAGCTGCTCTACATAGCGCGCAGGCTCGCACTCCGGCACGTTCTCATCCGCGTCGGAGACCACTATCTCATAATCGTACCCCACCAGCTCCATCATCTCGCGCCGGCGCGGGGAGCCGGAGGCGAGTATCAGCTTTATATCATTCATATAAAAAGAATAGCACAGCCGACTGAGGTTTTCAATATGCGGCCGTCTGACGCGGCGGTTGAAAACCGTGCAGATCCGCGATACAATAAATGCCGGGACGCAAGGGACAATACACGGGGGCCGTATGATATATGAACATAAAACACCTTAATAAAAAGCTGAAAAAACGCTTTAAAAACATCGAGGCCACGCTGGCAAACGGCGTTATGACGCTGCGCGGGCATGTTTCATGCTGGGAGGACGCGGTAGCCGCCTGCTATATGGCCGTGGATAAAAAACGGCGGTATCATGTTGTTAATGATATAGCCGTGGACGGGCTTAGACTTCCGCCAATGCACGTGCCGTCCGTGCGCGACGAAGCGTTAGAGGGCGCCTCGCCCGACGTAATGATAATCGGCGGCGGAATTTCCGGCGCAAGTATCGCCCGCGAGCTCATGCGCTATAAGCTCAGCGTACTGCTGGTGGACAAGGAGCCGGATCTCGCTATGCAGGCGTCGGGCCGAAACGATGGCGAGGTGCATCCGGGCGTGGATCTGGGCTGCGGTACGCTTAAACAGAAATACGTGCTGCGCGGCAATGCAATGATGGATGAAGTCTGCAAGGAGCTGGACGTACCGTTTGAACGGCACGGGCAGTATGTGGGCTTTACGGACGGCTGGCTGCTGCCTGTGGCGTGGGCGTTTTGTGTGCAGCGGAGACTGATAGGCGTTAAGGATACGCGGCTGATAGGCGCAAAAAGACTAAAGCGAGCCGAACCGGGGCTTAATCCCGGGTTCAGGTTTGCAATATACAATCCGTCTGCCGGCAGCGTATGCCCGTACGGGCTTACCATAGCGTATGCGGAAAACGCCGTGCAAAACGGCGCGCGTGTGATGCTTAATACGGCTGTAACCAAAATGGAGGTGGAATCGGGCGAGATACGCACGGTGCATACAAACCGCGGCGACATATACCCGAAACTTTTGATAAACGCGGCCGGCACATTTTCAGAGGATGTGGCGCGCATGGCGCAGGACAGGTTCTATTCCATACACCCGCGGCGCGGCACAAACTCCATTCTGGATAAAAAAACCGGCGGCATGGTGAAGGGCATAGCGTCGATAAAGCGGCTTAAAAAAACGCCCGGGCACAGCAAGGGCGGCGGCATAGTGCATACCGTGCACGACAATTTGCTTGTCGGCCCCAACGCCGTGGAAACGCCGTACAAGGAGAACTTTGCCACCGAGGCTTCAAGCATTGCACAGGTATTTTCCAAGCAGGAGCAGACTGCGCCCGAGCTCAGCAAAAGGGATATAATTACGTACTTTACAGGGGTGCGCGCGTGTACGTTCGAGGAGGATTTCATAATAGAGCGCGGACGGAACACCAAAAATCTCATACACTGCGCGGGCATACAAAGCCCGGGGCTGACCACCGCGCCCGCCGTGGCTGTGGATGTGGCGCGCATGGCGGCGGATATCCTGCGTGAGAGCCGGCCAGTGGAGCAGAACACAGAGTTTTCTCCGAAACGCTGCGGCATACCGGTTTTGCGTGATATGGACGACGCGGCGCGTGCAAGGCTCATTGCGGAAAACCCCGACTATGGCGTGATAGTCTGCCGGTGCGAGCAGATAAGCCGCGGCGAGATAATCGACGCGCTCAACTCCCCCATATGCGTACCTACGCTGGACGGCATAAAAAAGCGCGTGCGCCCCGGCATGGGGCGTTGCCAGGGCGGTTTCTGCGCGCCGCTGGTGATGCGGATAATCGCGGCGCACCTGGGGATACCCATAAGCGAGGTAAAAAAGGGGTATGACGGCGCTGTGCTGACCTACGGCATAAAAGAGGAGCTGTACCATGAACAGCTTTGACGTGATCGTAATAGGCGGAGGCCCGGCCGGCCTTGCCGCCGCCATCGCCGCAAAGGAGCGCGGGGCTGAAGTGCTGCTTATTGAGCGCGAGGCGCGGCTGGGCGGCATATTGAAGCAGTGCATACACGACGGCTTTGGACTGCTGCGCTACGGTGAAAAGCTGTCCGGCCCCGAATACGCGCAGCGGTATATCACAAGGTTTAGCAAGCTTTGTATACCGGCGGCGGTGCAGACCTTTGTTACCAATATATGCGCAGAGAATAGCGGGTTTTCCCTTAGCACGGTCAGCGCGGGAGGCGTAAGCGCATACTCCACGCGCGCTTTGGTGCTGGCCACCGGCTGCCGCGAGCGCACAGCAAAGCAGGTATCCATACACGGCACGCGGCCTTCTGGCATATACACGGCGGGCACGGCGCAGCATTTGGTAAACCTTATGGGCCTTATGCCGGTAAAGCGCTGCGTGATACTGGGCAGCGGGGACATAGGGCTTATCATGGCGCGGCGGCTCACGCTGGAGGGCGCGAAGGTGCTGGGCGTATACGAAGCGCAGAGCAAGCCCGGGGGACTGGCGCGCAATCTGCATCAGTGCCTGTATGATTTTGACATACCGCTGTACCTCAATCATACCGTTACGCGCGTATTCGGTACGGAGCGGCTTACCGCCGTGGAAACTGCGCGGGTGGATGGATCGCTTAAGCCAATACGGGGCAGCGAAAACATAATTGAGTGCGACGGGCTGATACTTTCCGTAGGCCTTATACCTGAAAACGAGTTGGCCGAGTCGCTTGGCATACGGCTGGATCCGGCCACGCACGGCCCGGTATGCGGCGACGACTGCATGAGTGAGCTTCCCGGCGTGTTCTGCTGCGGCAACGCGCTGCATGTGTTCGATCTGGTGGACAACGTTTCCGTAAACGGCGAAACGGCGGGTGCGGCCGCGGCTGCATATGCGGAGGAGAGAAGATGAAGCAAAATCTCGTATGTATAGTTTGTCCCAACGGCTGCGAGCTGACCGCGGAGCTTACAGAAAGCGGCGTGACAGTTGTTGGAAACCGCTGCGCGCGCGGCGCGGATTTTGCGCGCGCCGAGCTTACAGCCCCAATGCGCACGCTTACGGCAACCGTGCGTACCGAATATCCCGATGTGCCTGTGCTGAGCGTCCGGACATCCGGCGAGATTCCCAAGGCGCGTATGCTGGACGTTATGCGCGCGCTCTCGCGCATAACTGTGACCCGCCCGGTCGCGGCGGGCGAGGTGATAATCAAGGATGTGCTGAACCTTGGTGTGGACGTGATAGCTACAAGCGATGCGCTTATGGAGCTGTACGATAAAAAACGCTGATGAATATCATATCATCATACATGCGCCATGTGTTGAGCGGCGGCGGTTTGGATGATATAATAGCAATAAGGATTATATCATCTAACAGGCGGTGAAAATGGATCTTTCGGTACTCAACGACAGGCAGCGCGAGGCTGTGGAATGCTTGGACGGGCCGCTGCTTGTGCTTGCGGGCGCGGGAAGCGGCAAGACCCGCGTGCTTACATATCGCATAGCCAACCTTATAGAGCACGGCGTAAGCCCGCGCAATGTTTTGGCCCTTACATTTACGAATAAGGCCGCCGGCGAGATGCGCGAGCGCACCGAGCAGCTGGTGGGCTGCGCCGCATCCGATATGTGGGTGATGACCTTCCACTCCTGCTGTGTGCGCATACTGCGCATGGAGGCGGAGCATATCGGCTGCGACCGCCGCTTCGTCATATATGACGACGGCGACCAGATGAGCGTAATATCCGAAATAATTAAGACGCTGGGGCTGGACGAAAAGGAGATGCCCAAGCGCTCCATAAAGGAGCGTATAAGCGAGGCGAAGAACCGCTCTGAGGATCCGCTGGCCTTTCTAAGCGAAACATACGCGGACGAGAATGTGCAGCGTATATATAAGCTGTACCAAAAGCGCCTTGCGGAAAACCGGGCGATGGATTTTGACGATCTGCTGCTAAACGCCGTAAAGCTGTTTTCGGAGTGCCCGGACGTGCTGGAGAAGTACCGCAGCCGCTTTCGCTATGTGCTGATAGACGAGTATCAGGACACCAACGTGACGCAGTACCGGCTATCAAGGCTTTTGTGCGGCGGGCACGGCAACATATGCGTGGTGGGTGACGATGACCAAAGCATATACGGCTGGCGCGGCGCGGATATAAGAAACATACTGGATTTTGAAAAGGATTTTCCCGGCGCGAAGGTGGTGCGTCTGGAGCAGAACTACCGCTCCACCGCCTGCATACTGGACGCGGCCAACGCCGTGATCAGCAACAACCGTGGCCGCAAGAAGAAAACACTTTGGACAAGCGACAGGGGCGGCGATAAGGTAACGCTGTACAACGCCGCAAACGAGCGCGATGAAGCTGCGTTTTTAGCGGGGCGGGTGCTGGACGGGGTGCGCGGAGGCGGCTCCTACGGGGACTACGCCGTGCTGTACCGAATGAACGCGCAGAGCCGTGTTATAGAGGGTACGCTGATGAACTATGGCATACCGTACAAGGTGTACGGCGGCCAGCGCTTCTACGAGCGGCGTGAGATAAAGGACATAATGGCGTATCTGCGCCTTATATATAACCCTAACGACGATGTGGCGTTCATGCGCATAGTCAACGTGCCGCGCCGGGGCATTGGCGACGTTACCGTAGGCGAAATAGGCGCGGCGGCGCGGGAATCCGGCATGTCCATGCTGATGACGGTGATCACGGGCGGCCTTTCGGATAAGCTGAATAAAAAGCTTGCGCCTTTTGCCGAGAGCATGAGCGAGTTTATAGCCACATGCGGCACCATGCCGCTGTCCGGGTTCGTGGGGTGGCTTATGTCCGCACTGGAATACGAAAAGCATCTTGCGCAGGACAACAAAAAGAACGATCTTGACTCGCGCCTTGAGAACATACGCGAGCTTGTGGGCAATATAAAGGAAATTGAATACGGTCTTCCGGAGGACGCGGATGCGCTGCAGCTGTTTTTGGAAAACGTGGCGCTGGTAAGCGATATAGACGCCATGCAGGAGGAAAACGGCGCGGTGTCGCTGATGACGCTGCACAGCGCCAAGGGGCTGGAATTCGATACGGTGTTCATCACCGGCATGGAGGAAAACATATTTCCCACCGCGCGCGCGCGCAGCGACCTTTCACTTTCCGCTATGGAGGAGGAGCGCAGACTGTGCTATGTGGGCATTACCCGCGCGCGGAAACGGCTGTATCTGATAAACGCGCGGGAGCGTATGCTCTTTGGCGATTACAGCTATAACCGCCAGTCCCGTTTTGTGGAGGAGATCCCGGAGGAGCTGCTGGACATAAGCGGAGTGGCCCCGGTATATACCAGCCCAAGGGAGGCGGCGAAGTATACGCCGGCTTCCTTTAACGTGGGTATGCACACCGGCTTCGGCTCAAAGCAGCCCGCGCGGCCCGCTGTGCAGCCCAAGACGGCGGAAGCAAAGCAGCTTAGCCCCATGCAGCGCGTAAAACACGAGAAATTCGGCACCGGCGTAGTGCTCGAGGTAAGCGGCACGGGCGCTGCAATGATGGCCACGATAGATTTTGATTCAGCGGGCGTAAAGCGCTTTGCGGCGGCATATGCGCCGATAACGGTGCTGGACGGCACGGATACGGAGGAAAGCTGATGCAGGAGCGCATAAGGCAGCTGGTGGATATGCTCAACGCGTACGCGCGCGATTATTATGTGCTGGACGCCCCGCGCATAAGCGATGCGGAGTACGATGCGCTGTTTGACGAATTGCAAGAGCTGGAAAGCAGTACGGGCACGGTACTGCCGGACTCTCCTACGCAGAGGGTGGGAGGGGAACCGCTTACGGCGTTTGAGCCGCATGAGCATATAGCGCGGCTGTGGAGCCTGGACAAGGTGCGCACGGAGTCTGCGCTGGCCGACTGGGCACAGCGGGCGGAGCGCCTGCGCGCCGAGACAAATGCGGCAGGGGGCTCGTTGCCGCCGCTTCGATATACACTGGAGTATAAGTTCGACGGGCTTACTATAAACCTTACCTACCGCGGCGGCAGGTTGACCGACGCCGCCACGCGGGGCAACGGCGTTACCGGCGAGCGCATAATAGAGCAGGTCAAGACCATACGCAGCGTGCCGCTTGCAATACCCTTCGAGGGCGTTATGGAGGTGCAGGGGGAATGCTATATGCGCCTTTCCGTGCTGGACGCGCTGAATAAAGCCGGCAGCGAACCTCTGAAAAACGCGCGAAACGCAGCGGCGGGGGCTTTGCGCAATCTCGACCCGCAGGTTACTGCAAAGCGGCGGCTGGATTGCTTCTGCTACAATGTGGGCTATATAGAGGGTAAAGCGCTGGCAAATCACAGGCAGATGCTGGAGTTTTTGAAGGAAAACGGCTTTAGCGTAAGCCCATACCTGCGCACGGAAACGGACATTGCGGCGATATATGCCGATATACAGCAGGCCGAGACGCATCGCGAGGAGCTGGACTTCCTCATCGACGGCATGGTGGTAAAGATAGACGATATCGCCACCCGCGCGGCGCTGGGCGCGACGGACAGGTTTCCACGCTGGGCAATGGCGTTCAAATTCGCAGCCGAGGAGACCACGACCGTGATACGCGACGTAACCTGGGAGGTAGGCAGGACGGGCAAGCTCACCCCGCGCGCGAGCTTTGATCCCGTGGAGCTTGCTGGGGCTACCATACGCCACGCTACGCTTAACAACTGGGACGATATAAACAGAAAACAGGTTGGCATTGGCTCTACCGTGTTTATACGCCGGAGCAACGACGTTATACCCGAGATACTATCCGCCGTGCCTGGAGACGTGCCGGAGCGCGATATAGAGCTGCTGGCGCGCTGCCCTGCCTGCGGCGCGCATGTAGAACGGCGCGGCGCGCATATTTATTGCACCAATTCGCTTTCCTGCAAGCCGCAGATAGCCGCAAGGCTTGCGCACTATGCTTCGCGCGACGCGATGGATATAGAGACCTTTTCCGAAAAGACCGCCGCGATGCTGGTGGATACGCTGGGACTTTCCAGCATACCGGAGCTGTACGAGCTGAAGGCGCAGGATTGCGTGGCGCTGCCCGGCTTTGGCGAAAAAAAGACAGAAAATCTGCTTAACGAACTGGAAAAGTCCAAATCCCGGCCGCTGTCGGCTTTTTTGTTTGCAATAGGCATCCCCAATGTCGGCGCAAAGACCGCGCGCGACCTTTCGAAGCGTTTCGGTACGCTGGCAGCCGTGCGCTCCTCGGAGTATGACGCCTTGGTCGCCGTGCCGGACGTGGGGGAAATAGTGGCAAACGGTATATTGGATTTTTTCGGCGATCCGTCGATAGCTGCCCAGATAGACCGGCTGCTTGCGCACGGAGTTTCCCCAGCGGCCGAGGCGGCGGGGGCGGCGGATTCGCCGCTTGCAGGCAAGACCGTGGTGGTTACCGGCACGCTTACCCGCATGGGCAGGCGGGAGGCTGAGGCGCTTATCGATAAGCTGGGCGGCAAGGCCGCGGGCAGCGTAAGCAAGAATACCGACTATGTGCTCGCCGGGGAAAACGCCGGCAGCAAGCTGGACAAGGCGAATCAGCTCGGCGTGCGCATATTGGACGAGAATGAATTTTTTGAACTGATCGGAGAAAACCAATGAGGCTTGGAAAACTCGACAACGACCAACTGCAATCCCTTATACTGGATAAATTCACGCACCGGCGGGCCGAGGTCGTGTGCTCGCCCAGCGTAGGCGTGGACTGTGCCGCGGTGGATACCGAAGGGCAGCTTGCGGTGCTGTCGACGGACCCTATAACCTCCGCGGGGGATAACATAGGCGCGCTTACCGTGCATGTGTGCTGCAACGATGCGGCGGCCGCGGGCGCGGAACCCTTGGGTATGCTGGTCACGCTGCTTGCGCCGCCTGACGCTTCAGAGGAGCAGATAGGGCGCGTGGCGGACGAGCTTGCGCTTGCCGCCGAGCAGGCCAACATAGAGATAATAGGCGGACATACCGAGGTGACTGATGCTGTCACCCGTATGGTCACCTGCGGCACGGTGCTTGCCCGCGTGAAGCGAGACGGCATAATCACCTCCGCAGGAATGCGCCCGGGTGACGATATAGTACTTACCAAGAATGCGGGACTGGAGGGTACGGCGATAATCGCCTCAGACTTTGCGCCGAGGCTTGCTCAGGGAGGGATAACCGCTGACGAGCTGGATATTGCCCGGGGCTTTTACGGTGAGCTGAGCGTGGTTAAGGAGGGCCTGTATGCCGCAGAGCATGGCGCTGCCGCAATGCACGATGTTACCGAGGGCGGCGTACTGGGCGCCGTGTGGGAGATGGCGTATGCGTCCGGCTGCGGAGCGGAGCTGAAAAAATCCGATATCCCCGTTCATGATGTTACAAAGCGCATATGTGCCGTGCTGGGGCTGAACGAATACCGCCTGCTGTCCAGCGGCTGTATGCTGATCGCCTGCGCAGACGGCAGGGCGCTTGTGGAGGGGCTTGGAGCCCTGGGTATCAAGGCTGCGGTAATAGGACGCGCAACGGCTGCGGGAGCGGATGTGCTGTGTGACGGCGCGCAGGTGGCTCCGCCGGGTGCGGACGAGCTTTATAAACTTTTTTAGCCATGTTTCGCACAGATGATTTATTTATGGTGACAGGCTGTGCTATAATATAGCTTAACGCAAAGAAAGAGGTGGACATACCTTGATAAACAGCATGACGGGCTTCGGGCGCGGCGTTTGCAGCGCGGACGGACGGGAGATCACATTCGAGATAAAAAGCGTGAACCACCGCTACCTCGATGTAAGCTACCGTATGCCGCGGCATGTGGGCTTTATAGAGGATACACTGCGTACGGTGATAGCCGCCCGTGTGGCGCGTGGCCATCTCGACGTATACGCGAACTACCGCAACTCGCGTGAGGACGCCCGAAACGTGGAAATAGACGCGACGCTGCTGTCAGAATACATTTCCTCCGCCCGGCACGCAAATGAAGGCCTTGGGCTTAGGGATGATATCACGCTTTCCACCGCGCTCAGACTGCCGGATGTGACCAGCATCGTGGAAAGCGAGGAGGATCGTCCGGCGGTATGCGAGCTTGCAAAGCACGCGATAGAGCTTGCGCTGGATGAGCTTGCCGTTATGCGCGCGCAGGAGGGAGAAAGGCTGCAAAAGGACATGACCGCACGCGCCGAGGCGCTGCTGGGGCTTACCGAGAGCATAGCCGCCCGCGCACCGGCCGTGGTAGAGGAATACGGCGTAAAGCTGAACGAACGCATAAAGAAGCTGCTGGGGGCCGCGGAGGTGGACGAGGGCAGACTGGCCACCGAGGTGGCGATATTTGCGGACAAGGCCAGCATCGACGAGGAGATTGTGCGGCTTAGAAGCCATCTGGAGCAGTTCACTTTGCTTATGCAGGGCGAGGAGCCTGCGGGCCGCAAGCTGGACTTTATCGTGCAGGAGATGAACCGCGAATTTAACACCATCGGTTCAAAGGCCAACGACGCCGCCATAACCGAGCTTGTTATTGCGGGCAAGGCAGAAGTTGAAAAGATTCGCGAGCAGGTGCAGAACATCGAATAATTCCGGGGGGTATGATTCCGATGCAACAGCAATGCGCGGCCAAGGGGCTGCTGATAGTAATTAGCGGGCCGTCCGGCGTGGGCAAGGGCACCATATTCAAAGAGCTTATCAAGCGGGAGCCGCAGATCCGTTTTTCGGTATCCGCCACCACGCGCGCCCCGCGCCCCGGAGAGATCGACGGGGTACACTACTACTTTATCTCCAACGAGGAGTTTAAGCGCATGGAGGAGGCGGGCGAGTTCCTTGAATATACCAATGTGTTCGGAACCAACCGTTACGGCACGCCCAAAAAGTACGTTTACGAGCAGCTGGACGCCGGCGAGGACGTTGCGCTGGATATAGATGTTGTAGGCGCAATGAATGTGATGCGCGAATACCCGGAGGCGGTCACGGTGTTTATAGCGCCGCCGTCGCTGACCACGCTGAAGGCGCGGCTGGTGGGCAGGCATACGGAAAGCCCCAAGGCCATAGAGCGCCGCTTTGAGCGCGCCCATGCGGAGCTGGACTGCGCAAAAAAGTATGATTATATCGTGATAAACGACAGGCTGGACGATGCGGTCTCGCAGGTGCAAAGCATAATCACCGCGGAGCATCTGCGCGCATCCCGCCGTGCCGGTTTTATACAAAAGATCGCAACAGGAGGAACCCCGACATGATGAACAAACCGCCGCTCAACGAGCTGCAGGACAAGGTAGGCTGCCGCTATATGCTGGTTACGGTGGTCGCCAAGCGCGCACGCCAGCTTCTGCTTGAACCCGAGATAGTAGGGGACAGAAGGCCCGTATCCGTAGCGGTGGATGAGCTGTATAACGACAAGCTGGACATCGTATATCCGGAGGATTACAAACGGTGAAAAAAACCGTCGTGCTGGGCATAACCGGCTCGATAGCCGCGTATAAGGCGTGCGAAATAGTAAGCAGGCTGAAAAAACAGGCTGTGGATGTGCATGTTATACTCACACGCGCGGGTGCGGAGTTCATAACCCCGCTTACGCTGGAGACCCTCAGCGGCAATCCGGTAAGCTGCGATATGTTCAACCGTTCAACGCCGTGGGAGGTGGAGCACATCGCGCTTGCAAAGCGGGCGGATATGTTTTTGGTCGCCCCGGCTAGCGCAGATTTTATCGCCAAGGCCGCAAGCGGCGTAGCGGACGACATGCTGACGACCACTCTGCTGGCGACGGGCGCACCGCTTGTGATAGCCCCGGCAATGAACAGCGCAATGTACGAAAACCCTGTCACACAAAAGAATATGGAGACTCTCGCTGCGCGCGGCGCGACGTTTATCACGCCGGATACCGGTCTGCTGGCCTGCGGCGATGTTGGTGTGGGGAAACTCGCGGAGCCTGCGCATATTGTAGAATGTGTGATGGCTGCGCTGTATGAAAAACGCGACCTTGAAGGGGTCAAGCTGCTGGTGAGCGCCGGCCCAACGCAGGAGCGAATAGACCCGGTGCGTTATGTTACCAACCGCTCCTCCGGCAGGATGGGATACGCCATAGCCGAGGCCGCACAGGAACGCGGGGCGCACGTTACGCTGATAAGCGGACCTGTGGCGCTTATGCCTCCGTACGGCGTGGAGCTTGTACCGGTGGTTTCTTCTGCGGATATGTTTAACACCGTAAACGCGCACTTTGAAGCGTGTGATGCGCTTATCATGGCAGCCGCGCCCGCGGATTTTACGCCGGCGCAGTACGCAGAAAACAAAATTAAGAAAAACGGCGGCCCGCTTGCGCTGGAGCTTGTGGCCACGCGGGATATACTCGCCTCGGTGGGCGCAAAAAAGGGTGGCCGCATACTAATAGGCTTTGCCGCCGAGACCAACGACGTTGCGGCAAACGCAGCTAAAAAGCTTACCGCAAAAAATCTTGACATGATAGCCGCAAACGACGTTTCGGCGTCAGATGCGGGCTTTGGTGTGGACAATAACCGCATCACGCTGTACATGCGGGACGGCGGCTGCGAACACAGCGGGCTTCGAACCAAACGGCAGATAGCGGACTGGCTGCTGGACAGGCTGGCGGAGGTAAGGAAAAAATGAGGGCTGCGCCCTCTTTTTTATAGGAGCATTTTTGGAGGAGGTGACGGTATGTACGCAAAGGTTATTGTGGATATAGCCCATGCCAACGTGGACAGACTGTTTACCTACGAGATTCCCGATGACCTAAACGTTTCGGCCGGGCAAAGGGTGCTCGTGCCGTTTGGAGCGGGCAACCGGCAGACCGAGGGCTTCGTGCTGGAATTATCCGATACAGCGGAGCAGGGCGTGCGCATTAAGCGGGTGATCCGCACGCTGGAGCCTTACAGCGTACTGCTTTTTGAGCAGATAGAGCTTGCAAAATGGATAGCGGCAAGCTATCACTGTTTGCTGGTGGATGCGCTGCGCCTTATGATACCCGCACAGCTTCGCGGCGGCCGCGTAAAGGAAAAGCGCATACGCACGCTGTGTATACCCGAAGGATTGGATGCAGAGGGAGCGCTTGCCGCAATGCTCAAAAAAGACGGTACGCCTAAAGCGCCGCTGCAATACGAGGTATTAAAGCTGTTAAGCGAATCCAATACGCATATGAGCGCGCGGGATATATGCGCGTTTATCCCCAACGCGGCGGGCGCTATACGGGCGCTGATCAACAAAGGGCTTATAGCCGAGCAGGGCGCGGAGGTGTACCGCGATCCCGGCGGAGGAAGGCATACGGAAGCCACCGCGCCGCTTGTCCTCAATGCGGAGCAGCGGGCGGCGCTTGACGGTATAGAGGCGGCCCTGTGTGTGCGCGAGGGGGCGCTGCTGCTGCACGGGGTCACCGGCAGCGGTAAGACCGAGGTTTATATGCAGGCCATAGCAAAGGCGTTGGAGGCGGGCGGCGGCGCAATAGTGCTGGTGCCGGAAATATCCCTTACACCGCAGACTATGCAGCGATTTTCCGGCCGGTTCGGGGATAACGTGGCGCTGCTGCACAGTCGCCTGAGCGCAGGAGAGCGCTACGACGAGTGGCGCAGGATACGCCTTGGCAAGGCTAAGGTGGTACTGGGCGCACGCAGTGCGGTGTTCGCCCCGCTTGAAAACATACGCCTTATAGTCATAGATGAGGAGCACGAGCCCTCCTACAATTCTGAGATAACCCCGCGATACAGCGCGGTGGAGGTGGCGGCAAAGCGGTGCAGCCTGAACGGAGCCGCGCTGGTGCTGGGGAGCGCCACGCCGTCGCTGCAAAGCTATCGACGTGCGCTTGCCGGCCGGTATACGCTGCTGCCGCTGAACAGCCGTGTAATGGACGTCGCGATGCCAAAGGTGGAGATAGCGGATATGCGCGCCGAGTTTGCCGCCGGAAATACCGGCATATTCAGCGCCGCGCTGCAAACCAGGCTGGAGGAGTGCTTGACTGCGGGTGAACAGGCGATACTGTTCATCAACCGGCGCGGGTATTCCACATTCGTATCCTGCCGGGGCTGCGGCTATGTCATAAAGTGCGATAACTGCGATGTGTCAATGACCTACCATAAGCCGGAGGAGCGGCTCAAGTGCCACTATTGCGGCAAGAGTATACGCGTACCCAAGGTGTGCCCGTCCTGTGGCAAGCCATATTTAAAATATTTCGGCATAGGCACTCAGCAGGTGGAGGAGCAGCTATATGAGCGATTCCCGGGGGTTGCCGCCCTGCGCATGGATATGGATACCACTCGCGCCAAGAATTCGCACCAGGCCATACTTGACCGGTTCGCATCGGGCGGGGCGCAGGTGCTTATAGGTACGCAGATGGTCGCAAAGGGGCTGGATATACCCAACGTTACACTCGTAGGCATAGTGGCGGCGGACGCTTCCTTGCACATACCGGACTATCGAAGCTGCGAGCGCACGTTCCAGCTGCTTACGCAGGTGGCAGGCCGTGCCGGACGGGATGGGCGAGAGGGCCATGTGGTGATACAGACCTATACACCGGAGCATCCCGCTATATCACTTGCCGCGGCACAGGATTACCGCGCGTTTTACGATTATGAAATAGCCCGGCGCAGAGCGGAGCTGTTTCCGCCGTTTTCAATATTTGCGCGCGTGCTGTTTACCGGCGAGGAGGAGGCGCGCTTGCAGGAGGAATGTGAGGCGTTTACGGCAGGGCTGGAGCTGGCGCTGCGCGAGACGATAGCCGATGCGGGAGGTGACGCCAGGGAGCTGCTGTTCGCCTGCGGTATGCCCGCGCCGGTAAAGCGCAGGCAGAGCCTGTTCCGCTATCAGACGCTTCTAAAGCTTGCACGCACGAAAAATGCGCCCGCGGCGATAAAACGCCTGTACGCCTATACGGACGAGCATCGCACGGAGCATGTCTGCGGGGTGGAGATAAACCCGAACAATATGTTTTAGCTTGTCCGCAGCGGCATGTATGCGATATAATAATATTTTAACGGGAATATCTTACGGAGGATGCTGACGATATGGCAAAACGAACAATATTTACACTGGGCGCGGAGTGCCTTACCAAAAAATGCCGCACAGTGGATAAATTCGACGCGAAGCTCGCGCAGCTTATAGAGGATATGGCGGAGACCATGTACGATGCGGAGGGCGTGGGCCTCGCCGCCCCGCAGATAGGCATACTGCGCCGTGTGGTGGTAATAGACGCCGGAAGCGGCCTTGTGGAGCTTGTAAACCCGGAGATACTCGAGACCTCGGGCGAGCAGGGCGGCATGGAGGGCTGTCTCTCCGTACCGGGAGAGAGCGGTTATGTGGTACGGCCAAATTTCGTGCGTGTGCGTGCGAAGGACAGACACGGCGACGTACACACATATGAGGCCAGCGAGCTTTTTGCCAGGGCCGTGCTGCACGAGAACGACCACCTCGACGGGCTTCTCTACACCCGCCTTGTTACCGAGCCGCCGGAGGGCTATGACGATGGCGCGGAGGACGACGTGGCGGAGGACGAATAATGAGGATAGCTTTTTTAGGCACGCCGGATTTTGCACTCCCGTCGCTTGAGCTGCTGATAGCGCGGGGGGACGAGCTGTGCGTGTTTACCCAGCCGGACAGGCCCAAGGGCAGGCACGGCGAGCTTGCGCCGCCGCCGGTTAAGCTGCTGGCGCAGCAGCTTAACATACCCGTATATCAATTCGATAAGATACGCCGCCCGGACGGTCAGCAGGCGCTGCTGGAGTATGCGCCGGAGCTTATGGTAACGGCGGCGTTCGGCCAGATATTATCCAAGGAAAACCTTGACGTGCCCAAATACGGCTGCATAAATGTACACGGCAGCCTGCTCCCCAAATACCGGGGTGCCGCGCCGATACAGTGGGCTGTGATAAACGGCGAACGCGAGACCGGCATAACCACCATGCTTACCGATGTGGGGCTGGACACGGGAGATATACTTATGACCCGCCGTGTTGAGATAGGCGAAAACGAGACTGCGGGCGAGCTGTTCGACAGATTGGCCGTATTGGGTGCGTCGGTGCTATCCGATACCATCGCCGCGCTGGAAAACGGCACGCTGAAGCGCACCAGGCAGGACGAAAACGAGGCCACGACCTGCCGCATGATAAAAAAAGAGTACGCTAAGGTGGATTTTTCGCTTCCGTCGCAGTGTATACACGATCTTGTGCGCGGCATGAACCCGTGGCCCACGGCGTTTTCCACGCTGGACGGGGAGACGGTTAAGCTGCATACTACGCGCATGACTGAGCGCCGCTTTTCCGGAGAGCCGGGCGAGTGCGTGCTGGCGGACCCCAAGGAGGGCGTGTTTGTTGTTACGGGGGACGGCGCGATAGAGCTTATCGAGCTGCAATACCCCGGCGCAAAGCGCATGGATGCAAAAGCCAGCGTGCTGGGAAGGCCGCTTGCAGGGAAGCGTTTCGTATGAGTACCGCGCGCAGGGCGGCGCTGGATGCGCTTACCGATATACTTGCGGGCGGCGCATACGCCAATCTGCGGCTAAAGCAGCTTCCGGCGCTGGATGCGCGGGATGTTGCGTTCGTGTCGGCGCTGGTTTACACGGCGCTGGATAACCTGACTTATCTAGACTATATAATAGCGCATTACGCGCGCGGGCGCTTGAACGGCACGGTGAGGAATATACTCCGCTTGGGCGTATGCCAGCTGATGTTTATGGATACCCCCGTTAGCGCCGCCTGCAACGAAAGCGTCAAGCTTACAAAGGAAGTCGGAAAAGGCGCGCTTTCGGGCTATGTAAACGGCGTTATGCGCGCGATCTCGCGCGGTATGCAGCAGGACGCCCTGCCGCCGCTTCCGGAGGAGCCGGCGGCGCGTCTGAGCATACGTTACAGCTTTCCGCAGTACATGGCGGAGGAATACATAAGCCGCTACGGGTATGAATTTGCTGAAGAAATGCTGGCTTATAAACAGCCTCCGGGGATAACGGTACGCGCACAGTGGCCGTATACTTCGGACGAGCTTGCAGCGGAGCTGGACAAGCGCGGCGTGGACTTTACCCGCGGCAAGCTGTGCGGCGATGCGTTTTGCATTAGGGACGGCGCATGGGTGACGCAGGATGCGCTGTTTACTTCGGGCAGGCTTACCATACAGAGCGAAAGCGCGATGCTTGCCTGCCGTGCGCTCGCACCAAAACCGGATATGCGCATACTGGATGCGTGCGCCGCGCCGGGTGGTAAGACGGCGTATATATACTCGCTAATGCGGGGACGGGGCGGGCTTACCGCTTGGGAGCTGCACGGCCATCGTATGCAGCTTACCCAGAATACACTGGAGCGTCTTAACGTGCGCGGCGTGGAATGTGCGGTGCGGGATGCCTCCATCCCGGCTCCGGAGCTTAACGGCAGCTTTGACGCGGTGCTGGTGGACGCGCCGTGCTCCGGTCTTGGCGTGACCGGCAAGCCGGATGCGCGCTATAAAAAAAGCGACGAAGCCATAGAGGGGCTTGCGCAGCTGCAAAGGGCTATCCTTGCGGTCTGCTCCGAATACGTTAAGCCGGGCGGCAGGCTGGTATACTCCACCTGCACTATATCCGCCCGCGAAAACGAGGACGTGGCCACGGCATTTTTGGCTGCGCACGGGGACTTTGTACCTGTAAAGGACGCCTTGCCCCAATGCCTTGCACCCCGTGTACCGCAGGGGCAGGCGGGGATACAGCTGTTCCCGCACTTGGACGATACGGAGGGCTTTTTCATTGCCGCATTCGACAGAAACGCCTGAGCGCGACATAGGCTCCATGTACGAAGCCGAGCTTACAGAGCTGCTTGCAGGCTGGAACGAGCCGAAATACCGCGCAAAGCAGCTGTTTGGCTGGCTTGCTAAAAGCACGCCGGCTTTGGATATGACGAATCTGTCCAGATCCCTGCGCGAACGCATCGCGGAGCTGCCGTATTACCGTGCGGAGATAGAGCGAAAACTGGTATCGGATAAAGACGGCACGGTTAAATATCTTTTCAGCCTGTACGACGGCAACATGGTGGAGGGCGTGCTTATGCGGTATAATTACGGCAACACGCTGTGCATATCCACGCAGGTGGGGTGCCGCATGGGCTGCGCGTTCTGCGCGTCTACACTAAACGGCTGCGTAAGAAACATCACGGCGGGAGAGATGCTCTCCTTCATAGGCTGCGTGGAACGGGACGTGCCGCACGGGGAGGACGCCGTGCGCACCGTAACCAACATAGTGCTTATGGGAAGCGGAGAGCCGCTGGATAATTTTGATAATGTGGTACGGTTTTTGCATCTCGTTTCGGATGAAAACGGGCTGAACATTAGCCCGCGCAACATATCGCTGTCCACCTGCGGGCTTGTGCCCATGATGGACAGGCTGGCCGGTGAGGCGCCACACGTTACGCTTTCGCTTTCGCTGCATGCGCCAAACGATGCCATCCGCTCCCGGATAATGCCGGTGAATGCGCGCTGGGGCGTGGACGAGGCGCTGGGCGCGGCAAAGCGATATGCGCAGACTACCGGCAGGCGTGTAATAATCGAATATGCGCTTATCAGCGGGCTAAACAGCGATGAAAGGCAGGCGGCGGAGCTTGCCGCAAAGCTGAAGGGGATAAACTGCCACGTGAACCTTATCCCGCTAAACGATGTGCCGGAGCGCTCGCTGAAGGGCGTTAATCGCGCTGAGGCGGAGCGGTTTATGGATTGGCTTAATAAGCGCGGTATAAGCGCTACGATACGGCGCGAGATGGGCGCGGACATACAGGGTGCATGTGGCCAGCTGAGACGGCATGTGCTGGAGGGAAGGGAGTCTTAATGATATATGCCGCAAGAAGCGAACAGGGGCTAAGGGAGCGCAACGAGGATAGCATACTGCTTCCGAAGCCGGACGGACTGCCGCTGATAGCCGTTGCGGACGGCATGGGCGGACATAACGCCGGGCAGGTCGCCAGCTATATGGCGATAGAGGCGGTGACAAAGGCGCTTACCGCGATGCCGGAAACCGCAAAGAAGGCTGAGATCGCGCTGCGCGAAGCAGCGGATGCCGCAAACTCCGCGGTATATACCCATGCCCGGGAGAATCCTGCCTGTGCCGGCATGGGTACTACGCTGGCGCTTGCGTTGCTGCACCGCGATGGCTTTGTGGCGCTTAACGTGGGCGACAGCCGCATATATCATTTTGGCGGCGGGCGGCTTACCCAGATATCGCAGGACCATTCATATGTGGCGCAGCTTGTTGCCATGGGGCAGATAACGCGCGCGCAGGCTCGCAAACATCCGCGCCGCAATATAATAACCCGTGCGCTGGGCACGCAGCCGTACGAGCAGGCGGATGTTTTTCATTGCGTATGGGATAAGGGAGATATGCTGCTGCTGTGCTCGGACGGCCTGTACGACACACTTGCGGATGAGCAGATAACGCGTATGCTAAACGACGGCGACGGGCCGGAGGATATATGCGAAACACTGGTAGAACAGGCGCTTGCGCACGGCTCTACCGACAACATAAGCGTGGTGCTCGCCATGAATACGGAGGCCGTCCAATGAGCTTGACTAAGGGAATGATAATCGCCGGGCGGTATCGCATAGAGGAGCTTATAGGCTCCGGCGGCATGGCAAACGTATATAAGGCGTATGATTCCGAAGCAGGGCGCACGGTGGCTGTTAAGGTTCTCAGGGAGGAACACAGCGACGATGCGGATTTCCTGCGCCGGTTCGAGCGCGAGGCGCGCGCCGTGCTTACGCTTTCCCACCCCAATATAGTAAAAAGCTTTGACGTGGGCGAGGAAAACGGCATAAGCTACATAGTGCTGGAATACGTCGAGGGCGGCACGCTGAAGGAGCTTATAAAGGCGAAGGGCGCTCTGCCGCCAAGGCAGGCGGTGCACATCGCATCGCAGATACTCGACGCACTGACGCACGCCCATGCAAACGGAATAATCCATCGCGACGTCAAGCCGCAAAACGTGATACTCACACCGGCGGGCGTGGCCAAGCTTGCCGATTTCGGAATAGCGAGGGACGCGGATGCCACCACCCGCACCTTTGCGGGCGCCAATGTTATAGGTTCGGTGCATTATATCTCGCCGGAGCAGGCGCGGGGCGATGCGGTAACGGCGGAGAGCGATATATATTCATTGGGAATAACCCTATACGAGATGCTTACAGGGCAGGTGCCGTTTGCGGGTGACAACACCGTTACCGTTGCGCTCAAGCACCTGCAGGAGGACATGGTTCCACCTATAAAAATAAATACCAAGCTGCCGCGGGCGCTGTCCGACGTGGTGGTAAAGGCTGCTGCAAAGGAGCCTCAAAACCGCTACCACACGGCGCAGGCCATGCGACAGGATATCAATCGCGCGCTGAAGGAGCCGCACGGCAGCTTTGCCAGGGAGGCCGGCCAAAGCACGAGCAAAAAACGCATTTCCAGCGGCAAGCTGTTGGCGATAGCCATATCTCTTATAGCGGTGATAGGTCTGTTTACGGCGATGTTCTTTATAGCGCGCGCATGGAGCCGCGATAGCGAGGAAAGCGCCGCGGACGTGTTCAAGGTGCCTACGCTTACCGGAAAGCCCCTCGACGAGGCGGAGCAGCTTGCTGCGCTTCGGGGCTTTGCGGTCACCGTGACGGGCTATTTGGCCAGCGATGAGATGGAGGAGGGGTATGTACTTACCCAAACCCCCGCTAGCGGCGCGAACGGGCATGAGGGGGACAGCATAAACGTAGTGGTAAGCACCGGCAACGACTATGCCGTGGTGCCTAATGTGACGGGACTTATGCTGGCCGACGGCATACTTGCGCTGAGCGACGAGGACCTCAACTTTACCATAGTGGAGTATGTGCAGAGCGAGGCGCCGGAGGGCCAGATAGTTCAGCAGTCTCCGACGGCGGATACACAGATATTCGAAAACGATTATGTTGAGCTGTGGATAAGCGGTTCGCCGGAGCAAAACGTGGAGCTCGAGTCCGTTACCGGCAAAACGCTGGACGATGCGCTCACGGTGATGTTCTCCAGCGGCTTCAGCCGCATATGGGTAAGGACGATAACGCCGGAAAGCTCGGATCAGGAGGGCTTGATAATCCGCCAGAACCCCGCGCCGGGCACGGCGGTGACCAAGACTATGACCGTGGAGCTTTGGCTGGGGCGCACCTTCCAGGGCGCGTACAGCGCAGACGTGGCGCTTAACATAGACATATCCGAAACCGAAAAACCGGTGGTGGTCACCGCGCGGCTGGACAGCGGCGCGGAGGTGGTGCTGTATGAGGCGACGCTGCCGGTAGGCGTGCAGCAATCGGTCTCGTTTACCGCATATGCAAAGGTGGGCGGCGAATATCCGATAATCGTGTATGTAAACGGCGAAGAGGTGCGCCATACCACGGCGAACTTCTCGCTGCATTGAGGCGGGCTTTGCAGGGGCGCATATTAAAGGGTATAGGCGGTTTTTATACCGTGCTGGATGGACAGGGACGGCTTTGGACGTGCAAGGCGCGTGGCCGCTTCCGCAAGCAGGGCATATCCCCGCTGCCCGGCGACCTTGTGGAGATAGAGACCGATGACGAGGCTGGAGGGTATATACTCGATATCCTTCCGAGAAAGAATCGTCTGATACGCCCTGCCGTAGCCAACATAGACAGGCTGCTGATAGTGCTTTCGGCGTCTGTTCCGCGGCCGGACCCGCTGCTGATAGATAAGCTGCTAATACAAAGCGAGCTTGCAGGCATAGCGCCCGCATTGATAGAAAACAAGCAGGATGAGGCGGAGGGCGGACGGATATCGCAGCAATATGTGCCGGCAGGCTATCCCGTGATATGCACGTCTGCGTTTAGCGGCGACGGGCTGGACGGGCTTAAGGCGCTTATTTCGGACAGCACCTGCTGCCTTGCGGGGCAGTCCGCCGTGGGGAAATCCTCGCTGCTGAATGCCTTGCTGCCGGAGCTTCACGCTTCGGTGGGCGGGCTCTCCGAAAAGACCGACCGTGGGCGGCATACCACGCGCCACGCGCAGCTATGCCAGGCATTCGGCGGCTTCGTTGTGGATACGCCGGGCTTTAGTCTGCTGGATATGAGTGCGATAGAGCCGTGCGAGCTTTGGCGCTGTTATCCGGAGATGCGTGCGGTGCAGGGCGAGTGCAGGTTTTCGGAATGCCTGCATATAAGCGAGCCGGACTGCGCGGTAAAGGAATGCATAACCGCAGGCGGCATGGATTTGGATCGATACGAACGCTATAAGCAGCTCGTACAGGAGCTGATAGAGATGAGGAGGCACAGATATGATTAAAATAGCGCCGTCTATACTGTCGGCGGATTTTGCAGCTTTGGGCAAGGCGGTGGAGGATGCGGAGCGCTGGGGCGCGGATATGATACATTTTGACGTTATGGACGGTACCTTCGTTCCTACAATAACCTTCGGCCCGGCCACCTGCAAGGCACTTAGGCCGCATACACGGCTTGTGCTGGACGTGCATCTCATGGTAGAGCATCCGGCTACGTTTATTGACCAGTTTGCCGCTGCGGGTGCGGATATAATAACATTTCACACAGAGGCGGACAGGCACGCGCACCGAACCCTGCAGCTTATAAAGGCGGCGGGGATGAAGGCGGGCGTGGCGCTCAACCCTGCCACGCCGCTCTGCTCGATGGAGGACATACTTGCAGACTGCGATATGGTGCTGCTGATGTCGGTAAATCCCGGCGCGGGCGGGCAGCGGTTTATTGCACAGACGGAAAGCAAGCTGCGCCGGCTCAAAGCCATGTGCGGCGCGCTGGGCATTGCGCCGGATATAGAGGTGGACGGCGGCATGAATCCAGAGACCTCGGCAACAGTCCGTGCCGCCGGAGCAAACGTTATAGTGGCGGGCAGCAGCGTGTTCGGTTCAAAGGATCCGGCGCAGACGGTAAGACTGCTTCGAGGCGAGTGAGCCGCGCTTGGCGTATGCGGCATATTATGCTATAATTCAGTATAATTACCAAAACGTTTTATGGTATTCGAGGGGTGCATATGGCGAAAAACGATCCCAAGGTAAAAAAGACGACGCTTGCAAAACGCCTTTCCACATGGAAGGGCTGGGCGGGGAGCATGACATGGGCGCTTATACTCATATTTACAGCGGCTTTCCCGCTGCTGCTCACGCCGGATAAATATGTGGGGCTTACAGAAGGCAAATACGGCTATTTCCTGTTTATAACCATAGCATATCTGGTGCTGTTGCTGTTCAGACGTACCACCGCGGCGATGATAGGCGAGGAGAAGTTAAGCCTTCCTGCTAAAAAGACCTTTGCCGGCATTTCGTTTGCGCAGTATGCGATGATGGCGTATCTGCTGGTGGCCATAGTGTCAGCTGTATGCTCCGAGCATTCGGATTCGGTTTGGAAGGGTGCGGGCAGGTTTGACGGGCTGCTTACGCTGCTGCTGTACGGTGTGCTGTTCTTCTGCGCGTCGGCGTACGGCAAGCTGGATAAGTGGCATATTGGTGCGATAGGCATAAGTATGACGCTGTTCAGCGTCATTGGCATATTGCAGCTTTGGGGCATTGACGTATTAAACCTCTATCCGGAGGGTATGTACTATGCGGGTACATACTTTGTGACCACAATAGGAAACATTGACGTTGTAGCCACTATGCTGTGTATAACGCTGCCGCTTATGTGCGTGGCGGTAGTGACAGGCGAGGATAAGCGGCGCTGGCTGCTGCTGATCCCGATAGGCTTGTGCCTGTTCTTCGAGGTGATGATAAACGTAGACGCCGGTACTATGGGACTGCTGGTGACTGCTGCGATAATGGCGCCTATACTGCTGCGTGACCGCCGTCAGATAATGAACGGAATGCTGCTGCTTTCCGTGCTGTTTGCTGCGATGTTTTTGGCGCACAGTATCAACATATCATATACCCTGCCCGCAACAGACGGCGAAGCGTTAGCGCTTAGCACCTCCGTTGCATTCGGAATGTTTGAAAAGCTGCTCGTTTGCGCGGCGGGAGCGTGCGCGCTGATATGGGCGGCGCTGCGGTTTGCGTTAAAAAAGGAATTCAAGCTTAAGCCTGCCGTATTCACTGCGGTACTGGCGCTGCTTGTCGTGGCGGCCGTGGCGGGAGGGCTCACATATGCTTACAACAACTGCGATGAGGATGAAAACGGCGGCCAGGGTCTAGTGTATGTAATAGGCCAGGTGATGCACGGTAACTTTGACGACAGCTTCGGCAGCTACCGTTTGCTCGTGTGGAAGCGCGCGCTGCCTATGGCTATGGAAAACCCCGTTATAGGCACCGGCCCGGATACCTTCGCCATTGAGTTTACGCAGCGATATCAGGCGGATGTAGAGGCTGCGGGGCTAAATGTGACCTACGATTTTGCACATAACGACTTCATACAGACGCTGTGCAATCTCGGCATACTTGGACTGTTGGCATATGTACTGGTGCTGGCGGGTGTGGCGATTGGCTTCTTCAGATATGCCTGCCGCGATAAATGGACGGCCATGCTGGGCGCGTCGGTGCTGTGCTATTGCGTGCAGTCCTTCTTTGCGTTTACAATAATCATTGCAGCGCCTGCGTTCTACATTATACTCGGCCTATTGGATGGCAGAAACCGCGAGAATCGGGCGTTGAGGATGCAAAGCGCAAAGCTAAAACCCAATAGGTAATGATGAAAGCAACGAGCCGCTGTCAAGCGGCTCGTTTCAGGCTGTCGAAAAAGTCAATATTGATTTTTCGAGCTTGCAGTCTTTGCCTCTCGCCTACAGGCTGCGCCTGTTGGCTCCCGGGCGGCAAAGCCTGAGAAGAACGGGGAAAATCTGCGATTTTCCTTCCGGTCTGACGCACTGGTCGCCAGACCGGATTTAACATTAAGGGCTGCGGCCCTTAATAATCCCGGGGTTTATCGACAGTCTCTAACGAGCCGCTGTCAAGCGGCTCGTTTTGCGTAGCAAAGCACGTATGCTTTTTTGCTGGGTTTATTTCAGCAGCTTCAGCTGCTGTCTTCCGCAGTGTACGGTTATTTCGGCGGATTGGGTTTCCACCTCACCGTCCAGCTGTATCCAAAACGGCATCGTTGCCCGGATGTGTACCTTGGATGCGCGGCGGGGCTCAACGTCTTTGAATTTGTAGTGAGTACCCTTGTAAGCGGCGGGGAAGGCGAAAAGCACCTTCCATTTGGGTATCTTGCCGAATACGCATATATCCAGCGCGCCATCGGTTGGATCCGCATCGGGAGAAAAGAGGAAGCCGCCGCCCTCGTAGCGGTATATCATAGAGCATACAAACAGGAAGTTGGTAAGGCTTATCACTTCTTTGTCATCCAACGTCATTACAAGATCGCCGCGCTTTAAACTGACCAGTGTTTTGACCGCCATAAGCAGGTATATGGAATCGCCCATGCCGAGCTTGTTCAGTATGTTCTTGGACGCCGACGGCAGCATGGATGCGCGGGATACGGCGGCGTCGTAGCCTATGCCGCAGCTGCTGGTGAAGTAGTGGCGTTTTTCTGCGTTTTCGCTGTCGTCATAGGTCATGTAGCCCAGATCGAAGCTTGTGGGCGTTTCGCAGGCGAGTATCTGCTCCAATGCTTCTAACGGCGCCTTGGATACGCCGGTGTTGGCGGCGAAGTCGTTTGCGGAACCTGCGGGGATATAGCCCAGCTGAACCTTGTCAAAATCCGCTATGCCCTGCATGGCCTCGTTAAGCGTACCGTCGCCGCCGAGTATTATCAGCTTTATGGGCGCTTGATCCGCGTGCTCCGTGGTGATGGAGCGTACAAGGGTCTCGACCTCTCCTTTTGCCGCGGAGCAGACATGGCTGTACTCAACGCCTTTATCGTCGAGCACGGGGCGTACTTGCTCCCATACGTCCATCCCATGCCCGGATCTTGCGGCGGGATTCACAACAAAGTAATACATTTTTACCTCCCGAACTATTGCGCCCGTATGCGGACGCGGCAGCTTTACAGCACGCCCTTTTCGGTCTTTACGACGTGCCTGAACACGTTTTCAAAGCGGTTGAGGGATTCGTCTATGATATCGTCGGTGTCCGCCATTGAGGTATACATGCGGCTGCCGCCCAGCGTGACCAGTCCGTTGGACATGTACGCAGCGCCCATGCGCTCCATGGAGTCCTTGCGCGAGAATATCATCTCTTTATGCTTTAGCAGCTTCAGCGCAGAGCTTAGGAAGAGCTTGGAGGAGAAATCATAGCTCATCGCCGCTGCACATTCCAGATGCACTATAGAACCTTGGTTGTACACCACATACGGCAGGCCATATTTATCCACCAGCAGCTTTAAGCCGTCGGCAAGTCTGTCGCCTGCACGCCCGGCCTTTTCACAGGCGTTTGTACGGCGTATTTCTTGTATGGCTGTGTAGCCTGCAAGCGCGCTTATAGGCGCAGCGGCAAGCGTGCCGCCGACGTATGCGCGGTGCTTGAACGTGCCCACGCCCGCTGCCATAAGCGAAGCGTATTCCTTCTTACCGCCAACGCCGCCCGCGCCGGGGTAACCGCCTGCGACTATCTTGCCGAATATGGTAAGATCAGGCACTATGTCAAAATAACCCTGAGCGCCGGAAAGCGCCACTCGGAAGCCGGTCACGACCTCGTCAAATATCATCAGCGCGCCGTACTTATCGCACAGCTCGCGTACGCCCTTGTTGTAATCGTGCGCCTGCGGACGTGTGCCGCTCTCCGGGCCTACCGGCTCTACGATAACTCCGGCGGTGCCGCCGCGCAGCCGGTTGCGCTTGAGCATCCATTCCAGCATATTGAGGTCGTTGGGCTTCACCTCGTCGGTTAGCGCGTAGCACTGCTTGGGTATGCCGTGGGACTCCAGCAGGTTGCGGCTGCCGGGTATTTTCAGCCCGTATACCATCTGATCCGCCCAGCCGTGGTAGTCGCCGCCTATCTTGATTATGCGCTTTTTGCCGGTGGCGATGCGCGCTATACGAAGCGACGCCATCACGGCCTCGGTGCCGCTGCCCAGCATACGGAACATCTCCACATTGGGTATGCACTCGTGTATGATCTCCGCCAGCTTAAGCTCGGATTCGTGCAGCAGGCCTATGGAGGGGCCGCAGGTGTTGATAAGCTCAGTTACGGTATCACGAACCACAGGATAGTTGCTGCCGAGTATGGTGGGGCCGCCCGCCTGCAAAAAGTCGATATATGTGTTGCCGTCTATATCGGTTAGATATGCGCCCTCCGCCTTGGTGAAGCACAGAGGATACGGCTTGTTGAACGCGAGGTTATGCTGCACGCCGCCGGGGATAAGCTCGCGGGACTTGCTGAACACCTCGAAGGACTTCTTGCATTTTTCGTTGTAATACGGGGCTATGTGTTCGTCGTAATACTCATCGCTGACCTCCCAAATGGGCTGGTCGGTAAGCTCTTTCAGCCGTGCATTGATGTCCGAAGGATCATCCCAGCGGCTGATACCGCAGTTTTCCATGATGAACGCCTCCTAAATTAAGTTGTTGTTCAAAAACGCCTGCCGTCCGGTACAATTAGATCCGGCGGCGCTTCCAAGCGGTTTGAAATGTTTGTTTTTATCATTGTAATACCGATAGGTTTCATATGCAAGCAAAAAGTTAACTCAGAGTTAAAAAATGTTTGCATACGGCTTGACGCATGGTATAATTGCAGTATACTCGATATATAACAACAGCACAGGAGGTATGCGGAATGTCTCATCCATACAAGGATTTTGAACCCGGATGGTTCGATTCGGAGTTTTCCGATAAAAGCTACCGTTCCATATTCAAGTGGGGCGAGCCGCGGCAGATAAAGGCCCCGCGGGAATCGCTGTACAAGCTGATGAAGGGGCTGTTTGTGGCGACGGACGACGAGTTTAAGGAATATACCGAAGATCTCGGATTGGACGAGGTCAGCTTTGATGTGCCCATAAAATTGACTGAGGCGCAGCTTGCCAGACTGCGGGAAATATGCGGAGCCGAGTTCGTGCGTACCGACGACTATGCGCGGCTTTCCGTAGCATACGGCAAGACCATGTACGACCTCATGCGGCTGCGCAATAAGATAATCGAAAACCTGCCCGACGCTGTGGTATATCCGGATAACAAGGAGCAGATAGAGCAGCTTGTGGCGTTCTGTGAGCAGGAGAAGATACCGCTGTACGTATACGGCGGCGGCTCGTCGGTCACGCGGGGAGTAGAGTGCGTAAAGGGCGGCATATCGCTGGATATGCGGCTGCGCTTCAATAAGGTGATAGGCTTCAACGAAATAGATCAGACAATCACCGTGCAGGCGGGCATGAGCGGCCCGGATCTGGAGAAGACGCTGAACAACGCCGTATCGCTGCTAGGCGCTAAGCGTGCGTATACCTGCGGGCATTTTCCGCAGAGCTTTGAGCATTCCTCCGTGGGCGGCTGGACGGTGACGCGCGGCGCGGGTCAAAACTCCACCTACTACGGCTGCATATCGGATATTGTGCTGGCGCAGGAGTACGCAACGCCGGTGGGAATTATCAAGACCGATACCTATCCCCGCAAGGCGACCGGCCCGGATCTTGGGCAGATAATGATGGGTGGAGAGGGCACGTTCGGCGTACTTACACACGTTACGCTCAAGGTGTTCCGCCATACGCCGGAGACCGTACGCCGCTTCAGCTTCATGTTCCGCGACTGGGAGACCGCGCAGGCGGCCGCGCGCGAGATAATGCAGTCCGAGGCGGGGTTCCCGTCGGTATTTCGTCTGTCCGATCCGGAGGAGACCAGCATAATGCTGCATCTGTACGGCGTGCTGGATACGCCGCTAAAGCATCTGTTCAAGCTGCGCAACTTCAAGGAAAACGAGATGTGTCTGTTCCTTGCGTTCACAAACGGCGAGAACGGCTTCTCCAAAAACTGCGCCCGTCACGCCAAAAAGGTGTGCAGGCAGTTCGGCGGCATGAGTCTTACCGGCTATGTTACCAAGGGCTGGGAGAAGGGCCGCTTTAACGACCCGTACATGCGGGATACCATGCAGGATTTTTCCATAGTGACGGATACCATGGAATGCTCCGTCAACTGGAGCAATATGTCCGCTGTGCACAAGTCCGTGCGCGCCTATGTAAAGTCGCGGCCCAATACCATCTGCATGACGCATATGAGCCATGTGTATCCTCACGGTGCGAACCTGCACTTGATATTTATTACCCGCATGTCGGATCCGGAGGAGTATCGCGCATATCATGCCGGCATACTCAACGCCATACAGAAATCCGGTGCGTCCATGAGCCACCATCACGGCATAGGCAAGATGTTTGCGCCGTATCTTGAAGGCTCGGTGGGTAAAAACGAGTATGACGTACTGCGCGCGCTCAAGCAGCATTTCGACCCGGACAGCATTATGAACCCGGGCGGCACGCTGGGCTTTGATCTGCCCGAGAGCCAGAAGGTGTATAAGGACTAAGGCTTATATCCGTTACATTAAGGCCATAATTGACTTTTTCGACAGTCTCCAAAGCGCCCGCAAGGGCGCTTTGGAGACTGTCGATAAACCCCGGGATTATTAAGGGCCGAAGCCCTTAATGTTAAAT
>CAZXRQ010000020.1:0-31170 GCA_964642795.1 uncultured Oscillospiraceae bacterium | reverse complement strand
GTAATATCAAGGCTTTCCGAGAAGAGGCTTACGAAAAACGGTTTTGATTTCGAGTCAGCCCCGTTATGACCGCTTCGATACCTCTCCATATTCGCTCGTGCGCAATGGGATTATACAATACGGCGTGGTAAATTGCAATGCGGTAATTGTTCGGTTTGTCAATCCCGCGGGGCACGCCGGGGCGCAAAGTACTGATACAGTGTGCAGGGCATACCCCCGTTGGACAGCTTGCGGCGTTTGTCCGCATGGCGCCCGTATACGCGCTCAAAATCGGAATAGGCGGTTATTACGTTGACCGACCAATCGGGGAGGGCCGAAAAAGCCTGGCGCATATCGCGGTAAAGCGCCTCCGCGTCGCGCTTGGTAAGCATACGCTCGCCGTAGGGTGGATTGCAGACCAACACGCCGCCGGTTTTTTCGGTGGAAAGCGCGCTCACGGGCGCCACCGTCCAGTCCGCCATAATACCCGCCTTCTTTGCGTGCTTTTTGCATAGCTCTATGCTGTGCTCATCTATGTCGCTGCCAAGTATGTCCGGGCGTTTGTCGCGCAGGGCATCTGCGGCGTTTTCGCGGGCAAGCGGAAATACACCGGAAGGCAAAAACGGCCACTTCTCCGCTGCAAAGCCGCGGTTCATGCCCGGCGCCATGTTGCGGGCGATCATTGCGGCCTCTATCGGCATGGTGCCGCTGCCGCACATGGGGTCGATAAACGGCATGTCGGGTTTATAGCGCGAAAGCAGCACTATTGCCGCGCCCAAGGTCTCCGAAATGGGTGCAGGTACGTTATATGTTCGGTAGCCGCGGCGGGATAGCCCCGCCCCGCAGCAGTCCAGCGCGAGAGTGACCTCGTCCTTGAGCAGACCGACTTCAATTATAACCTCTGCGCCTGTTTCGGGCAGGGTGTTAGTGCGATATGCGGCTCTGAGGTTTTCTACGATGGCTTTTTTGGTTATGCTTTGGCAGTCGGATACCGAAAACAGCGTGCTCTTTGCGCTTTTGCCGTTGACGTGTATGAACGCATCGCGGGCGACGTACTGCTTCCAGTTCAGTGCCTTCACGCCCTCGAATAGCTCATCAAAGGTGACGGCGGTAAACTCGCCTACCACCATAAGCAGCCGCTCCGCCGTGCGCAGCCACAAGCAGGCGCCGGCCATGTCTGAATAATCCCCCGTAAAGCTGACGCGCGCATCACGCAGGGTCACATCCTGCACGCCCAGCGCGCGCAGCTCCCCCGCCACCACGGCCTCCAGCCCCAGCTTGCATGTAGCTATGAATTTCATATGCCCTTTTCCTTCTGCATAAGCTGCGCCAAGGCACTGTTGAAGCGCACAAGCGTTACGCCGTATTTTTTGCACATGGCTGATTTAGTGAGCTTTGCATCGCTCTCGCGGCACACTATGTATTCCAGCGCCGCCGCAAATGCATATACTCGCGCTCTGCTCAGCGCCGCAAACCCATCCAGACTCCCCACATACTCTCCCCAGCGCTCCGCAGCCGCAAGCAATAGCGTTTCGCTGCGCTCACCCTGCATATATGTAAGGCACATCTCTATCACCTGCTGATATTCGTCCGGCACGTCGTTGGAAAGTGAACTCAGCAGGTTCACCTTGCTTTCCACAAGCTCGCCGTCTATGTAGCCCATATACGGCTCCTTCGCACCCATCTGCTTTAGCATCCCGAACGCCTCGCGCTTGAGCTCCGCAGGCTGGCTGTGCTGCAGCACAAAATCGCGCAAAAACGCCTCCGCCCGCACGTCGCCAAACGAGTATACCAGCGCAAGTATCGCATGTTTTACGCTGGGCTCCGGCATATCCGCGCCCCAGCGTGCCAATGAATAAAGCTCCCGCCCGTTCTTCCACATCCGCAGCAGCTCATCATGGGGCCTGTTTACAAGCTCGTTGAGCCGGTGTATGCGCCGCAGCATCTCATCCAGCGGCACCTGGTAGTTGAACATGAACCCGCCGCGCCTGCGGTTGCCCATGGCGGCTGCGCGGCATACGCCGCGGTAATAGCGCGCCACGCTGTCTGTATCGTCCAGCTTCAGCAGCCTGTCATAGCAGTCCGCCGCCTTTACATAGTCGCCGTTTTCATACGCGCATACGGCATAGCGATGTATAACGCCGGTATCGTACGGCATCAGCAGTATAAGCCTTTTTGCAAACGCATACGCGTCCTTGAAGCGGCCCAGCTCCATCAGCGTTATACAGATACGGTTTATATCGTCCGGATCGTCGGTGCGGGTATCCAGCAGCTGATCCGCCTCGCGGTGCGCCTCGTCCCTGTTATGCGCAGCCCGCAGAAATATTGCAAGGTTACAGTGCGCCTGTATATTTGCCGGCTCGTCTTGCAGTATCTGCCGCACCTGCTCGGTGGCGTTTTTAAAGTCGCGGTTACAAAAGTAGGCCAGCGCAAGGTGGTTTTTTACATAGATAAGCTCGGGATGAGCGTTCAGCACCTCCTGCATTATGCGTATGGCGCCCTTATAATCGTCATGCTCCATCAGCTCGCGTGCTTCGGTCGTACGGCGCAAGGTTTCCGCGTCGCCGTCCAGCTCATCCGGTTCCTCCTCCAATACATCCAGCATGTCGTATGCGTCGTACATGAACTCGCCGTCCGGCTCCAGTTGCAGATACCGTAAAAAGCTGTCCCGTGCATGTTCGTAATCCTGCATACCCACGAAGTTGCAGCCCATGCCGAAATAGTATTCGCTCGGCCGGTCCTCCTCGTTGGTAAAAAGCGTGAACAGCAGCCGGTTGGACTCCTCAAACCGCTCCATCTCTGTAAGCGTTTCGGCTATGGCGAGCTTTATCTCGATGTTTTCGGGGTCCTTCAACAACGCCATGCGGTAGTACGCCATGGCCTCGGGCAGGTTATTGTTATCCAGTTTGTTCAGGCCCCTGCGAAAGAAGAAATCCCCCTTCTGGTCAAACGGCAGCACCTTGCTGCCAAACCGCAGCGCGCCCCTATCGGTCTTTTTCATCGCGTTTTTTGGCTTCCTCCAATATGATCGTCAGCTCCTCAGCCGAGAAATCGTACACCTTGTTGCAGAACTGGCAGGTCAGCTGCGCACCGCTGTCTTTTTGTATCATATCGGTCAGCTCGTCCTCGCCCATGCTCACCAGCACGCCTGTCAGCCTCTGTCTGCTGCAGTCACACTCAAAGCGAACATCCGCGCGTCCGGTCGGTTCAAATCCCGGCAGCAGCTTTGAAAGCGCCTGTTCCGCGCTCATCCATTCCAGCATTCCGGAAAACGCCTTTATCCCCTCCGCGGCGGCGGTCAGCTCATCCAGCACGTCGTCTGGGCAATCCGGCAGCGGCTGTACGACTATTCCGCCCGCGCTCAGCACGCACCCAGTATCCGGCTTTACCCGTACCCCAAGGTACACTATGGAGGGCTGCTGCTCGCTTACGGTATAATACTGCGCCACGTCCAAGGCTATCTCGCCGGATATCATAGCACAGCGGCCTATATACGGCTCCTTCATGTGGGTATCCCGCACCACCGTAAGCTCGCCCACGCCCACCGCGCCCGCAACGTCCAGCTTGCCGGCGGCATTGAGCGGCAGCTCCAGCGCCGGATCTTCTATATATCCCTTCACGGCGGAGCCGGAGCCGCAGCATACTATGTTGCCGGCGGGGCCGCCGCCCTTGATAATAAGCGTTATCCTGTCCAACTCGTCCTTCTGCTGCGCGCTCATCATGGCCGTTGCCATAAGCGCACGCCCCAGCGCCGCGGTGCATACGCGGGAGAGCCCGTGCGTTATGCGCGCCTTCTCGCATATCCGTCCGCCATCTATTGCAAGCACCCTCGCTGCACGGCCGCAGACAAGTCCTCTTATAAGGGTATCCGTTTTTTCACCGTTCAGTTCCATTATTTTCATATACTCCTGAGGCTGAGCCTCCCGCGCTCCGCCACATGCAGCAGATACGCCATCTGATATTCCATCGGACGCTGTCCGCCGCCCGTGCGGTACATAAAGTCCCTGTCCTGCACGCCCGCGCCGCGCTTTTTACCACTGAGCCTGCGATATTTATCCTTGAGCCCCAGCACATGCCCAAACTCGTGCATCACCACGGCCTCCACCAGCGTGCGCCCTGCCTGCGTTTGCAGATCCCGTCCGGCATAGTTGATATATACATCCGGCTTGCGCATAATAAATCGCATAAGCTTAAGCGTCCCCCGCCGCCGCGTACCGAAATAGGCGCGGCTGACATTGATGCGCGGGTCCAGCATCCGCCGCCGGACAGGTGTTTTATCATATACCCTGACGTTTACGCAGTCAAGCCCGAAACGCGGCGCGTATTCAATGTGTACGCGCACCGGTACATCCTGCCCGCATACGGTATACGGTGAAAGCGCTTCATATCGGCGCACGCCCGCATCCACCATGCGCTGAGCCTCGTCAGGCGCTACGCGGCATACGTCAACATACAGTCTGAACGCCATATGGAGCACGCCGTTCTCCATATAAAGGCGCAATGCGCGGCTCATGCGGGCCTTTGCGCAACGAATTGTATGCGCTGCGCGTCCTGCTCTGGCGTTTTTTTCGTGAACGCCTCATATGCGCATATGCCCGTAAATCCCGCGCTCGCAAGTGCATCGGTAAGCTCGGCCACGGTATGCGCGCGCTGGATATGTGTTTCCGCGCAGCGGCGGTAGGCCTCGCCCTGCCTTTTGTATGTGTACAGCCGCATCTCGATAAGGCGGGAAGCGCCGTCGTAGTTGTTTTTCCATATGTAGGCCGCGTCGCCGTAATCCTCCGCAAACGTGTTGCAGTCCAGCACACGGCTCAGCTTATACTCGGAGGATATATCAAACAGCAGCACGCCGCCCGGCGCAAGCGCCGCGTATGCAGCGATAAAAAACGCCGCCGCGTCCTCTTTTGAGGCAAGATAGTTCACTCCGTCGCAGGCGCACACCACCGCGTCCACACTGCGATGCAGGCGCAGCGCGCGCATATCCTGCCGCACAAACGGAATATTGAACCCCCGCAAACGTGCCTTCTCCTGCGCGACGCGCAGCATATCGTCGGAAATATCCAGCCCGGTAACGGAAAATCCCTCCGCCGCAAGGCGGACGGTGAGCTCGCCCGTACCGCAGGCACACTCGGCCACCGACGCTCCGGGCACTAAAAAGCCCGCTATATAAGTTGCCCACGCGCCGTAGTCCACATCCCGCATGAGCGTATCGTACACCTCGGCAAAGCCGCCGTACTGCATAAGCCAACACCTCTTCTGTGTATTTTACAATAGTTATGAAGGCATGGCAACCCGATTGATTTGACATGACCTATTGCGCCATGTATAATGCAGCTGAAGCCGTCCGGCTGCGCACGCAGGCCGGCGGCGTTGATTTTGTAATTACAAAAGGAAGCTACATATATGAAAAAAGCGGATCACACCCCTGAGGAGAAAAAAGTTAAAAAGAAGCTGCCCTTGTGGGGTAAGCTGCTCATAGGCATAGGCGCGGCGGTCGTCGTCGTAGTCGCGGTCATAGCAGTGCTGGGATTAAACCTGCTTTCACGGCTCACCCGTCCCGATGTTTCGCCCATACCCTCCCACACACCGCTCATAGCCGCGGAGACTACGGGCAGCTCACTGGAAACGCCTTCTTCGGACGTCTCCGCCTCGGTCACCCCAGTACCTGCCTCGGACGCCAGCTCCACAACGCTGCCGCTTGAGGATGTGTATGCGCAAACCCGCCTTGATGGCGCTGTGCTGGATACCATGGAGCTAAACCGCGACGACGCACGCTTTATAAACGTTTTGCTCATCGGCGCGGACAGGCGCGGCACCGCCGGCAACTCCAATTCCGACGTGATGATGATCGCCACAATAGACAAGCTGCACGGCTCGCTTAAGCTCACCACCCTGATGCGCGACATGCTGGTGGACATACCCGGCATGGGCTACGGCAAGCTCAACTCCGCTGCAAGCTCCGGCGGGTACGAGCTGCTTATGCAGACCATAAACCAAAACTTCCGCCTTGACATAACACAATACGTCATGGTGGATTTCAATATGTTTGAGGATATAGTCGATGAAATCGGCGGTGTTACCATATACATGACGGCGGAGGAGATAAGCGCCGCCAACGACTGCATAGCGGGCCTGAACAAGCAGCGCGGCCTTACCGATCTTTGGGACGGCTTCATATTCGCCGAAGAAGGCAACGTAAAGCTCAACGGCAAGCAGGCGTTGGGTTATGCGCGCATACGGCATATCGACAGCGACTTTTCCCGCACCGAGCGCCAGTTCAAGCTGCTCAATACCATGTATTCCAAGTTTATGCGTTTGGGCGTTACCAAGCAGTACCAGCTGCTGTACGACTTTCTCCCGCTGATAGAGACCAACATGGCCAACGACGCCATACTCACAGCCTGCATATATGCGCTAAACATGAAGTCCGACGGGCTCGCCTATTTCAGAGTTCCCGCAGACGATATGTATAAGTCCGGCCGTTATGACCGCAAGGCCGTACTGCTGGTGGATATTCCTGCAAATGCCTGGGCGCTGCATCAGTTCATATACGAATCCGACGACGCAGGCTCCGGGGAGCCGGAGCTTGAGCCCGGCAAATCGCTGCCGCCGCGCACACAGTCTCCGGAATGGATGTGGGCCACGCCCACGCCATACTACGACCCGTCGTTGTACTATCAGGACGCCGAGGGCAACCTCCTGCCCATAGATCCCGGCGCCACAGTAGACCTGGACGGTTAAGCACTCAATTTACGTCCGCGCCATACATTGATTGTATGGCGCCTCTTTATATATGCAACCGTACATCCCCGCACCTTGCACCGCTGCCAACGGAGCTGCAGCGGTGCTTCAAGGCGCCCGAAAACTGCGCGTACGGCTGGGTGGATTCGCTGGTGCTCGCACGCTATACCGCCTGCTGTGCCGCCTTCGGCGCGCCGCTGACCGCCAGCGCCTACCGTCCGCTTACGGACGCGCACCCGAACGGCCACTGTGCGGGTATGGCGCTGGATATTGGCTTTGGGCTTCCACAGTATGAGCTGGAACGCTTAAGACGCATATGCTACGGTCTGTTCGACCATGTGCCGCCGGCATATGTCACGCCGTCATGGGTACATGCGGAGCTGCTCCCCGCGCGTCTGTGCGGCTTTTATTCGCTGCCCTTTCTCTCCGCCGGCGATTGCGGGGCGTATGTGCTGCTGCTGCAAAGCCTGCTTTGCAGCGCCGGCTATACCGTGCCGCTCTCCGCTCGCTTCGGCGAATATACGCAGGACGCGCTGTACACGCTGTACGGTGATAAGGCCGTATATACGCGCGGTGTAGATCTGCATGTATGGCGCATGGTGCTCACTGCGGCACAGGATCCGCAGTGCATGTAATTTCCCGGGTAATAAGCACGAAATATGCGGATTCAGGACGTTTTGCGCCGCAATGCAAAAGCCCCCGCCGGCAAAATCTGCGGCGGGGGTAAGCGTGGCTACAGTTATTCTATTCTCTCACATATTCAAGCTGGTATTCGGGCAGCAGATAGTCGCCGGTCCAGCCCTCCCATACCAAATACCGCGCAGGGTGCGCATTATAGGTGGTCTCGGCAATAAGCCGCTTTTCCACGGTGGTGTCGCCCAGCTTATATATGGCGTAGGTCTTGTAGGTATATCCCTTTATCGCGTCGTTGATCATACGCCAGTAGGGATAGGACAGCGTGGCGTCCACAGTATAGGTAGGCACGTCGGGGTCGATGGTCTCAAACAGCTCGCTCTCCAGCTCTATGGAATCGAATGTCTCCGGGAAGGGTTCACCGTATATCTCGCAGTTGATGGTCTTCTTCTCGGTATCTATCCAGGTAAAGATATACACGGGAGTATCCAGGTTGTTAGTCCAAATGAAGTCTATCGTACCGGTATTGATGGTGGCGTCCAGCCCGCCGGCAACGTAGCTCAGCTTTTGACTGTGCGCCCTGCGGCTGACTATTTCAAGGTCGCTCATCAGTACGGCGTTGTACAGCGTGGTGGATACCTGGCAAACGCCGCCGCCCGCCTGATCCTCGGTGGCCGCGCCGCCCTCTATTACCGCGGGCGCGAGCTGCCAGCCCAGCTTTTCCGTGCGGTCTCCCAGTATGGTATTGCACGAGAACCGTTCGCCCGGCATAAGCACATAGCCGTACATAAGCCCGGTCGCCTTGGTCATGTTGTGTACGCGGGATGCGCGCCCGTAATGTCCCTTTGCAAATGAAGTGCTGGCGCTGGCACGAAGCACAAGCTCTGCTTTGATGGTCTCTATGGTGACGTCGGATTCAATAGGCGCGAGCGGCACCTCTATCTCGCCGAAATCGCGCGCGTCGCAGCGCTCCATGATAAGCGCCACAAGCTCCTCACGGTTTACACCGTAGCCATCCACAGCCTCCACGAAGTCAAAGCGCAGGTCACGCAGATCCGTATCCGTTGCATCCGCGCTCAAACCTATATTGCGCGCGTCCGGCGCATTGGTAGTGGTGTTTATTTCCAGCTGGTGCACGGTAAACGAAGCGGGGGTAGGATCGGTATCTATGTGGTCGGAGAATACCGCCACATAGTCCATTACGCTCTGCTCGTCCAGCGTATAGGTTATGGTATAGGAGCGCCCGTTGGCCCGGATATCGTCGATCTCCGCATCCAGCTCGTCAAGCTCGCCTTCGCGGGCAAGGCTCATTGCCTCTGCCAATACCTCATCGGTGTTGTACAGCACCGAAAAGCTGCCGGCGCCAACCTCGGTGGTCTCGTCGTTATATTTGAGCGAAAAACGAAGATCGCTTACCAAGCCGCTTTCAACGTCCGCCAAGGCTATTTTGGCTTCGTTTATCGTCATGCCGGATACGTCTACTCCGCTTACAGTGATTCCGCTGTGGAAGGTATTACCGTTTACGATGGCGTCATAGCGTTTTACGCGGTAGCTTTCGTTTAGCTTTATAGCCAGTATAGTGCCGCCCAGCATAACAGAAACCACCAGCAATACGATTATTATTTTCGAGCCCCTCGTAAGGGATTTCTTGCGCTTTGAAGTACTGGATTCCATTTAACCTCTCCAAAAAATAATTGCCTGTGCACCCATCATGCACATATGCACATTATAAAGAAAAAGTCGCGCCGTGTAAACACGAAACATCGATATGTTAATAATATGTTTGCATGTGCGCCAGAAAATATTGCCATACTTACGCGCAGGCGTTATAATCAGGTAGTATTTTTTATTGGAGGCAGTAATGAGCAAAGCCAATATACGCACGATGGTGCTGTATGCCATGTTCATAGCGATGATCGCGCTAATGGCCTTTACACCGCTGGGCTATCTGCGTACCGGCGCTTTGGAAATAACCTTCATAACCATACCGGTCGTTATAGGGGCCGTGGCTCTGGGGCCGCTTGGCGGAGCGGTGCTGGGCGGCGTATTTGGCGTGACCAGCCTTATACAGTGCTTTGGCATGAGCCCGTTCGGTGCGGCGCTGCTGGCCATAAACCCGCTGGGCTGCATCGTCACCTGCATAGTGCCGCGCGTACTGATGGGCTGGCTGACGGGGCTTTCCTTTAAGGCGGTAAATTCAAAAAAACCAGGCAGCCTGCTTGCGTACAGTACGGCCAGCCTTGTGGGGCCTATCAGCAACACGGTGCTGTTTATAACGTCGCTGATGCTGTTTTTCGGCAACTCCGAGCTGATAAGCGGACTGCGCGGCACGCTGGGCCTGCTGCCGTTCATCGCCGCCTTCGTAGGCATAAACGGCCTTGTGGAAGCGATAGCCGGCTTTGTGGTATGCACCGCCGTGTGCAAGGCGCTAAGATATTATTTTGACCGCAAAAATGCGGACAAGCATCCCTCACCCGACGGCGAGCACAATAAGGAGGACTGACATATGCTGCTGGTGCTGGACGTAGGCAACACCAACATCAAAACGGGTCTGTTTGAAAACGGCCATCTTAAGCAATCGTGGCGGTTGACCACCAGTTTAGGACGCACATCGGACGAATACGGTGTGCAGATGGAGTCCTTTTTCGGGCATCTCGGGCTTTCCACGCGAGACGTGGACGGGGTGATCATGAGCTCCGTAAGCCCCAACATCAACTATACGATAGAAAAGATGTGCGAGGTATATTTCCAGCAGCCCGTGATGGTGGTAAGCCCTGAGCTTAAGCTGGGTATCACGCTGCGCTACGACTATCCCGAACAGCTGGGCACGGACCGCATATGCAACTCCGTTGCGGCGTTTCATACGTACGGCGGCCCCTGCATCGTTGTGGACTTTGGCACCGCCACCAACTTCTGCGTCATCTCTAAATACGGCGAATTCATCGGCGGCCTTATCTGCCCCGGCATCATGGTATCCGCCGACGCGCTCACCGAGAAAGCGGCCATGCTGCGCAAGGTGGAATACATCAAGCCCGACCACGTCGTCTGCACGAACACGCGCAACGCGATACAGTCCGGCGTTATCCGCGGCTACGTCGGCCAGGTGGATTATATAATCAATCAGATAAAAAAAGAACAGGGCCTTGATTTCAAGGTGATCGCCACCGGCGGCATGAGCGATGTAATCTCCAGAGAGACAGATTGCATAGATACAGTCAACCCCACGCTTACGCTGGAGGGGTTGGCCATGATACACAGCTATAATATATAGCAGCAGATTTATTGCGGACTGTCCGCTTTATCCATCTTGTACAGCAGACATATCATGCCGTCGCTCAGGTGCACGTTTTCTACGGGTACGTCTGCTATAACGTCCGTGGGAGCAAAATTCCATATGCCCTTTACGCCTGCGCGCACCATGCAATCCGCAAGCGCTTGCGCCGCAGAACGCCTTGCGGCTATCACGCCCACGTCTATACAGTTGTTTTTGATGTATTCCTCCATGTCGTCCACATGCAGCACGGGCTTTCCTGCGCACTCCGTACCCACGAGCGCCTCATCCACGTCGAACAGCGCGCGTACGGTTATACCGTCCCGCTCAAAGCCCTCAAACGCGGCAAGCGCATGGCCTATATGCCCCGCGCCCACGATCACCATCGTATAGCTGTGATCCACCGCGAGTATGCTGCGTATCTCCTCCAGCAGATAGCTGACGTTATAGCCGTAGCCCTGCTGGCCAAAGCCGCCGAAGCAGTTGAAATCCTGCCTCACCTGCGATGCGTTAAGGCGCATCTGGTCCGCAAGCGCGCTGCTTGATATGCGCTCAACACCCTGGCTTTGCAGTACTATCAGCTGCCTGTAATAACGCGGCATACGGCGTATTACCGCCTCGGATACCCTGTGCTCCAACATTTCTGCTTCCTCTCACTTCCGTCTTTATCGCTTACAAAGCACAGAACTTGTTCTCTGCGCCGTCCTTCTGCCATTCGCCTGTAACGCCGCAATGTGCCGCGCCAAGCTCAATATGCAGCATGGCAATACCGCAGTCCAGCGCGCCATAGCCGAAGTTCATGCCCGTACGCCGCACGGTTATATCATTTTCCCCCAGTACAAACTCCCACGGCTGCGCATTTACAGCCGAAGGCGCTATCCGCGCACATTCTATCGCCCGCTTTTGCCACTCCGGAAGCGCGGCAAGCTGCTCCTGGTCAAGGCCGGTGAGATTATCCAACGGTTTTCGTGGCCGCGGCGAGCATTTTTGCTCTGGTATGCCTACGGCGGTGACCAGCCGCAGCTTTTCACCGGCGTCCAACGTGAGCGTCCGCTTCAACGAAGCGCGGTTGTAGCTTGCCCCCGCCCAGCAGGTGCCAAGGCCCAGCGCGGTACACTCCAGTATAAACGCCTCACCCAGATAGCCCACGCTTTCATCTTCAGCGCCCTTCTGCTTGATAAACGCTGCAAAGCAGGTCGTCCCGCTTATGTTGGCTTTGCCCAGCCCCGGAATAAACGCGCTCTCCGCCATACCCAGCTCTATACGCACTCCGCGAACGCTCAGCAGCGCGGCGGCTTCCCGCAAGGCATTCATATCTTCGTCTGCCGGTTCGCCAGCATAGCGGCGCACGGACAAACGCTGTCTGGTGGCGCTGTACCATCTCTCCATGTTATGCTGCATATACCTACCCCCCCTAAATTAAAGCAGTATTCGTTTGAGATACTGTCCCGTATAGCTCTGCTCCACCTTAGCCACCTGCTCAGGAGTTCCCTTCGCTATCAACAAACCGCCGCGGTCCCCGCCTTCAGGCCCCAGGTCGATTACATGATCCGCCGTCTTTATTACGTCCAGATTATGTTCTATAACCAGCACTGTGCTTCCCTTGGTGCAAAGCCGCTGCAGTATCTCTATAAGGCGCTCCACGTCCGCCACGTGCAACCCGGTGGTAGGCTCGTCCAGCACATACATGGTCTTGCCCGTATCCGGCCGGGAGAGCTCCGTTGCGAGCTTTACGCGCTGCGCCTCGCCGCCCGAAAGCGTGGTTGAGGGCTGCCCCAGCCTTATATAGCCCAGCCCCACGTCAAACAGCGTTTGCAGCTTGCGCTTGAGCTTTGGCTGTGCGGAGAAAAACGACAACGCCTCCTCAACCGTCATATCCAGCACGTCCGCGATGGTCTTACCCTTGTATTTTACCTCCAGCGTCTCGCGATTGTAACGCTTGCCCTTGCATACCTCGCACGGAACGTATACGTCGGGCAAAAAGTGCATCTCGATCTTGATTATGCCGTCGCCGTGGCAGGTTTCACACCGGCCGCCCTTTACATTGAAGCTGAAGCGCCCGCTGTCATAGCCGCGGAGCTTGGCGTCCGGCATCATGGCGAAGACCTTGCGGATAAGGTCGAAAAGGCCGGTATATGTCGCCGGGTTGCTTCGCGGCGTGCGCCCTATCGGGGACTGGTCGATATCGATTATCTTATCCAGCGCCTCAATGCCCGTTATGTCGTCGTATGTGCCGTCGTTGCGCTCCCGCGCGCGGTTGAGCTCACGCAGCAGCGTGGTCTTTATTACGTCGTTTACAAGGCTGGACTTGCCGCTGCCGGACACGCCTGTAACGCAGGTAAATACGCCCAGCGGTATATCCACGTCTATGTTCTTTAGGTTGTGCGCGCGCGCGCCGCGAATGGAAAGATACCCCTTGGGCTGTCTGCGCTGCGCGGGTATGGCTATGCTGCGTTCTCCGGACAGGAACTGCCCGGTTATGGAACCGGGGGTGTTCATAATGTCCTCCGGCGTACCCTGCGCCACGATAAGCCCGCCGTGCTCTCCCGCGCCGGGGCCCATGTCCAGCACATAATCAGCGGTACGAATGGTTTCCTCGTCGTGCTCCACCACGATAAGCGTATTTCCGAGATCGCGCATACCCTTCAGTGTGCTGAGCAGCCGCGCATTATCCCGCTGATGCAGGCCTATGCTGGGCTCGTCCAGTATGTACAGTACGCCCACAAGCCCGCTGCCTATCTGGGTGGCAAGGCGTATACGCTGTGCCTCGCCTCCGGAGAGCGTGGTGGCCCCGCGGGAAAGCGTAAGGTAATCCAACCCCACATTCACAAGGAAGCCAAGGCGCGAATCCAGCTCCTTGAATATCTGCTCGCCTATCATACGGTGGGTCTCGCTAAGCTCCAGCGTACGCAAAAACTCGCGCGCGCACAGCACTGTCATTTCGCTTAGCTCCGCTATGGATATACCGCCCACCGTTACGGCAAGGCTCGCTGGCTTTAAGCGTCTCCCGCCGCAATCCGGGCAGGGCGTGTTGCTCATATAGGTTTCAAGCTCCTGCTTGATGTATTCCGACTGGGTCTCGGAGTAACGGCGTTCCAGGTTGGTTATCACGCCCTCGAACGCGGCGTCAAACGTACCGCGCCCAAACTCGCGCTCGTATGTGATGCGCAGCTTGGTATCGCCGGAGCCGTAGAGTATTGTATCCCGCGTGGCCTTGGGCAGCTCGCGCCACGGCACGTCCGTTGGAATATGGTAATGCTCGCACAGCGCCTTAAAGTACATAGAGGATATCGAGTCTGATCCCGCGCTCTGCCAGCCGGATACGTTTATGGCGTTTTCGGCAAGCGTAAGCGATTCGTTCGGCACCACCAGCGCGGGGCTTATCCTGTGCAGCATACCCAGCCCCATACAGGTCTGGCACGCGCCAAAGGGGTTGTTGAAGCTGAACATGCGTGGCGTAAGCTCCTCTATGCTTATGCCGCAGTCCGGGCAGGCGTAATGCTGGGAAAACACCAGCTCCGTATCGTCGCAGAGCACCTTGGCAAGCCCGGAGCCAAACGCAAACGCCGTCTCCAGCGATTCACTCAAGCGCGAATCTATGCCCTCCTTTAACGTAAGCCTGTCCACCACAACGTCTATGGTATGCTTCTTGGTCTTTTCCAGCGGCGGTACTTCGTTTATATCGTATACCGTACCGTCCACCCGCACACGGACGTAGCCGTCCTTGCGTATCTGCTCAAGCAGCTTAACGTGCTCTCCCTTGCGCGCGCGCACGGCTGGCGCTATCACCTGGAGCCTGTGTGCGCCGGTAACCTTTATCTGATCCACCACCTGGTCTATGCTCTGCCGCTGTATCTCGCGGCCGCATTTGGGGCAGTGCGGTATACCTATGCGGGCATACAGCAGCCTTAGATAATCGTGTATTTCGGTTACCGTGCCCACGGTGGAGCGCGGGTTGTGGCTGGTGCTCTTTTGGTCTATGGATATCGCCGGCGACAGGCCCTCGATATAGTCCACGTCCGGTTTTTCCATCTGGCCTAAAAACTGCCGCGCATAGGAGGACAGCGATTCCATGTACCTGCGCTGGCCCTCCGCGTATATCGTGTCGAACGCGAGACTGGACTTGCCGCTGCCCGACAGCCCCGTGAACACGATGAGCTTGTTTCGCGGCAGGGTCACGTCCACATTTTTGAGGTTGTGCTCCCGCGCGCCTTCGATGATGATACTGTCCTTCATATACTCCCTTTTTACTTGCACCCGCCGCGCAGTGCGGCGAAAAACCATTCTCTGTTTACTTGCGTCCGCGCTCCCGCGCGGGGCGTTTGCTGCCCGGCGTACCCGGGGCTATGCGCGAATGGGGGTTGTTCTCGCCGGTCAGCTTGAACAGCTCGTCGCGCAGCTTGGCCGCCGCCTCGAATTCCAGCTCTGCGGCAGCCTGGCGCATCTGCTCCTTAAGGAGAGCTATCCTTGCCGCGCGTTCCGCCTCTGTGCGCACAGCCTCCGCATCGCTGCGGCTGGCGGATATGGTCAGCGTATCATGCACTGCCTTCTGTATGCTCTTTGGCGTGATGTTATGCGCCGCGTTGTACTCCAGCTGCTTCTTCCTGCGGCGCTCGGTCTCGTCTATAGCTTTGCGCATGGAGTCGGTAATCACATCCGCATACATTATCACGCGGCCGTCCACGTTTCGCGCGGCGCGTCCCACGGTCTGTATAAGCGACGTGGCAGAGCGCAAAAAGCCCTCCTTATCCGCATCCAGTATGGCAACCAGCCCCACCTCGGGCAGATCCAGTCCTTCGCGCAGCAGGTTTATCCCCACCAGCACGTCGAACTCGCCCAGCCGCAGGTCGCGTATTATCTCCATGCGATCCATCGTGTGTATCTCGGAGTGCATGTAGCGCACCCTGACTCCCATGCGGTCCAAATACTCGGTAAGCGTTTCCGCCATACGCTTGGTAAGCGTGGTCACAAGCGTCCTCATACCCTTTTGAGCGGTGAGCTTCACCTCTCCAAGCAGGTCGTCCACCTGCCCCTTTACGGGGCGCACGGTTATCTCCGGATCTATAAGGCCGGTAGGGCGTATTATCTGCTCCGCCACGCGGGATGCGCGCTCAAACTCGTACTCACCCGGCGTAGCGGATACGCATATTAGCTGCTTTACCCGCTGGTCAAATTCCTCAAACCGCAGCGGCCGGTTATCAAACGCCGACGGCAGCCTGAACCCGTATTCCACAAGACTGGCCTTGCGTGCATGATCGCCGCGGTACATGCCGCGTATCTGCGGTATGCTGACGTGCGATTCGTCTATCATCACAATGTAGTCGTCCGGGAAATAATCCAGCAGCGTAAACGGCGGCTGGCCCGGCTTGCGCCCGTCAAAATAGCGCGAGTAGTTTTCGATGCCCTGACAGTAGCCTATCTCGCGCATCATGTCCATATCGTATTCTGTGCGCTGGCGTATGCGCTGCGCCTCGATGAGCTTATTCTCCTCCTCGAAGCGGCGCACCTGCGCCTCCATATCGTCCTCTATGTTGCCAATTGCAGCCTCAAGTTTATCACGTCCCGCCGCATAGTGCGTAGCGGGAAATATAGCCACATGCGTTCTGTCCAGCAGCGGTTCGCCTGTAAGCGCCTGTATCTCGCTTATGCGCTCGATCTCATCGCCGAAGAATTCCACCCTAAGCGCACGCTCGGTCCAGCTTACGGGATATATCTCCAGCACGTCGCCCTTGGCCCGGAAGCTGCCGCGCGCAAACTCGAATTCGTTGCGCTGAAACTGTATATCCACCAGCCTGCGCATCACGGTATCGCGGTCTATCTGCATACCCTTCCTCAGCGAAAGGCTCATGCGAAGATATTCCTCCGGATCGCCCAGCGCGTATATGCAGGATACGGAGGATACTATTATCACATCCCGTCTTTCGTTGAGCGCACAGGTGGCGCTGTGGCGCAGGCGGTCGATCTCGTCGTTTATCGTGGCAACCTTTTCTATGTATGTATCGGAGGAGGCGATGTACGCCTCCGGCTGGAAGTAATCGTAGTACGAAACAAAATACCCCACTGCACTGTCCGGAAAGAATTCCCTAAACTCGCTGCACAGCTGTGCAGCCAAAGTCTTGTTGTGCGCAAGCACAAGCGTGGGCTTCTGCACCCGCTCTATGACCTTAGCCATGGTATATGTTTTGCCGCTGCCGGTAACCCCCAGCAGCACCTGTAAGCGGTCGCCCGAGAGCACGCCCTTTGCCAGCGCGTCTATCGCTTCGGGCTGATCGCCCTGCGGTGTGAATGGGGAGACCACATGGAATTCGTTCATTATGCGGCTCCGCTCAAAAAGTGTAATCCACCGATACGGCGCTTTCCATCACGGTGTGTATGTAATCGCGCACCTTGACGTGCTCCGGATGGTTTTGGTAGGCATCCAGCCCTTCCATATCCTCAAATACGGCCGTCAGCACAAGGTCGTAGGCGCGCGCGCTTTCCAGCTCGTTAACGCCGGCCTCCATGCTGATGAGCGAAGGCACCTTGCCCATAAGGCCGTTCAGCATTGCGGCAATCCTGACCGCCTCGCGCTTGTCCTTGTACTTATGGCATACTACATGCTTTATCATAGCGTGACCGTTCCTCCGTAATAATAACATCCCATAGGATTATACCACAGCACCGCGGCCTTTAATATCATAATTTGTACAATAAAGACGCCGATATAAAGCCGGCGTCCTATTCCCTTTTATTCAAACGTCGTATTCCATAAAGCGCATGTTGCCGTCTGCGCCGCAAAGCTGCACCACAGGAGGCTTTGTACAGGACGCAAACAGCCTGCTGCCCGATTCGGGCGCAAGATCGTACGCCAGCGGCACGAACAAACCGCCGTCAGCATAGCCCAGCGCCATATAAGCCGGTGGCGCGCCTGCTATGCAGCGATTCAGCGTTGCACAGACGCCGCCGTGCATACGCTTAGCGTCGATATCAAGCTCCATTTCCGCCCGCGGCGCGTCAACGTAGTTTAGCGTCATATCGCTTACATCGTCAAACAGCGTTATGTCGGCATTCTGCCGCAGCAAGCGCGACCTAAGCTCCGCCATTGCCACCGGAGAGCTGTCCGCCGCTATCCAGCGCCTGCCCAGCGCTGATGCGGCGGCGGCGGTGGTGCCACTGCCGGAAAACAGATCCGCCACCGTATCGCCCGGGGCGCTGCTTGCAAGTATAATACGGCTTAGCAGCGCAAGCGGCTTCTGTGTAGCGTAGCCCGTGCGCTCCGGATCGCGCTGATGCAGATGCTCGATATCCTCCCACACGTCGGTAGGGTATATGAGCGAATCCTCATAGTAGGTGTACGTCCTTCCTCCGGAGCATATGGTAAAGTATACCTTCCCGTGCTCGTCCACGGCGCGCTTCATATGGTTGCGGCGCTCCGGCCCGCGAGGGATACCCACAGCCTCCGCGTTGAAGTACATGGCCCTGCTCTTGCGGTACAGCAAAATCGTATCATGCTTCCGGGAAAAGTGGTTCTTCGCCCTGCCGCCGGACTTGTACGCCCATATTATCTCGTTTACGAAATTATCCGCGCCAAACACCTTGTCCATCAGCAGCCGGGCATAGGCGCCCATGCGATAATCGACGTGCAGGTATATCGCGCCGGAGGGCGCAAGCAGCTTGCGGCAGCATTGCAGCACCGGCCTGAGCAGCGCAAGCCACCCGTCCAGCGAGAGCGTGTCCTCATATGCGGCTGTGCCGGGCTGCGAACTGCGGGCTCCCGTAGTAAAGCTGCTGCCCGTTCCGAACGGCGGATCGAGGTATACCAGCTGAACGCCTTCACCGTACCGCTCCGCAAGCCGGGACGCCATGCGCTCACTGTGTCCGAAATAGAACGCGCCGCCGCCCACGCTGTGACGTTCGCCGGAAAAAACCATACAGCGCGCCAAGCTACCACCTCCTGCACGGATAAAATAAAAGCCCGCCGCAAGGCGGGCAGGGGTTATGAATCGGCGGGGGTGTGCCGCACGTTGGCAACGTGTGCTTCCATGAGTGCCTTGGCTTCCGTGGCGCGATGCTCGCGCACGGCATTATATATGGCCAAATGCTCCTCGTAGGACTTATGCGCCCGCTCCGGCGTCTTAAGCGAGCTGCGGCGCGCACGCTGCGCATTTTGATGAAGCATCACCAGCACGTGCTTTAGCATACGGCTATCGCTTGCGGAAAACAGAATGTCATGAAACTCGGAATCCAGCTTGCTCAGCTTGGAAGCGTCGTTCTTCCGCGTATACAGCTCCATAAGGTCTATAAGCTCGCCAAGCTCCTCGAGCTGCCCGTCCGTTATACGCTCTGCCGCCCAGTACGCCGCCTGCCCTTCCAGCAGATAGCGTATTGTGAATATGTCGTCTATATCGTGATCCGACATGCCCTGCACCATTACGCCGCGGTTGGGTATGGAAACCACCAGCTCCTCAAGCTCCAGCTGCTTGAGCGCCTCGCGTATGGGCGTGCGGCTGACGTCCAGCTCGTCTGCCAGCTTTGTTTCAACTAAATAGTCGCCCGTCTTATATCTGCCGTCTAAAATGCTGTCTCGGATGTACTGGTAGACTTTTGCCGTAAGAGATTGCTTGTCGTTAAGGTCGAACTGCATTATTTCAGCCCTCCATTTCACCGCCTACATTGTATAAAAAATTGACGTTCAGTTCAAGTCAAACATCAAATTATGGTGCATACTAATGAAAATGAAAATAGATTTTTATAAAATACGAATCAAAAGCCTGGTATTTACGGTGTTGGCAATATGCGTTGCCGCGGCGCTGTGCGGCTGCACACAATATACGGATCTCGCTTCCGCTGAGGCTGCGAACGCGCGTTTGGGCGAAAGCATCGTAATAGACGGTGTGGACGTATCCGGCATGGATATACCTTCTGCGCGCGCAGCACTTGAAGCAAACGCCGCTAAGCGTGCAGCGCGCATACGCTTTACGCTTACCGCGGGGGAGGAGCAGGTGCAGTTTGACGGCGGTATGCTTATGCTTTATACCGACGCGGACGCAGTGCTGCTCAACGCCGTCAACCTCAAGCGGCATTATCCTGCCGGCAACCCGTCCCGCAGTTTTGAAACATCCTTCTATACGGATATGGAAGGTCTGCGCGCGGCGCTTACGCCAATAGCGGAGACCTTGACGCGGGAGCCTGAGCAGGCGATGGTGAGCTTTGACGGGGCGTTTGAATACACACCGGAGCAGAGCGGCTTCCGGGTGGATGTTGCGAAGCTGGCCTCCCGCGTAGCCGGGATACTGACCGAGGGCGAGCATATGCTCGTTGCACAGTGCGTTGAGATACCCGCCGAATACACGCTGGAGCAGGCTGAGGCGGACACCGTACTCATATCGGAGTTTACCACCTCGTTTGCCGGCAGCACGTACGGCAAGGCCAACCGTGTATTCAACATTGCAAAAGCGGCAATGCTGATAAACGGAAGCGTCGTGCAGCCGGGCGAGAGCTTCAGTATGAATTTCGCCTTGGGCGACCGTAACAGCGAAAACGGCTGGCGGCAGGCCACTGCCATACGGGATGGTGTATACACCAGCGAATACGGCGGCGGCGTATGCCAGGTATCCACCACGCTGTACAACGCCGCGCTTCTGGCAGACCTTTATATAGTGGAGCGGCACCACCACTCCTGGCCGCTGGGGTATGTGGATATTGGGCGCGATGCTACCATAAGCACCGGAGGACCGGATTTGGTGCTGCAAAACAGCAGCGACGCCCCGCTGTACATACAAGCGTGGGCAGACGAGGAGGAAAAAACCGTCACCGTACGGCTATACGGCCGGCACAGCACGCAGTGGGCCTCCATAGCGCTTACCAGCAGCAGGGTGCAGAGTCTGGACGATCCCGGTGACGAGCTGGTGCTGGACGAATCCCTCCCGTACGGATCGCGTGTGGAGGACCGCGCCTCCCGCGGCGGCAGCGTTGCGGAGACCTACAGGACCTACCTGGACGCGGACGGAAACGTGTTGGATAAACAGCTGGTAAGCCGCGACAAATACCGCCCCATAAAGGGCATAGTGCGGCTATCTGCGGATCTGTACTACGGTCAAGGTGCCGCGGCATACGACGATACGTCCGAATGACCGGCTGACTGGCATAATATGTTCATATATGACGGGTTGAATATCTCAGCCGAAAATGATAATATCGTTAAGAATTAGAAAAGCCGCGAAAAACCGGCTTTCTTTGGAGGACAGGATGAAAAGACGATTAAAGCGCCCCGGCCGGTTTACCGCGGCGCGAAATAGCGATAATTATTCGCAGGCGGACGTACCGGATCTGTTTGAGGACGGCGCGGAAGCCGATAAACCCATTGCCGGCACGGTCTACGACCCCGACGATGAGCAATTCGACGACGAGCAGTTCGATGACGGTCTGGATGAGCCTCAGGCGTACCGGGTCAGCAGCCGCGAGGTGGCGGCTATGCGCACAAAGCGCCGCAGGCGCTCACTGGTTATAATCGGCGCATGTGTTGCGGGCGCGCTGGTGCTGGGCCTGCTGAGCTATATGGGCATTACGCTTATATCCGAAAACAACCGCGTGCAGACCGTGACCACGCAAATATCGGCGCTTTCAGACACATCGGCATACGCGTCGCTCTCGGATTATTCCGTAGCAACGGCGCAGGCGCGGGCAGCCTATAATGCGCTGAGCGAGAAGCTTCGCGACAAGGTGGACATCGCTCCGCTCACCGCTGCGGAGGATACCATCACCCGGCTGACCCCTGTACAGGATGCGCTCAATGCCCTGCCCACGGAGATAACATTCGAGAACATTGCCGAGCAGACGGCGCTGATAACCGCAGCGCGGACGGAATACGATGCGCTCTCGGAAGCGGATAAGCAGCTGCTTGACGAAAGCCCGCTCACCGGCGCAGAGGCGCTTAAGGCGGCCGCACAGGCCGAGTTTGCCCCGATATTGGATCTTAACGCGCGCATAGCGGCGTTCACCATAAGCGACGAAGCCACCGCCGCCAACATAGAACAGGCTACCGCAACGCTTGCGGCATTCCGTACGGAAATAACAAACGCCACATTTGATACCTCCCATGTGGACACGGGGCGGCTGGATATGCTGGACGCGCAGCTTGCAGAGCTTGTAAGCAGCTATTCTACCCGGCTCAGCGCGGACGGCCCCGCCATAATAGCAAAGCTCACCGACGCATCGGATAAGCTCAATCGCATAGTAAAGCTGATAAAGGCTGTAACGATAGCCGAGGGCAATACCGTCGCGGTGGAATTCCCGCTCAGTAACATTGTAAGCTATGCCAATGAATACGAGACGCTAATGAAGGATGTCATAGCGCTTATAAAAAGCGCGGATATGTTCAATGTTATCCCCGGCTATACCGACGCCGCGCTCAACTCCGCGCAGCGCGGCATAGATAAAGCCAACGCCGGCGTAAAGTACGGCAACAGCACCTCCATACTGGATACGGCCAGTCAAAGTGAGTTTTTGGCTTACTTTACCTCCGCAGTAAGGTATACCAGCGAGGTCTCGGTAGCGGTCAGCACCGTCAACTCCGAGCTTGCCACATATTTGGAGGGGCTGGATGCCGCCGATACCGCGTCCGCGCCGGATACGGCATCGGATACAGACGCCGCACCGGGCGCCTGATAGAGCAAGCGCTAACACACAACCAAAAGGTACCGGGCAAACACCCGGTACCTTAATTATTGCAGTCTCAGCAAAGCCGCTCAGTCGTCGTCCTCGTCCTCATCATCGGAGTCGATGAATATAATGGACTTGTTGCAGGCCGGGCAGATAAGACTATCGCTGTTTTCCAGCATGGCGCTGTCAAAGCTCATGGTCTCGCCGCAATGGGGGCAGGTGACCTCCAGAACCTCCGGCTCGTCCTCGTAGAAGTCGTCGTCGTAATCGTCATCGTCGAACAGATAGTCGTCGATGTCGTCCAGCGAATCGTATATATCGTCTATGCACTCGTCGATCTCCACAAGGCTTGCCTCGTGCTCGTCGATGGAGCTGGCCATCTCGTCCATGGTAGCTATCATGGCCTTGATCAGCTTGCCCTGCGCATCGTCGCCCACGTCCAGCCCATCAGCCAGACCGCGGAGATACGCGACCTTTTCCTTAATGTAGCTCATAACTAAACCTCCATAATGCTGCGCGTTTATACGCGGTCCATGTACTCGCCGGTACGGGTGTCCACGCGGATCTTGTCACCCTCGTTTACGAACAGGGGAACATTAAGCTTGAAGCCCGTCTCCAGCGTTGCGGGCTTGGTGGTGCCGGTGGCGGTATCGCCGCGGACGCCCGGCTCGCACTCGGTTATAGTAAGCTCAACGAAGTTGGGAGCCTCCACCGAGAAGGCCTGTCCCTTGTAGAAGCGGATGTTGACGTTCATGTTTTCCACGATGAAGTCTATGGCGTCCTCCACCTCGCTGTGGTTCAGCGGCAGCTGCTCGAAGGTTTCTGTATCCATAAAGTAGTACAGCTCGCCGTCGCTGTACAGATACTGCATCTGCCGGGTCTCTATATGGGCCCGCTCGTATTTATCGGTGGGGCTGAACGTGCGTTCCAGCACCGCGCCGGTCATCACGTTCTTTAAGCGGGTACGTACGAATGCGGCGCCCTTGCCGGGCTTGACATGCTGGAAGTCGGCTATCGACCACACCTGCCCGTCTATCTCCACAGTTACGCCCTTCCTGAAATCACCTGCCATTATCATGGGAAATACCTCCAATATATTGATTATGCAAATATACTACCTGATATTTTATCACGCCTTCATATGTTCTCACAAGCTATTTATGGCGGTTTGATACATTTTGTGCATTATTAGCGCATCCTCGGCCATCGTGCCCTTGGATTCGCATATCAAAACCGGTGTATAGCCGCGCTCCGCGAGCAGCTGCGCAAGCGGAGGGAACTCCGGGCCAAACTGCACGTCCGCAAACGTGTGGTGCATCTTCTCGCCGCCCTTGGTGTACTCTATGCGGGAAAAATGCACATGCATACGCCGCGCGCGCTCTATGCCCAAGCCGTTTTCCAGCTTGTCCAGTATAGCGGCATAATCGCCATATCCGTTTATCGCACCCAGTCCCCGCGCGTGCAGATGCCCGAAATCCACCGTGGGCAGCAGCCGTTCGTCCACCTCGCACAGGGCTATCACCTCATCCAGACTGCCCAGCTGGTTTTGCTTGCCCATGGTCTCCGCACAAAGTGTAATATCGCCAAAGCCTGAGTCGTCTATTCGCCGGATTATCTCCGTCAAAAACGCCTTTGCACCCGCCAGTATCTCCCCTCTGTCGCCGCCCGATGCGGAGCCGGGATGGAATACGGCGCGCTTTGCGTTAAGCGCCTTGGCCACTGCAAGCGAATCCAGGAAATAGCCCACGTTCTTCGTGCGCTTTTCCTCATCCTGCGCGGCAAGGTTGATGAAATACGGCATATGCACGGAAAGCTGTACATCGTACTTCATAGCCTCCGCCGCTATGAGCCTTGCCTTATCCTCGCCCATGCGCACGCCGCGGCCGAAGGAATATTCGAATGCGTTCAGCCCCATGCCGTTAAGCCATGCCGGCGCCTGCTCCGTGGAGGTGTAGCCCTGCGCATAAAAGCTATCGCTGTTACCGGCCGGGCCGAATCTGATCTTTTGTGCTGCCATGATCTGTTTCCTTTCTATGGGAGTTTAGGGTACAGTGCGGTTCGCAGGTGGATGAGCGCCTTTTTTTCCAGCCTGGACACGTATGAGCGGCTTATGCCCAGTATCTCCGCCACCTCGCGCTGTGCCATGGGCTTTGCGCCGCAGAGGCCGTAGCGCAGCTCCACTATCGTGCGCTCACGCCGGCTTAGCGCGCCGCCCATCGCCGTATACAGCTGGCCGGCGGCTATGTTCAGCTCCGCCTCGTCGTGCAGGGCGTCCGCGTCACAGCCCAGCACCTCGCGCAGCTCTATGCAGTTGCCATCCTTGTCCGTTCCTATCGGCTCGCTCAGGGATACCTCACCTGCAAGCTTCTTTTCCGCGCGCAGGCTCATAAGTATCTCGTTTTCTATGCAGCGCGAGGCGTAGGTGGCGAGCGAACCGCCCTTTGCGCCGTTGAAGGTTGACACCGCCTTTATCAGTCCCACCGTCCCTATGGATATTATGTCGTCCATGTCGCGGCGTGGCGACGCGTACTTCTTGGCTATGTGCGCGACCAGCCTTAGATTGTGCTCTATAAGCTGCTCGCGCGCCTCCGCATCACCTGCAGCCAGCGCGTCCAAAGCCCGGCGCTCCTCGTCCGGGGACAGCGGTGACGGGAACGAGCCGCCGCTCCGCACATAGCCAAACAGGAACAGCAGATCCCTTGCAAGCGCAAATAACGCATCCAGCATATATGTGACCGCCTTCATAAACTGATGATATATCAGCTTATGCGCGACGCGGCTTGTCTTAACCTTACAATATGCTCTTTAGTATGTCGCCGGGCAAAAGCGGCGCGCTGCACACGGCGGTCAGCCGCTGCTTGGGATGCGGCGCGCTCGCGCAGGGAGCACCGTCTGCGTCGCACATACCGGACACCGTTACCGTGCCGCCTAAACTGCCGGGAGAGAGTACGCCCAGCGTGTCGCCATCGTAGAAGCGGTTGCGCTGCACCAGCGACGCTATATGCGATACGGGGTCATAATCCTCCACTACGGCGCATATGCGCTCATCCGAAACATACTGGGCGCTTACAGGGTACTGTCCCGCAGCGCCGGGATCGCCCAACGCAAAGCCTGTGGTATACGGGCGGTGGCTGGCCTTATCCAGCTCGCGCAGCGCCGGCTCCGGGATTGCTTGTCCCGCCGCGAGCGCATCCAACGCTATGCGATAGGCGTTCACCACCGTGGCAACGTAGGCTATGGATTTCATGCGGCCCTCTATCTTTACGCTGGCAATGCCCGCGTCAATCATATCCGGCAGCAGCGCCATAAGGTTGAGATCGCGGGAGTTAAATATGTAGGTGCCGCGCCCCTCCTGTTCCACCGGAAAGTATTCGCCGTCCTTGCCGCGCTCGCGCAGCTCGTAGGTCCAGCGGCAGGGCTGTACGCACTCGCCGCGGTAGCTGTCCCGCCCATCCGGGGAAAGATAATTGCTAAGCAGACACCGCCCGCTGTAGGATATGCACATGGCGCCATGCACAAAGTATTCAAGCAGTATACTCTCCGGAAGCAAGCGCCTCATATGCTTAACCTCGGCAATGGAAAGCTCCCGCGCCAGCACTATTCGGGATACGCCCTGCTCGCGCCAAAACAGCGCGGCCTCCGTATTCAGCGTATTGGCCTGCGTGGAAAGGTGGATCGGCAGCTCCGGCACAGTACGGGAGCATACGCGTATCACCCCGGGATCGCTCACTATAAGCGCATCCGCGCCGGCGTCGCGTATATCCGAGAGCAGCGCGGGCAGCGCGGCCATATCCTCATCACGCGCAAACGCGTTGCAGGCGACGTATATACGCTTTTGCACAGAGTGCGCAAGCGCGCAGGCGGACGCCAGCTCCTCCGGCGTTAAATTATCCGCCATATTGCGCAGGCTCATGCTGCGCATACCGACATACGCCGCGTCTGCACCAAAGTGCAGCGCGGCGCGAAGCCTCTCCATATTACCGGCGGGAGCAAGCAGCTCGGGTATCATATTTTTACCAGTTGGGCCTGTACTGCTCTACGTTCGCCTCATGCTCCTCCAGCGTCTTGGCAAACGCCAGCTCGCCGGTCTCGCTGCTGACGAGGCAGAAGTACAGGTAGCCCTCCTCCATGTATTCTTCATCCGGATACAGCGCCGCCGTTATTGCGTCGTTGCCTGGGTTGGTTATCGGCCCCAGCGGCAGGCCCTTGTAAACGTGCGTATTGTATAGCGACGTGTCCGCAAGCTGTGCGGCCGTAAACTCCAGAGTATTAGTCTTGAATATGTAGCGCAGCGGCGCGTCGCTCCCCAGCGTCATATCCGCAGCCAGTCGGTTGTAGAACACGGCGGCAACCTTGGAAAAATCAGCGGTCTTGGCCTCTTTTTCGATGAGTGCGGCCAGCGTGATTATATCGTCAGTAGTCATATCCAGCTCTGCGGCGCGCTCGGCATATGCGGTAGTATACACCTCGTTAAAGCGCAGCAGCATCTTGTTGATTATGGCCTTCTCGGAAGCGTCTGCATATACCTCATAGGTATCAGGGAACAGATAGCCCTCCAGCACATAATCCCGCGCCTGCTCCTCGTTTTGCTCTATCGAGCTTATGAACGTATAGTCCGTGAAGCTTTCGCCGGTCTCACACAGGCTGAGGAAGGTCGCAGTATCCGTAAGCAGGCCGGCTTCCACAAGCTTGGCCGCTATACCCTCAACATCGGTACCCTCGGGAATGGTAAAGCGCACGGTCTCCCTCGGCGGGTTGCCCGCGCATATCACATCCACCATCTGAGCTATGTCCATGTTGCGGCTGAGTATATATGTGCCTGCGCGCAGCTTGTCCGCCTTGCCGGTAAAATCAACGTATACCTTGAACACCGCCTTGTTGGAGATGAGTCCCGGCTCACCCTCGCCGCAGGCCTCGTACAGCAGCTTGGCTATGGAGGATGCTCCGTAGCCGCTGGGTACAGTCACGGTTATGGGGGTAGCGTCGTTTTCATCCACGGGGGCAAAATAGTGTTCGTTAACATAGCTGAAGCCGGCGTAGAGCAGACCCGCGCATATCAGCACGCTAATAAGCACTATCGTTATCGGGCGGAATATGCGCCACAGTTTTTTTTGCATGGCACGGTCGCCGGACCTTTTGCCGCTATCGCTCACGGGATCATTCCTCCAGCATACCAAGGTCTATGTCTATGGCGTCTGCGAGTATCTTGTATACGTCGCCCAGCATTTGGTTTAACCTGTACTCTGCAATAAGGTACGCGCTCGCGTCGTTATTGAGCTGCAGCACCTCGCCTATCTTTTGCAGGCGCTCCATGCAGGCTTCATCCTTGTTGCCGCTGATTATTGAAGCCTGCGCCTGCATTTGAAGCTGATGGTACTCCTTTATCAGCGCCTTTGTGGTATCGTTCGCCGTGGCCGCTTCGCGTGTAGCGGCGTAGGTTTTGGCCTCGTCGCTCTCCTTTATCATCGTTGCAAGCTCCCTTGCCTTATCGTACACCATACCGTTACCTCCTTTTGCACATTAAAATCAGATTTCGATTATTATGGGCAACACCATTGGCCGCCGTTTGGTCTTGTTGTAGAGATAGTTCTTCAGCTCTGACTTGAGCGAGTTTTTCAGGCCGGACCACTCCGACCGGTGCGCAGAAGCGAACTTTTCGGCATACTTCTGCGTAAGCTCTCTCGCCTCGTTGATGAGCTCCTCGGAGTTTTTCACATATACGAACCCGCGCGATATGATCTCCGGCGGTGCAAGCAGTATGCCGGTCTTTTTCTTTAGCGCTATCACCACCGTGAAAAGTCCTTCCTCGCTGAGCGTCTTACGGTCGCGCAGCACAACGTCTCCGATATCGCCTACGCCCAGCCCGTCTATCATTATGCTGCCTGAGGGCACCGTGCCGTTATACTTTGCGCCGGCCCGGCTTATCTCTATTATGCCGCCGATCTGCGGGATAAATATGTTTTCCTCAGCCACGCCCATCTCTCTGGCGAGCTTGGCGTGCTGGTGCAGGTGGCGTATCTCGCCGTGCACGGGTATAAAATACTTGGGCTTGGTCAGTGTAAACATCAGCCTTAGCTCGTCCCGCCGTGCATGGCCGGAAACATGCACGTCCGCCATGCGGTCGTACACTACGTCCGCGCCGTTTTCAAACAGCTGGTTAATCACACGGGAAACTCCCACCTCGTTGCCCGGTATCGCGGACGCGGAGATTATCACGGTATCTCCCGTGCCAACGTTAAGCTTGTGCGAGGAGTTCGCCATGCGGAAAAGGCCGCTCATGGGCTCTCCCTGGCTGCCGGTGGTAATTACGCAGACCTTCTCGGGCGGGTATTTTTTAAGCGCTTCGACCGGCACCAGGCTCTGCTCGGGTATATTCAGGTAGCCCAGCTCCGTAGCCACCTTTGCGATGTTGAGCATACTGCGTCCCTGCAGACACACCACGCGCCCATGCCCCACCGCCACATCCGCTATCTGCTGGATGCGGTATATGTTGCTTGCAAAGCTCGCTACGATTATGCGGCCCGCAGCTATATCGAATATGTGCTCGAAGGTCTTGCCTATCTCACGCTCGGAGGGCGTGCTGCCCTCGCTCTCGGCGTTGGTGCTGTCGCTCAGCAGCGCAAGCACACCCTTGGAGCCGTAGTAGGCAAAGCGCGCAATGTCGATGGGTTCGCCGTCAATAGGCGTATAGTCCACCTTGAAGTCGCCTGTATGTATAACCACGCCTATGGGAGTGGTTATGGCCAGCGCGCATGCTCCGGCGATGGAATGGCTGGTTTTGATGAACTCCACGCGGAAGCAGCCCAGCTGTATGACGTCTCCGGGATTTACAGCGCGCAGATCTCCGCTTACGCGCTCCTCCTCCAGCTTGTGCTGTATCAGCGCGGCGGTAAGCTTGGTGCCGTATACCGGCACGTTGAACTGCTTGAGCGCATAGGGTATTGCGCCTATGTGATCCTCGTGGCCGTGAGTTATCACCATGCCGCGGATGTGATCCTTGTTCTTTTCCAGGTAGGCCATGTCGGGTATTACGACGTCTATTCCGGGCATATCGTCATCCGGGAAGGACAGCCCGCAATCCACTATCATAATATCCTTGCCATACTCGAAAACGGTAAGATTCTTTCCGATCTCACCTATACCGCCCAGCGGTATTATTTTAAGCTTTGAAGCCAAACGTTTTCCTCTTTCTCCGCATAACCGTGCGGCCGGCTGGTTTATATCACCCGAAGGATGTATTTCCATAGTTAGTTTAATTATACCATTTACAATTTTAGTATACAATACCTGCGGCACGGCCAACAGTCCGTCCGCAGAAAAATTTAAAATGTATCAGGATGCGTGCGCTATTCGAACCAGGCCACCGCCCTCACCGGTGAGCCGTCGCAATCCTTTATGCGTAACGGGAAACAGCTGAACCAAAACAGCTTGTCGCCGCACAGCTCAAGGTTACACAGGTTTTCGATGTTTACTATATCCTTATTCTTGAACAGCTTCTTGTGCCGCGTAAGATTTCCGTCCGCCATGGGATCTATGCTGATAACGTCAAAGCCTATGCCCTTATACTCGCCATTTAGTATATATTCCAGCAGCCCGTCGTCCATACAGGGATAGTCACCGAAATAGGCCTCAGTCCCCCAGCGCTTGTCCCAGCCCAAATTGAACAGCAAAAAATCCGCTTCGTCGCAGAGCGCACCGTATTTCTCCAGCTGCTTCACGGTGATGGCCGTACCATCCTTCAGCCCTCTGCAATCTATCACCAGCGCCCGGCCTATAAATTGCGCCGCCAAAAAACCGTCCAGCGTGGTCCTGCCGCCAAACAGATGCGCAGGAGGGTCCATATGCGTGCCGGTATGCGTGAACATGGACATCCGGGTCTCCTTGAAGCCATCCTTATCGTAGGTATTAGCCGCCTCCAGCGTAGGCGGCTCCGTACCTGGATAAACCGGCATATTCTCCTGTATAATGTGCGTAAGGTCGATTACCTTCATAGCGTTCGCCCTCCTCATGCTGCCGCAGGTCAGCTTTTGGTGGTATTCTCTGCGGCGACTTTGAGCGGCTCCGCGGTCTCTCCGCCGGGCAGCGCCGCTCCGCGCACCATAGAGTACGCTTCTGTCCCGCCGATTATTATGTGATCGAACAACGATATTCCTATAGGCGTAAGCGCCGCAAGCACCGCGGCAGTGGTCTCCACGTCGCCGCGCGAAGGCGTAACGTCGCCGGACGGATGGTTATGTGCAAGTATTACGCTGGACGCACGGTGCCGCAGTGCGCATTCCGCCACCAGCCGCGGGTATACCACGGTCTCGTTGAGCGTGCCTACGCTTATTTTGTCGCTGTGCAGTACGCTCCGTTTTTTATCCAGCGATATCACATACATCGTTTCATACCGCTCTCCGCCGAGCAGCGCACGGCAGTATTCCTGCGCCTGCGCGGGCGTATTCAGCCTGTGCAGAATTTTGGCTGCGGGCATATCGCTGCTTAGCCGGCCCGCCAGCGTAAGCAGCACCGCTGTATTTTCACCCACGCCCGGCATCCCCGCAAGCTCGTGTACGTCCGCCGTCAGCACCGCCGCGAGCGACCCGTAACGGCTTATCAGCTCATGCGCAAGCGGGTTGACATCCCTGCGCGGTAAAGCATAGGTAAGCAGCAGCTCCAGCAGTTGGTGCTCCAGCATCGCCTGCGGCGCATCCATATAGATTTTTCGAAGCCGTGCCCTGTGCCCGGAATGCGGATTGGTTTTCCTTCCGTCGTTATCCATATACTTATTATAGAAAAATACCGCCGTTCTGTACAGCACAAAATAACTCGGCAGCTGCCAAAAAAGTGGATGCGCCGATTTTTCAACAACCAAAACGGCGGGATGCATCTGCATCCCGCCGAGACTGTCGATAAACCCCGGGATT
>CAZXRQ010000019.1:0-31702 GCA_964642795.1 uncultured Oscillospiraceae bacterium | reverse complement strand
ACGCAGGCTTAGCGGTGGCTAAGGCGAGGCTTTTTAACAAAAATATGCAAGTCAATTGCGCAAAGCTGCATCTCGCTGACTTTAGAAACACACCCTAATGAAACAGGAGTATTCGATCCAGCAGTGCAGCGTGTCGGAAAGCAAGTGCAACGGCGGCAAATGCTCCCCCATAAGGGTTATTGTAGAATGAGCCGGGATCAGCGCTTTGCTGCTGCCGGTAAAGTTTATACGCCCACACTGCGCTTACAGCAATAATTCAAAGCGTTATTTGGGGTTGACATATTACAAATATTCCGTATAATAACAGGGGTGTAAAGTATTTTGCCTTTACAGGAGCGGCTATGCAGGATCATGTTCAGCTTGCGGCGCTGTTGGATAGCTACGGCGCGCTTTTAACACGGCGGCAGCGCACCCTTCTTGAGCTTACGGCCTACGACGACCTTTCGCTTGCGGAAATAGCGGAGCGGGAGGGAATATCCCGGCAGGGTGTGCTGGACGCGCAAAAGCGCGGCGAACAGCAGCTGTTTACGCTGGAGCAGACGCTGGGGCTGGTGGAGAAGCAGGAGCGGACGGGCATATGTATAGCGCAGCTTCAGGAGCTCGCCTGCGGGCTGCAGGGTGCGGATAAGCTGAAGCTGGCCGCACTTATAGATGAGATAAAGGCTGCTTGGGAGATATAGTATACTATGGCATTTGAGGGCTTGACGGGCAAGCTGCAAACGGTGTTCAAAAAGCTGACCGGGCGCGGCAAGCTAAGCGAAAAGGACGTGCGCGACGCTATGCGCGAGGTAAAGCTCGCGCTGCTTGAAGCGGACGTAAACTTTACCGTTGTCAAGCGCTTCATAAACTCCGTTACCGAGCGCGCCGTGGGCGCGGCGGTGCTGGAAAGCCTTACCCCTGGCCAGCAGGTCATAAAGATAGTAAACGAAGAGATGACCGCGCTTATGGGAGGCACAGCGGCTAAGCTGGAGTTTGGCTCAAGAGCCCCTGCGGTGATACTGCTTGCGGGCTTACAGGGCGCGGGCAAGACCACCATGGCGGGTAAGCTCGCCCTGTACCTAAAAAAGCAATACGGTAAATCCCCGCTGCTGGTCGCGTGCGACGTGTACCGTCCCGCCGCGGTGGAGCAGCTGAAAATAGTCGCGCAGAAGGCGGAAGTGCCGGTATTCGAACGCGGACAGGACGACCCCGTGGAGACTGCCAAGCTCTCCATAGAGCACGCAAAGCGTACTTTGTGCGATGTTGTAATACTGGATACCGCTGGCCGGCTGCATATCGACGACGATATGATGGACGAGGTCGCGCGCATAAAGCAGGCTGCTGAGCCCGCGGAGATACTGCTTGTGGTGGACGCTATGACCGGTCAGGACGCGGTAAACGCGGCGGCGGCGTTCAACGAAAAGCTGGAGCTTACCGGTGTGATAATCACCAAGCTGGATGGCGATACCCGCGGCGGCGCGGCGCTTTCGGTAAAGGCGGTTACCGGCAAGCCCATAAAGCTTGCGGGTATAGGCGAAAAGCTTACGGATATAGAGTGCTTTCATCCGGACAGGATGGCGCAGCGCATATTGGGGATGGGCGACATGCTCACGCTCATAGAAAAGGCGCAGGGCGCATTCGACGAGCAGCAGGCAAAGAAGCTTACGGATAAAATCAAAAACGACGAGTTTACGCTGGATGATTTCCTTGCGCAGTTCGAGCAGATGAAAAGCATGGGTTCCATGCAGGACATACTCGCAATGATGCCAGGTGTGAACGCAGGGAATTTGGGAGATGTGCAGCTAGACGAACGCCAGCTTGCCCGTACCACCGCGATAATACGCTCCATGACGGCGGAGGAGCGGCGCAGGCCGGATATTCTCAACGCCGGCCGCAGAAAGCGCATTGCCCGCGGCAGCGGCGTGGCAGTGCAGGATGTTAACCGCCTTATGAACCAGTTTGACAGCACGCGCAAGCTGATGAAGCAGTTTGCGGGTGGCAAGCTCAAGCCCGGCAAGGGCAAGCGGGGCTTCCCGTTCGGATTTTGACGATAGCGGCGGTTTGGCCGTTGTTGATAGATTAAAAAACAGTTGGAGGACACAAACATGCTTAAGATCAGACTTCGCAGGATGGGCGCAAAGAAGGCCCCGTTTTACCGTATCGTAGTTGCGGATTCCCGCGCGCCCCGCGACGGCGCTTTTGTTGAGGAGCTGGGCTATTACAATCCCCTCACCGACCCCGCCGAGATAAAGGTGGATAACGAAAAGGCCATCGCTTGGATGAAGAACGGCGCCCAGCCCACAGATACGGTGCGCGCGCTGCTCAAGAAGACGGGGGCGATACAGTGAGCGATACCGAAAAGCTCAGCAGCATGGCGGAGTTGGTGAGGTATATCGCCCAAAACCTTGTGGATGATCCAGACGAGGTCAAGGTAAGCGAGAAGGACGGCGACAGGGCTGTGATTATAGAGCTTTCCGTGGCGGCCGGGGATATGGGCAAGGTGATAGGTAAGCAGGGGCGCATAGCCAAGGCAATACGTGCCGTGGTAAAAGCCGCCTCTGTAAAGGACGGCAAAAAGTACATAGTAGAGATAGTCTGAGCATGGATTATCTGCGCATAGGCCACATAGCGCGGCCACACGGCGTGCACGGCGCGATAAAGGTAACGCCGCTGTGCGATGACAGCGTGCGCTTTGAAGGGCTGAAAGCTGCGTTTATCGAGCGTAACGGCACATACGAGCCGGTCACGGTAGGCGATGTAGGAGTACAGCCGGACGCGGTCTATCTCAGCGTGTCCTGCGCACAGGATCGCGACGCGGCGGAGCGTCTTAAGGGCGCATACCTGTGCGTGGACAGAGCACATGCCGTTAAGCTGCCAGAGGGCAGCTGGTTTGTTGCGGAGCTTATAGGCTGCGACGTATCCGATACCGAGGGAAATGCGCTGGGCAGGCTTACCGATGTGCTGGAGACCGGTTCTGCCGATGTGTATGTAATATGCGGAAAACGCCGCCTGCTCGTGCCGGCACTGAAGCGGCTGCTCCACAGCGTGGACGTAAAGAATAAGCGCATAGTGCTGGATAAAACCGTGCTGGAGGAGGTCGGTCTGTTTGAAGATTGATATCCTTACGCTGTTTCCGGAGATGTTCGCGGAGGTGCTGGGCGCAAGTATGCTGGGCCGCGCGGAGAAAAACGGTTTGCTGCAGTTTGCGCTTCATAACATCCGGGATTATTCAACCAGCAAGCACCACAATGCCGACGACTATCCGTTTGGCGGCGGCAACGGTATGGTGATGATGCCGCAGCCGATATTCGATTGCATGGACGCGGTGGACCCTGAGGGCGAGGCGTGCTGCGTGTGCCTTTCCCCGCGGGGAGAGCCGCTTTCCACGCAGCTTGCGATGCGGCTGGCCGAAAAATCGCGGCTGCTGCTGTTATGCGGCCACTATGAAGGCATCGACGAGCGTGTGATGGGACGTATGCACGCACAGGTCTCCATAGGCGACTATGTGCTTACCGGCGGCGAGCTGCCCGCCATGGTGCTTATCGATTGCGTAAGCCGCTTTGTTCCCGGCGTGCTGGGCGCGTCGGAGTCCGCGCAGGAGGAATCCTTTACGGACGGGCTGCTTGAGTATCCGCAGTACACCCGCCCGGCGGAATACCGCGACATGAAGGTGCCGGAGGTTCTGCTTAACGGCAATCATGCCGAGATAGCCAAATGGCGCAGGCAGCAATCGCTGCTGAGGACGCTTGAGTCGCGACCGGAGCTTTTGCACGGCGCCGAGCTTACCCTCAAGGAACGCGCCATGCTGGACGCGGTGAAAGCCGAGGCGGAAAAACCCGAATAGCAAGGTAAAATAAGCCTTGCGCACGCATTGAGTCTGTGTTATAATGGCGCTCGTGACAACGGGCGGTCCAATGCAGGCATAGCTTGTAAGAACGTCTATGTAGGAAGGAGAAGTCAGAAAAATGGCTGACATCATCAGAGAATTGGAAAAGGAACAGCTGCGCACCGACCTGCCCCAGCTGCAGATCGGCGACAGCGTGCGCGTATTCGTCAAGGTCGTTGAGGGAACGCGTGAGAGGCTGCAAAACTTCGAAGGCGTAGTTATCAAGATGCAGGGCGGCGGCATACGCAAGAGCTTTACCGTACGCCGCGTTTCCTACGGCGTAGGCGTGGAAAGGACGTTCCCGTACCACAGCCCCCGTATAGGCCGCATCGAAGTTATACGTCACGGCAAGGTACGCCGCGCCAAGCTTTACTACCTGCGCGATCGCGTAGGCAAGGCTGCAAAGGTCGTCCAGCGTATCGAGGAATCCAAATAAGCCATAATGAAGTAAAGCATCCCCTGTTGCCATACGGCGGCGGGGGTTTGTGTTAAAAAGAGGATAGTATGCAGATACAATGGTACCCCGGGCACATGGCAAAAGCCAAGCGTATGCTGGAGGAAAACCTGAAGCTCATCGACGTAGTGGTGGAGCTTGTGGATGCGCGCGCGCCGGTAGCCACACGCAACCCGGATTTTGACGCGCTGTTTGTCACTAAGCGCCGTGTGATAGTGCTGAACAAGGCGGACCTTGCAGACCCGGACGCGACAGCCCGGTTTCTCGAATCCTACCGCAATGCGGGAATTACCGCAGTGGGGTTCGTATCTACGGATGTGGGCAAACGCAAATCGGCCGTTGCGCTGATAAGCCGCGCGGCAAAGGACATAGTGGAGCGCTACGCGAAAAAGGGCGTATCCAAGACGGTGCGCGCCATGGTCGTGGGTATTCCCAACGTGGGCAAATCCACATTTATCAACGCCGCCGGCGGCGTTGCGCGCGCACAGGTGGGGGATAAGCCCGGTGTGACGCGGGGCAAGCAATGGGTGAAGATAACGCCATATTTAGAGCTTATGGATACCCCGGGGCTTATGTGGCCCAAGCTGGAGGATGAAACGCTTGCGCGGCACGTGGCGTATATTGGCTCCATAAACGACGACATTATGGACGCCGCACAGCTTGCGGGCGGTCTGCTGTCGGAGCTTATGCAGCTATGCCCGGATGCGGTGACCGCGCGGTATAAGAAATGTACGCGGGATATGGATGCGGAATCACTGCTTACCGCCGTGTGCGAGAGCCGCGGCTTTAGAGTGGGCGGCGGGGAATACGATACCGAGCGCGCCGCGCGCACGGTGCTGGATGAGTATCGCGCAGGCAGGATAGCGCGGGTCACATTGGACAGGATAGGGGCGGCAGATGGCGAAAATTCCTGAGGCTGACAGGCTTTATGCCATGTGTGAATACGAGCGCGGCTATTGGGAGCGCGGCGTATTCCCCTGCGGCATGGACGAGGTTGGCAGAGGGCCGCTGGCAGGCCCTGTGGTGGTAGGCTGCGCAGTGATGCCGCCAAAACCGCTGATAGAATATGTAAACGATTCCAAAAAGCTCTCAGAGAAGCGGCGGGAGGAGCTGTATCCTCAGCTTACCGGACAGGCGCTTGCATACAGCACCGCATGGGTGGATGAGCGCGTAATAGATGAGATAAACATACTAAACGCCGTAAAGCTGGCGTTCAAGCAGGCATACGAAAAGCTGCCGGAGCCGCCGGATGCGGCGTTTATTGATGCGGTCACGGGGCTGGACATAGCAGCCGAGCAGATCTCCATAATACACGGCGACGCAAAAAGCTACCTTATCGCCGCCGCCTCAATAATCGCAAAGGTGGAGCGGGACGCGTATATGCTGAGGATGCACGAGCTGTACCCGCAGTACGGTTTTGATAAAAACAAGGGCTACGGTACCGCGCAGCACATAGCGGCGCTGCGCGAGCACGGCCCCTGCCCGATACACCGGCGCAGCTTCATTGGCGGCATACTGAATGGATGAAAACCGCGAAAACGGCATATTGGGGGAGGATCTCGCGCTGTACGGGCTAGAGGCGCGCGGCTACACGCTGCTTGCGCGCAACTACCGCGCCGAGCGCTGCGAGATAGATCTCGTGATGCAGGATTGCGGCGTAATCGCGTTTATCGAGGTCAAGGCGCGGCACAAGAGCGCATTTGGCACTGGACGCGAGGCGGTGGACAGACGCAAGCAGGGCAATATCATAAAGGCGGCAAGCGCATATCTGATACAGCACGGGCTTATGGATGAGTTCGTGCGGTTTGACGTAGCTGAGGTGGATCTCGACACGCGGCGAGTTATTATTATAAAAAACGCGTTCACGGCGTAAGTAAACTTTCTGTGTTAATATATGGATATCGGGTAAATTGTGGTATCATAATAGAGTAAACACAAATTTATCTTGTTCGAGGTGCTATGCGTAAGCCGCTGATTGCCGTGATTGCATTTATACTCGTGCTGTGTATTGCGCCCGCTGCGTTGGCGGACGGTGCGGAGCTTATCGATAACGGCGCGTTGGACTACGCCGAGACGGGCCTGCCGGAGGGCTGGATGGTCAATTCATGGCTCACGGGCGAGGGGGATTACGACGTTTCCGTAGCAGAAGGGTACCGCGGAGGCGGCGTACATATCATAAACTACGTCGAAAACGACGTGCGCTTCTGCCAGACCGTGCAGGTCAAAAAAAACTCCTACTATAAGCTCAGCTGCTATATCAAGACCGCGGGCGTTTATGGCGGCGCCGGCGCGAACATCTCCGTTGCGGATTCGCTTGCCACGTCCGTCGCGCTAACAGGCGATAACGACTGGACGTATGTGGAGCTTATCGGCAAGACCGGCCGCAAGCAGGATACGCTTACCGTATGTGTGCGGGTGGGCGGGTACAGCGCGCTCGCCACGGGTGAGGGCTGGTTTGACGATATAAGCGTGGTAAAGCTGGAGGATGTACCGTCTGCTGCTGCGGATTTTGCCCCGGTGGAAAGCGGCTCAAGCAGTGAGAGCGGGCAGTACGGCGTGCCCTATCTTGGCACAATGATACTTGTGACGCTGGCGTTCTTGGCGGTGTTCCTTGTGTGCCGCCGCCGCATGAGAGAGGACGGCTGTATACCGGACAGCGATCGCAGCGAGCTTAGCGCGCTGATACTGCTGCTGGCAGCGGCGTTTCTTGCCCGCATAGTGCTGGCGCTCTGCGTGTTCGGGCATCCTACAGATATTTATTGCTTCATGTCCTGGGGCGAATCGCTGGTGCAGGACGGGCTTTCAAGCTTCTATACCTCGGGTAAATTTGCAGACTATACGCCGGGCTATATGTATGTGCTGTACGCTACGGGCTGGCTTTCCCGCGCGTTTGGCTTTGGCTACGGCAGCATGGGCTGCATGATGATAACCAAGCTGCCGTCTATAATCGCCGATGTGCTGGCGGCGTATATAGTGTTCAAGCTGGCGCGCAGACGGTATTCGTTCGGCATGTCTATGGCGTTTACGGCATTTTGCGCTTTTAACCCGGTAATGGCGTTCATATCCGGGGGCTGGGGGCAGATAGATCAAATACTTGCGCTGCTGCTGCTGGCGTCGGCGTATCTGTTCATAGGCGACGGAGAAAGAAGGCGCGTGATACTCGCCGGGCTGGTCTACGGTGTGGCGATCGCGGTAAAGCCTCAGGCGCTGATGGCGGGGCCGCTGTTTGCCGTGGCGTATGCGCTGTATGTGCGTGATAACGGCTGGAAGGGGCTAATAAAAACGCTTGCGGCCGTGGCCAGCGCGGTCGCGCTGATATGGATAAGCTCGCTGCCGTTCAAGGGCACGCAGGAGCCGCTTTGGATAGCGCTGAAATACTTCAACACTGCCACCAGTTACCCGTATGCCAGCATTGAAGCGTACAATCTATTTGCGCTGCTGGGCGGCAACTGGAAAAACGTAAACGATACCCTGTTCATATTCACCTATGCTCAGTGGGGCACGGTGCTGATGGCGATATCGGTGGCGTTTTCCATGCTGCTGTACTGGCGCGGACGCAAGCAGAACCCGCACTGCCTCACGCTATGTATGGCATATCAGCTTTGTGCGCTGTTCATGCTGGGGCAGTACATGCACGAAAGATACATGTTCCCGGTGCTGCTGCTGCTGCTCATAGCCGTGATATACTATGGCGACAGGCGGTTGTACCTGTGCTTTGGATTGCTTAGCGCAGGCCTCCTTTTGAATACAATGGGCGCGTTCGTAATAATCGATGATTCGCTTGCGCGCGGCGCTGAGTATGATGCGCTTACCGCCTGCGGCTCGTTGTTCAACCTTGCATCATTTGGCTACTTTACATATGTGTGCTGCTCCATAGTATTCAAACGGCGCATCGAAGGCTTTATGCGGGCGGAAGCGCACGAAAAGCCTCTGCCGGAGCTGCCGAAGGCAAAGGACATAAAACTGCATTTCAACAAAAGGGACAGGCTGTACTGCATAGCGATAACGGCGGTGTACGCCGTGATAGCGCTGGTGAATCTCGGTACTACGCAGGCGCCGGAGACCGCCTGGTACGGCTATGCCGGGGATACAGCGGAGATACGCTTTGAAAGCAGCGTCACCATAGAGGATATACGTGTGTTCGGCGGGCTGTACACCGGCACTGTGGAGCTTGTTGCGGACGACGGTACGGTGGCAGCGTATACCGAGGCCAACGACTATATGTTCCGCTGGCATTCCATAGGCGGGCAGGGTACAGTAACCGGCGGGTTCACCCTACGCGTGACAGAGGGCAGCGTATGGTTCAACGAGATAGCCTTCTTTGACGCAAACGGCTATGTGGCGGCGGTCAGCGACGCTGCCGAGCTGTGCGACGAGCCGGATCAAACGCCGGATACGCCCTCCTATCTTAACGGCATGTATTTTGACGAGCTTTATCATGCCCGTACCGCATACGAGCATCTTACCGGCCTTGCCCCGTACGAGAACTCCCACCCGCCGCTGGGCAAGGTGTTTATAATGCTGGGCATAGCTATATTCGGCATGAATGCCTTCGGGTGGCGCATAATCGGCACGCTGTTTGGCATAGGCATGGTGCCGGTGATGTATGCGTTTGCAAAGCGCCTGTTCAAGCGCTCGGATTATGCGCTGCTTGCAAGCGCGCTTTTCGCTTTCGACTTCATGCACTTTACGCAGACGCGCATCGCCACGATAGACGTATACGGCGTGTTCTTTATACTGCTGATGTACTACTACATGTATCAGTATTACCGGCTCAATTTCTTCAGCGACGGACTTAAAAAAACGCTAAGGCCGCTGGGCCTTGCGGGGCTGTTCTTCGGGCTGGGCGCTGCGAGCAAATGGATATGTATATACGCGGGGCTGGGCCTTGCGGTAATACTGTTTACCTCGCTTATACAACGCGGCATGGAATATGCAAGGCTGAGAAACAGCGAGGACGAGGCCGTGCGAAATAGCGTGGCGGAATACCCGAGGTATCTCATAAAAACGCTGCTGTTCTGCTGCGTGTTCTATATAGCTCTGCCGGTAGCCATATACATTGCCTCGTATGCGCCGTATTTCCTTGCAAACGAGCCGTACGACCTTGCCGGAGTATGGGGCGTACAGGAGTTCATGTTCAACTACCATAGCGGGCTCACGGCCACGCACCCGTACCAGTCCAGCTGGTGGCAATGGCCGCTTATACTCCGCCCGGTGTGGTACTATGTGGGCTACGATGTGCCGGAGGACTGCATATCCACGATATCCGCCATGGGCAACCCCGCCGTATGGTGGACGGCGCTTGTGGGAACCATTGCGATGATAGCGCAGCTCATACGGCGCAAGCTGAAGCTGACCCCCGCAGTTTTCGTACTGCTGGTGGGCATTGGCGCAAACCTCCTGCCCTGGGTGCTGGTAACACGCTGTACGTTCCTCTACCATTACTTTGCGACGGTGCCGTTTATAATACTGTGCGCCGTGTACATGCTGATGCGCTGCGAAAAGCGCACCGGGCGCGGCAAGTATATCAAATGGATATGGATGGGCGCGGCAATAGCGCTGTTTATACTGTTTTACCCGGTGATAAGCGGTCTTACCTGCCCGCGCTGGTATGTTACAATGCTGGAATGGCTGCCGGGCTGGACGTTTATGGGTATTTGATCAAGGGAGGTAACCTATCGTTGCAGGATAAAAGCAGGCTCAAAACCGGTATAGTTCAGTTTATCAAGTTCAATCTGGTAGGCGTGCTGAATACGCTGGTGGACTTTATCGTATATACGGCGCTTACGGCGCTGGGGCTCAACATAACCGTATCAAATGTGATAAGCTATGGCTGCGGCATAGCAAACAGCTACATATGCAATTCATCCTGGACGTTTAAGGGCCAGCAAAAGCGCAGCGTAAAGGAAGCGCTGATGTTTCTGGCAGTCAATCTTGTGTCGCTGGGGGTATCCACGAGCGTACTGCACCTGTGCAGATACGTCTTTAACATACAAAGCGATATACTGTGCAAGGTAATATCCATACCCTGCGCTATGGTTGCCAACTTCGCAGGCAACAAGCTGTTCGTATTCAAGGACACGCCTAAGGAGGAAACGGCGGAGGAACCTGACAACAAGCCATAATACAATACAGCCGGATAGGGGGTATACCGTGCTTGCAAGGGTAAACAGCTTCGGACTCAACGGTTTGGACGGGGTGGCCGTTACCGTAGAGGTGGACGTTTCGGGCGGACTGCCCGCGTACGATACCGTGGGATTGCCGGACGCTGCCGTGCGGGAATCCAGGGAGCGTGTGCGTGCCGCCATAAAAAACAGCGGCTTCAAATTCCCGGAGGGGCGGGTAACGGTAAACCTTGCGCCTGCGGATATGAAAAAGACCGGCTCGGTATATGATCTGCCCATAGCCGCGGGACTGCTTGCGGCATCCGGCAGGATAGAAGTGCCAAAGGATCACGTGATAATAGGCGAGCTTGCGCTGGATGGCTCCGTATGCGGCATATCCGGCGTATTGCCCATGGTGATAAGCGCGCGCAGGGCGGGCTTGCGCAACATAATACTGCCCCGCGCCAACGCGGACGAGGCCGCCTATGTAGAAGGCCTGCGCATAATACCTGTGGAGAGCTTAAAGCAGCTTGCGGCATTTCTTGGCGACGGGGTGGATATACCGCCGCATCCTTTTATACCGTGGGATCCGGAGCAGGTAAGCTACGGCACGGATTTTTCCGAGATAAAGGGGCAGCAGGGCGCAAAGCGAGCCGCCGAGGTGGCGGTGAGCGGCGGCCATCATATGCTGCTGGTGGGTACGCCTGGCTCCGGCAAGACCATGCTGGCCCGCGCGATAACCGGCATACTGCCCGCGCTTACCCTGGAGGAGGCGCTGGATATAACCAAGGTACATTCCGTGATGGGCGGCACGCAGGACGGCGGTATAGTCTGCGCAAGACCGTTTCGTTCGCCGCATCACTCCGCGTCCTCCGTATCGCTGGTGGGCGGCGGCGCAAAGGCGCTGCCGGGGGAGATCAGCTTAGCGCACTTTGGAGTGCTGTTTTTGGACGAGCTGCCGGAGTTCAAACGGGATGTACTGGAGGCGCTCCGCCAGCCGCTGGAGGACGGTGTGGTTACCATAACCCGCGCCGCGTCGCGCAGCACATATCCTGCGCGGTTCATGCTGGTGGCTGCGATGAATCCCTGCCCCTGCGGAAACTACGGCTCCCGCATAAACGAATGCCGCTGCACATCCTACGAGATACAGCGCTACCGCAACCGGCTATCAGGGCCGCTTTTAGACAGGATAGATATCCATGTTGAAATGACCGAGGTGGGCTATGGAGAGATAACCTCCCGCGCAACGGGCGGCGAGACCAGCGAGGTAATACGCGCCCGCGTGGACGAAGCGCGGGCGAGACAGCGCGCCCGTTATGCAAACGATGGCATACTGTTCAACGCCCAGCTCACCAATAGCCTTATCAAGCGCTATTGCCGCCCGGACGATGCGGGCGAGGCGCTGTTAAAGCAGGCGTTTGAGTCGCTGCATCTGAGCGCGCGGGCGTACAACCGCATACTTAAGGTGGCGCGCACAGTGGCGGATATAGCGGGGCAGGAAAGCATAGGCGCCGCACATATAGCCGAGGCCGTGCAGTACCGCAGCGCGGATTCCAAGTATTGGGGGTGAGCGCATGGAGGAACGCCGGCGCTATCTGATGTGGCTGTGCTTCGTAACGGAATGCAATCCGCGGCTGTACGCCGCCTGCCTCAGCGCATTTTCAAACGAACCCAAGGCGCTGTTCGACGCGGCGGCGAGGGGAAAGCTGCCGGACGGTCTAAGCGAAAAGCGCGCCGCCGTATTAAAGAGCAAGGCGGGCGAAGCCTATATCGACCGCTGTCTGGAATATCTCAAGAAGAACCGTATATCGGCAGCCTTGGCGGAGGATGGGGATTATCCCGCGCTGCTCAAGCAGATCATAGACCCGCCGCCGGTGCTGTTTTACAAGGGCAGGCTGTGCGAAATGCGCCTCCCCATCGCCGTCATAGGCAGCCGCAGGCATACTGAATACGGCAGGCGCGTGGCGGAGCGGTTGTCGGGCGAGCTTGCCGAGCGTGGCGTATGTATAGTAAGCGGCCTTGCGCACGGCATAGACTGCATTGCGGCGGAGGCTGCGCTGGAGGCGCGGCTTAACGATTACCCTACCGTAGCGGTGCTGGGCTGCGGAGTGGATGTGATATATCCCAGACAGAATGCGGCGCTGTATGCGCGCATAATAGAGCGCGGCGCGGTCATAAGCGAGTTTTTGCCAGGCACGCGGCCGGAAAAATATAATTTCCCGCGCCGCAACCGGGTGATAAGCGGGCTTTCCCGCGGCGTGGCGGTGGTGGAGGCGTCCGCCGAGAGCGGCACATCTATAACGGTGGATCACGCGCTGGAGCAGGGACGGGACGTGTTCGCCGTGCCGGGCCGCATAACTGACAGAAGCAGCGAGGGAACCAATCTGTTAATTGCGCAGGGCTGTGCAAAATGCGTGCTGAGCGCCTCAGATATACTGGAGGAATACGGCGTGCGCGACGCGGCAAGCAGGCCCGCTGAGATAGACGAGAGCAAGCTCACCGTGGAGCAGACGCTGATCGTACGCCTGCTGATGGCGGACGAGCGCAGCTTTGACGAGCTGTGCGAGCTGACGGGGCTTCCGGCGGCGGAATTGAATTCAGTCTTGACACAGCTTGAGTTTTCGGGAATAATTAAGCAGTCGCCCGGCAGACTGTTCCGCATATGACTGCCGTGCGCCGGAGGTAATTATTAATGTCACAAACGTTGGTGATCGTGGAATCCCCCGCAAAGGCAAAGACCATAGCTAAATTCCTCGGCAGTAAATATAAAGTCGTGGCGTCCAACGGCCACGTGCGCGATCTGCCCAAAAGTCAGCTCGGCATAGATGTCGAGCATGATTTTGCGCCCAAGTATATCACCCTGCGCGGGCGCGGGGACGTGCTGGAGCGCATACGTAAAGAAGCCAAGACGGCGGATAAGATATTCCTTGCCACCGACCCTGATATGGAGGGGGAAGCTATAAGCTGGCATTTGGCGCACGTGCTTAAGCTGGATCAGGATTCAAAGTGCCGCATCGTATTCAACGAGATAACCTCGGATACCATAAAAAAATCCGTCAAAAATGCCCGCACTCTGGATATGAACCTTGTGGACGCGCAGCAGGCGCGCCGTATGCTGGACAGGCTTGTGGGCTACAAAATAAGCCCGATTCTTTGGGCCAAGGTGCGAAAGGGGCTGTCCGCCGGACGCGTGCAGTCCGTCGCCACCCGCATAATATGCGACCGCGAGCAGGAGATAACGGATTTTATACCGGAGGAGTTTTGGAATATAACCGCGTCGCTGGCGTGCAGCGCATCCAAAAAGCCGATACAGGCAAAGTTTTACGGCTTTGACGGCAAAAAAACGGATATACGCGACAAGGCCGCGGCGGACGACGTTATTGCAAAGAGCAGCGGCGCGAAGTTCTCGCTTACGGAGTATAAGGTAGCGGAGAAAGCGCGCCATGCGCCTGCGCCGTTTACCACGAGCGGACTGCAGCAGGAGGCCTCGCGCAAGCTGGGCTTTACCACGAAGCTAACGATGCTGGTGGCGCAGCAGCTATACGAGGGCATAGAGCTTGCGCACGGCGGCGGTCTCACCGGCCTTATTACCTACATCCGCACGGACTCCGTTCGCGTTGCGGAGGAGGCGCAGCAGGCGGCGCTCAAAGCCATAGAGGAGCGCTACGGCAAGCAGTACCTGCCGGACAAGCCAAACGTGTATAAGGGGCGCAAGGGTGCGCAGGATGCGCATGAGGCGATACGCCCGTCCTACCTTGAGCATACTCCGCAAAGCATAAAGGGCTCGCTCAGCGTCAGCCAGTATAAGCTGTACAAACTGATATACGAGCGCTTTCTCGCAAGCCAGATGAGCGAGGTCAAGCTTGAGACCTGCGCGGCCACCATTGACGCAAACGGCTGTACCTACAAGGCCAACGGCGTGCGCACCTTGTTCGAGGGCTATACCGCCGTATATACCGAGGGGCGCGACGACATTACAGAGGACGAGGTAACGCTGCCCAGGCTGGAGCCGGGAGAGCAGCTCACGGCGGACAAGATAACGCCGGAGCAGCGCTTCACGCAGCCGCCCCCGCGCTATACCGAGGCGTCGCTGGTAAAAACACTGGAGGAAAAGGGCATAGGCCGCCCCAGCACCTATTCCCCTACGATATCAACCATAATAGACCGCGGCTATGTGTGCCGCGAGAAGAAGCAGCTGATCCCCACCGAGCTGGGCTTTGTGGTGACGCGGCTTATGAAGGACAATTTTCAGGACATAGTGGATGTGAAGTTTACCGCGGGCATGGAGGCCGAGCTCGATCGCATAAAGGACGGCGAGGAGGGCTGGACGGAGGTGCTGCGGGAGTTTTACGGGCCGTTTGAAAAGGCCGTGGAGAAAGCGTCGGCCACCATAGAAAAGGTGGTCATACCCGACGAGGTGTCCGATGTAAAATGCGAAAAGTGCGGCGCCATGATGGTATATAAAACCGGCCGGTACGGGCGATTCCTTGCCTGTCCCAAATTCCCTGAATGCCGCAATACCAAGCCCATAATCGAAACCATAAACGTGCCCTGTCCCAAGTGCGGCGCGGATATAATTAAGCGCAAGTCCAAGCGCGGCAGGGTATTCTACGGCTGTGAAAAATATCCAGAGTGCGATTTTGTATCCTGGGATAGGCCAACCGGAGAAAAATGCCCCAAGTGTGGCGGCATGATGGTGCAGAAGATGGGTTCGCACGGCCCGTACACGCTGTGCGCGGACAAGGCGTGCGGCTATGTTGCGCGCCCGGCCAAAAAGAGTGACGATAATGAGTGAGCGCGCGTTGGTAGTAGGCGCGGGGCTTGCGGGATGTGAAGCCGCGTTTCAGCTTGCTGAGCGCGGCATATCTGTATCTTTGGTGGAGATGAAGCCGGCAAAGCATTCGCCCGCGCATAAGCGCGACACGTTCTGCGAGCTGGTATGCTCCAATTCGCTGCGCTCGGACAGGCTCACCAACGCCGTGGGCTTGCTTAAAGAGGAGCTAAGGCGTATGGGCTCGCTGGTGATCGCTTGTGCCGATGCGACGCGGGTGCCCGCCGGCGGTGCGCTGGCGGTGGACCGGGAGGGCTTTACTCAGCTTGTAACCGAGCGCATACGCACGCACAAAAATATCCAAGTGATAACGCAGGAGCTTACGGAGCTGCCGGAAGACCCTGCGATAATCGCAACGGGGCCGCTTACGGAAGGCGCGCTGCTGAAAGCCATAGAGGATGAGCTGGGCGGCGGGCTGCATTTTTACGATGCGGCCGCGCCGGTGGTGACGCTGGAATCGCTGGATACGAATAAGGTCTTTCGCGCCTCACGCTACGGGCGGGGGGAGGCGGATTATCTCAACTGCCCCATGACCCGCGAGGAATATTTTACGTTTGTGCGCGAGCTGGTATCGGCGGAGACCGCGCCGCTGCATTCATTTGAAAAGCCCAAGGTATTTGAGGGCTGTATGCCGGTGGAGGTGATGGCAAGACGCGGGGAGATGACGCTCGCATACGGGCCGCTCAAGCCGGTGGGCCTTGAGCGCAAGGACGGTACGCGGCCTTTTGCGGTGGTGCAGCTAAGGCAGGACGACGCGGCGGGCACGCTGTACAACATAGTGGGTTTTCAGACAAATTTGAAATTCCCCGAGCAGCGCCGCGTATTCGGCATGATACCCGGGCTGGAACACGCGGAGTTTATACGCTATGGCGTGATGCACCGCAATACGTTTATCAACTCACCCGGCCGGCTGGGCTGGGATTACAAAAGCCACACCCGCCCTTCGCTGTACTTTGCGGGCCAGCTCACCGGCGTGGAGGGCTATGTGGAAAGCGTGTCCAGCGGCTTTGTCGCGGGATTGTCGCTTGCAAGGCAGCTTAGCGGCCTGCCGCCGGTCGATTTTACGCGGCGTACGGCGACCGGCGCGCTTGCCCATTACGTTTCCGAGTATGCAGGAGGTGATTTTCAGCCCATGAACGTTACCTTCGGCATAATGGAAAGTATAGCTAACGCCCCGCGCAACAAGGTTCAGCGCTACGAGCTTATAGCTGCGCGTGCGCTGGATACCCTGGAAGGACATATCAAAGATATTGCGAATAAAATGTAAAGTATCTGTATAAACCGCCCATATACGGCGTTTGCTGTGGTATTATCGGTACAATGATATATTAAGAGGTATAGCTGTATGGCATTGATGGGAACCACTATTGTAGCCGTCATGAAGGACGGCCATTGCGCGGTCGCGGGTGACGGGCAGGTCACGATGGGCGATAAGACCATCATGAAGGCCACCGCCAAAAAGGTGCGCCGGGTGTATCATAACAACGTGGTCGTGGGCTTTGCGGGCTCGGTGGCGGATGCGTTTACGCTGTGCGAGCGGTTTGAGGCCAAGCTGGAGCAGCACAGCGGCAGTTTGCGCCGCGCGGCCGTGGCGCTTGCACAGGATTGGCGCAGCGATAAGGTAATGCGCCAGCTTGAGGCGCTGCTCATAGCCGCCAATCAAGACGAGCTGCTGATAATCTCCGGCACCGGCGAGGTGGTGGATCCCGACGACGGCATAGCCGCGATAGGCTCGGGAGGCATGTACGCATTGGCCGCTGCCAAGGCACTTAAGCAGAACACGGAGCTGTCCGCGCGTGAGATAGCCGAAAAGGCGCTGCTGATAGCATCGGATATATGCGTATTCACAAACGGCAACATTACCGTTGAGGAGGTGTAACCCATGCTTACGCCAAAAGAGATAGTAGACGCGCTGGATAAGCACATAGTAGGCCAGGACGACGCAAAGCGCGCCGTAGCCATAGCTTTGCGCAACAGATACAGGCGCAGCCGCCTTGCACCGGAGCTGCGCGAGGAGATAACGCCCAAAAACATCATAATGATGGGCCCTACCGGCGTGGGAAAGACCGAGATAGCCAGAAGGCTGGCAAAGCTCGTCAACGCTCCGCTCATAAAGGTTGAGGCCACCAAGTTCACCGAGGTGGGCTACGTAGGCCGCGATGTGGATTCCATGATACGCGATCTTATCGAGGAGGCCATACGCCTTGTAAAGGCGCAGAAGGCGGAAACCGTGCGCATGATGGCGGAGGCGGCGGCGGAGCAAAGTCTCATAGAGCTGCTGATGCCCACGATAGGCGCGAAAAAAGCCAAGCAGAACGTGAACCCTCTGCAGCTGCTTTTGGGCAGCGGCGCCACGCCGCCGGCAGAGCCGGAGCTGACAGATGCGCAGAAGGACGAGCGCAGGACCAAACGGCAGGATATCACCCGGGCGCTGCGCGCAGGCGAGTTGGAAAAGGAAATGGTGGAGGTCGAGGTGGAGCAGTCCAACCCAGGCAGCGACGCCATGCTTGCAATGGGCATAGATATTGACATTGGCCAGATGATGGGCGGTATACTTCCGTCAAAGAAGAAAAAACGCCGTGTGACGGTCGCGGAGGCGCGCACTATACTTACCCAGCAGGAAACTGAAAAACTCATCGACATGGACGCCGTGATACGCGAGGCAATAGACAGCGCCGAACAGAACGGCATAATATTCATAGACGAAATAGACAAGATCGCCGGAGGCAACCATGCATCCGGGCCGGACGTTTCCCGCGAGGGCGTGCAGCGCGACATACTGCCCATAGTTGAGGGCTGCACCGTAAGCACCAAGTACGGCCCGGTGAAAACCGACTTTATGCTGTTCATAGCGGCGGGCGCGTTCCACGTTTCCAAGGTGAGCGACCTTATCCCGGAGCTGCAGGGACGCTTCCCAATTCGCGTTACGCTGGATGCTCTCAGGGTGGAGGATTATAAGCGCATCCTTATTCAGCCCGAACACGCGGTCACCAAGCAATATGCGGCGCTGCTGGAGACGGATAACATACTGCTGGAATTTTCAGACGACGCTTTGGGCGAGATCGCGCAATGTGCGTATAATGCCAACGAAAACAGCGAAAACATCGGCGCAAGGCGGCTGCATACCATCATTGAGAAGCTGCTTGACGATATTTCCTTCAACGCTACCGGCGACCATCCGCTTACCAAGGTCACGGTGGATAAGGAATATGTACACGAGCACATGCCGGACGAATACGACGAGGAGGATATGCACAGGTTCATAATCTGAGCCCTGTACTGCTGATGAGGATACTAAGGCACATAAAAGCAATTTCTTGGCTGATAGCCGTGTTCCTGCTTGCGGGCTGCGCGGTGGCGACCACCGGCAATATCATCCCGGTGGCTGAAGGTGTGCCCGAGAACGTCATCGAGATAATCCCGGAAGAAGCTTCAGCTGCCGCCACAGGCACGGCGCTTGCGCAGACCGCATCGGGCACCTCAGCCCCAACGGCGAGCGCGAGTACGCTGGAGTACACGCCGACTGCTACACCCACTGCTACACCCGGTGTAAGCCGGACGCCGGAGCTTGCTGCAACACCGGAACCGGAGCCGACATATGCCGTGGAGGACGTGGAGCACGTTGACGGCTATGTATATGCAAAAACCGTTAACCTGCGCGCAAAGCCTACTACGGATAGCGAGATACTCGCCGAATTCGAGCGCTATGATGAGCTTGTGATCACCGGCAAGTATGATAAATGGTACCGTGTGAAGATCGACGGTATGCGCGGCTATATGCTGAAGGAGTTTGTACAGATTGGCGAGGTGCCGAATAACGGCGACGGGGCCGAAGCCACCGCCGCGCCGTCAGGCACGGCGAAACCGGAGACCGGCTCCGCCTCAACGGATACGGGCAGCTTTACCGAAGCGGAGCTGCTGCTGGTGGCGCAGCTTGTAAGCCAGGAGAGCGGCAAGACCATGGACGGCTACCGCGCGGTGGCTAACGTGGTATATAATCGAGTGATGAGCAGTAGATTCCCGGATACGGTGGAGGGCGTGGTATTTCAGGGCAACGGCGCGCAGTTCTCGCCTGCCAAGGATGAGGACGAGCTGCGCTCCATAACCCCCGGCAGCGATATCATGCAGGCGGTACGCGAGGTGTTTTCCGGCAATACCATACTGGATTCGGACGTGCTGTATTTCCGCGCCGCAAGCAAGGGCACATACTGGAGCAGCAAAAGGGAATATGCCGGCACCTATGGCGGCAACTCCTTCTTCAAATGAGGCATACGGATGTTTAACATAGTACTTGTGGAGCCGGAGATACCGGCAAACACCGGCAACATATCCCGCACCTGCGCTGTGACGGGAGCTGCGCTGCATATGGTGCGTCCGTTCGGCTTTTCGCTGGACGACAAGCATCTTAAACGCGCAGGGCTGGACTACTGGCAGGAGCTTACAGTATACTATTACGACAGCTTTGAGCAGGTGGAGCAGGCATATCCGGAGGCGCGCTTTTTCCTGTTCAGCACTCACGCGGAGAGAAACTATTCAGAAGCCGGATATTGTGACGGCGATTTTTTAGTGTTCGGCAAGGAGACGGCAGGGCTGGGACAGGCGCTGCTTGCACGCCGTGCGCAGGACGCCGTGCGAATACCCATGCGGCGTACGCAGAGATCGCTCAACCTGTCCAATTCCGTGGCGATAGCATTATATGAAGCCATGCGGCAGACGGGCTTTACCGGGCTGGACTGACGCATACCGGGCGGGTTGTTCCGCCGCAGAATAAGCAACTATGTTGGGGGAGGTCTACGCATGAAGAAACTGCGTTTGGGACGCACGGAGCTTATGGTGACGCGCACGGCATTTGGCGCGCTGCCGGTGCAAAGGGTGGGCATGGAGGATGCGATAAAGCTGCTGCGCCATGCCTATGACGGCGGTATAAACTATTTCGACACCGCAAACATGTATTCCGACAGCGAGGAGAAGCTTGGCCGCGCGCTTTCGGAGGTGCGGCAGGATATAATCATTTCCACAAAATCCGGCGGCAAGGACAAGGCCGCAGTGACCGCGCACATCGAAAACAGCCTGCGTATGCTCAAAACGGACTATATTGATCTGCTGCAATTCCATAACCCCGCCGTAATGCCGGATCCGGACGATGAAAACGGGCCGTTCGCCGCCGCACTTGAGGCGAAGAAGAAGGGCTATGTGCGGCACATAGGCATAACCAACCATCGCGTAGCGCTGGCGGAGGAGTGCATTAAAAGCGGCCTGTTCGAGACTATGCAGTTTCCGTTCAGCTATATAGGCTCAGACAGGGAGCTGGCCCTGCCCGCACTGTGCAAAGAAGCGGACATGGGCTTTATTGCGATGAAGGGGCTGGCTGGCGGCCTGCTGTCCAATGCGGAGGCATGTGCGGCGTTTATGCGCTGCTACGATAACGTAGTGCCCATATGGGGCATACAGCGCGAAAGCGAGCTGGAGCAATTCCTTGAGCTGGAGGCAAGGGAGGAGCTTCCAATCACGCCAAAGCTGCAGGCCGTGATAGACCGCGACCGCGCGGAGCTGACTGGCGATTTCTGCCGCAGCTGCGGGTATTGCCTGCCCTGCCCTGCGGATATAGACATACCGCAGGCTGCGCGGATGAATTGCCTTATTCGCCGCGCGCCGCTTGCGCAGTTTATGACGAAGGGGTACTATCAGCTGATGCACAGGATAGACGGCTGCATAGGCTGCCGCGCCTGCGCCTCGCGCTGCCCGTATTCACTGGATATTCCTAACGTGCTGAAGAGGATGCTGGCCGATTACGACGAGATGTACGAACGATTTGGGGAAAAGTAAAGCAGCCGCTACGGTTGCCCGGGAAAAACATATATGCCGCTTTTAGTAAGCACCACCCGCACCGTGCCATTTTGGTCGGTGCGGTATACTTTTGTGCCGTCAAGCAGTGAAAGCACCTCTGAGGAGGGGTGACCGTAGTCGTTGTTTTCTCCGCAGGAGATCACTGCATATTCCGGCGAAATGGCGTCAAGCAGCTCCTTTCCGGTACCGCGGGCGCTGCCGTGATGCGCTACCTTCAGCACGTCGGAGACAAAGGAATCGGCGTCCAGCATTTTAAGCGCCAGCGCCTCCGCGTCCGCGCCCGCGTCGCCGGTGAGCAGTATGGAGCTTTCACCGTAGGATATGCGGAATATAAGGCTCATGTCGTTAAGGTCTGAAAAGCCGGAATTGCGCCAGGGGGAAAGCAGCTCAACGGTTATCTCGCTGCCGAGACAGGGCAGCTCGCTGTCGCCGGCGTAGAGTATGTGGGAGGGTACGTCCCTGTCGTACAGCGCGGCAAGCATACCCTCATATGCGGAGCTGGCGCTTACGGCGTCGGGCATATAAAAATCGCCAATTTCATAGGTCTGTATGATGTGCCGCATTCCGCCTATGTGGTCGCTGTGCGGGTGGGAGGCAACCAGCGCGTCTATGCGCGTTACGCCCAGCTCCTTTAGGCTGCCGTTGAGCCGGTATATGTAATCGTCCTCTCCGGCGTCCACCAGCATGGTCTCGCCGGTGGGAGAGATAAGCAATATGCTGTCGCCCTGCCCAACATCGAATATGTACACGTCGAGATACGGTTCATCGGGCAGCTGCACGGCGGACTGCGTCGGCGTTGCGGCCGGCCCGGCGCTGTGAGTAATGCTGCTGCTTAGCGTATCCACGACGTTTGCTATCAGCGCGTTGAAGCTTACGGCGTCCTTTGCGTACCATATGGAAAGCACCAGCAGCGCCACAAGCAGCACCGATACGGCAAGCCGTATTCGATGGGCGCGTTGCTTCTGCTTTTGCGTTTTCCTTTTTGGCTTTGCGGCGGTCTTTTTTGCTTCTTCCAAATCCCTACCCCGGCGGTGCGATGCGCCAATCTTTATCAGTAAAGCATTATACCAAACGGAGGAGCCCTTTTCAATCCGGACTGCGGCTTGACAAAACGGTGCGGCAGCGGCTATTATGATGTGTAAGCATTTTTTGGCTTATGCGGTCTTATAAATAATTATAATGTTGTTTCCGGAGGAATTATACCATGCAAAGCTTTGAGCGGATACGGGACATCGTCCACGGCGTCACCGGAGTTCCGAACGAGCTGATAACCGCCGAGTCAACGCCGGCGCAGCTCAACATGGATTCGCTGGATCTTACGGAGATCATCCTTGAGATCGAAGAGGAGTTCGATATCCTGGTAGATAATGAGGACAGCATCCATTCCATGAAGGATCTTATGGAATACGTGGATTCCCAGGTTGCGTAAAGCAAAACAAGAAAAGCGGCGGATTTGCCGCTTTTTTATTTTACCTATATAACAAAGCCGCCGTTTACGCCCAGCGTTTGGCCTGTGATAAAGGTCGCCGCATCCGAGGCAAGGAAGAATATCGCCTCCGCCGCGTCCGCCGGCACGCCTATCCTGCACAGCGGGGTATCCTCCTTTAGCGCGGCGAGGTCGGCCGGGGACAGGCTGGCGTTCATGTCGGTATTTATTACCCCGGGGGATACGCAGTTTACACGTATGCCGCTGGGGCCCACCTCCTTTGCAAGCGCCTTGGTAAAGCCGATAAGCGCTGCCTTGGAGGCCGAATATGCCACCTCGCAGGAGGCGCCGGTCTGTCCCCACATGGATGCTACGTTGATTATGCAGCCGCGCTGCGAGTCTATCATATCCGGCAGTACGCCGCGTGCGCAGTAAAACGCGCCGGACAGGTTGGTGTTCAATATGCGCGCCCACTCCGCATCCGAGGTCTCCGTAAGCAGGCCGAAAAACGCCGTGCCTGCGTTGTTCACCAGCACGTTGACGCGCCCGAGACTGCTGCGCACGCGCAACAGCATATCCTTTACCTGCGCGGGGTCCGAAACGTCCGCCGGAAGCGCCTCGGCATTGCCGCCCATGGCTGCGATCTCGCGCACAAGGGAACACGCCGCTTCGCGCGAACGGTAGTAATTAATGCCGACATTATAGCCTTCGGCTGCGAAGCGCAGCGCCGCGGCGCGGCCTATGCCGCGCGAAGCGCCGGTTATCAGCACGGTATTCGCCATATGCGTTGCCTCCGATAGTGATGTTTTCAATTATGATTGTACACCGGAGGCAGGACTTTTAGCAATGCAATGTCGATAGACGGCAAAAAATGTGGTATGATAGGCGCATGCCGGTGTAAGGGGGGCTGTATACGGGGAGCAGACGTTTGGATTCGGATATGACGCAGGGCTGCATTTGGAAGCAGCTGCTGAACTTTGCCGTACCCTTGATGGTGGGGCTTTTATTTCAGCAGCTTTATAATACCGTGGATGCCGTGGTGGTGGGCCGGTTCGTCGGCAAGGAGGCGCTGGCCGCCGTGGGCAGCACTGGCAGCATAATAAACACGCTTGTTGGCGTATGCGCGGGGCTTTCCACCGGCGCAAGCGTGGTGATATCCCAATGCTACGGTGCGCACGATTACGAAAAGCTGCAATCCGCCGTACATACAACGCTGACCTTTACAGGCATAATTTGCGTGGCGATGACGGCGGTGGGCGTGGTGATAGTGCCGGGTATGCTGCGGATTATGGATACGCCGGAGGATGTTTTTGAGGCTGCGCAGCAATACCTTACCATATACTTTGCAGGGCTGTCGGGCCTTATCGTATACAACATGGGCTCGGGCATTTTGCGCGCGGTGGGGGATTCACGCAGACCGCTGTATTTTCTGTGCTTTTCGGCGGCGATCAATATTGCGTTCGATCTGCTGTTTGTGCTGGTGTTCGATCTGGGCATCGCGGGCGTGGGTTATGCAACCATACTGTCGCAGTTTCTGTCCGCAATACTGGTGGTGTACTCGCTTACGCATACGGATGCGCCGTACAGGGTGGTGTGGCGGCTGCTGCGTCTGGATGTGCCAATGCTCAAGCGGGTGCTAAAGATCGGCCTGCCCGCGGCTATGCAGCAGGGTATAACGGCGTTTTCAAACGTTTTTGTACAGTCCTACATAAATGCGTTTGGCTCGGCCTGCATGGCGGGCTGGTCGTCATACAACAAGCTGGATGTATATACGCTTATCCCGCTGCAGGGCGTGGCGCTGGCGGCGTCCACCTTTGTGGGCCAAAACTATGGCGCGCGCAAGCTCAAACGCGCTAAGCGGGGCGTTACGCAGTCCATAGAGCTGCTTTGCGGCATTACGGCAGCGCTGCTTGCAGCACTGATACTGTTCCGCTATCCGCTGGTGGGCCTGTTTTCCACGGATCAGGAGGTTGTGGAGTACGGCGCGCAGTTTATACTGCTGATGGCGCCGTTCTATATGCTGTTTTTGTTCAACCAGATATATGCGGGCGCATTGCGCGGAATAGGGCGCGCCACTACGCCTATGATCATCATGCTTAGCAGCTTTGTGCTGCTAAGGCAGATATACCTTTACATCGCAAAGCAGTTGGGCGGCGACTATTTGACTATCGCGTTTGGCTATCCGCTGGGCTGGATGACTTGCACGCTGCTTATGTTCATAGCATACCGCAGATGCGAGCTGTGTAAGAACAAAGAACCGGATCCGGAGTAGCCGCGCTTCAGTCCGTTAGGGCGTTAGCTGTAACACCGGGTTTAGTCCGGCGCAGTCGGCTATTGCGGCGGCAAGATAGCGCATGGCGTTTTTTGCCTGCGTTAGCGTATTGGCATTGTGGCCCACCTCTACCAAAATACACTGGCTGGATATATGCTGGTTGTAGCGGCCGGTCTTTACGCGGATAGGCCGCATAAGGCCGGAGTCTATATCCAGCAGGTATTCCGTGAGCCGCTCCGCCAGGGCGAAATTGCTTGCGAAGTCAGGCATCTCGGAGTAGCCCGTGCCGGTGGCGCCCTCGCCGGTACCCACTACGAACATCATGCGCGCCACTTCAAGCCCGTCTATCGTAACAAAGTCCGTTTCTCCGCTTGCGCTCGAGCCGTAGGCGTCGCGGTGCAGATCTATGAACATAACAAGCGAAGGGTATTCCTCCTTATAACGCTTCATGGTCTCAACAGAGCGTGAATATGCCGTGGACAGCTTGGGCGGCTCGTGGTTGGTGGTATCGTGAAGTACGCTTAGTCCATATTCGTCGCGGAGAATTTCGCATAACAGCTCGCCTACCGCCGCTACGCTGCATTCCGTATCCTCCGTGCGCCAGGAGCCGCTTTCTTCATATGCTTCGCCAGGCGTCTGCCGGTATGCCTCGGTAAGATGCGTGTGATATATCAGTATACGCGGCTGCTCGCCGGATAAGTCTATATCGCCGCGTTCGCTTACGGACAGCAGCTCCACCCTGAAGCGCTCGCCAACGCTCTCGTCTATATCTGCTATGGGGGTTTTTGTAGGGACGGGTGTGATATTTATGGGTATTGCCTCTGTTGCGGAGGTGAAGCGTTCTCCGCGGCTCATAAGCATCAATCCGGCCGCGCAAACGGTAGCGACCAACAGCAGCGTTATACGCAGACGTGACAGCGTAACGGTTTTTTGCCTTTGCATGTGACAAGCCCTCCATGCTCATACATATGAGGGAGGGCTGGACTTCATGCCACCAATGCGCGCACGGTTTCGAACTTATCGCCGAACAGCGCGCGGTTGATGCCGTTTGCAAGTATACCGGCCATATCGTCGATTATTACATCAATATCCTTCGGCGCTACCACGAGCGGGCCGATGTGCTCATCCATTACCTTGGTTACAAGTGCCAGCAGCTTCTGCTCATCGGGCAGCGCGGACTCGGCGGCCAGCAGGTGCATGGTGTCCTGCGCTATGGTGGAGGCGTTTACTACCATGGGTACGCCTATGGCTATTACGCGGGTGCCGAGCTCCTCGTTGGTTATGCCGGCGCGGGCGTTATTCACGCCGCTGCCGGGGGATATGCCGGTATCAGTAAGCTGTACGGTGCTGCTTATTCGAGCGGCCCTGCGCGACGCCAGCGAATCCACTACGATCAGCACATCCGGCTTTACGTGGTTTACGGCGCCGCGTATCAGCTCCAAAGTTTCTATGCCGGTAACGCCTAACACGCCCGGCGAAAATGCGCATACCGAGCGCACGGGAGCGGGCAGCGCGTCGGGCAGCGCGCTGTTGATATGCCGGGTCACAAAAACGCGCTCTGCTACGGTGGGGCCGAGTGAATCGGGGGTGATGCCGCGGTTTCCCAGCCCCGCAATAAGCACAGTGGCGTCGGGCGCAAGCCCATTAAGCAGCGAGGTCAGCTCCGATGCTACCGCGTCCGCGACCGCCTCAAACAGATCCAGCGGACGGCTGGTCAGCTCCGGCGCGTCTATGGCTATATATTTTCCGGCGCTTTTGCCCAGAGCCTCCGCTGCTTCGGCAGAGGTTATCTCCGTGCGCTGCACGGTATAGCCGTCATGCGATTCCTGCTGCTCGGTCACGCCGGAAATGGCTTCTGAGGAGTGAAGCTCCCGCGCCTCATATGCAAGATCCGTATATATGCCGTTTGTCATGTTTACCTCCAGTTCTGCGCGGATATCGCGCGCATGGTTATTATTGATGCAAAATGTTAATAAAATACGGAAAATTGCTTGCATTGCCTCTGTTGGCGTGATATAATCTGCGATGTTCGAGAAAAAAGTAAGGGGGTGAACCAGTTTGGCAAACCATAAGTCCGCATTGAAGCGCATAGGTACCAACCAAAAAGCGAATCTGCGCAACCGTATGGCCTCGTCCCGCGTCAAGACTTCCATCAAGGCTGTGGATAAGGCAATAGCAAACGGTGACTCGGCCGCAGTCGACGCCGCTTACGTCAACGCCGTAAGCATCGTGGACAAGGCTGCCGGTAAGGGCGTTATACATAAAAACGCCGCTAACCGCAAAAAAGCTCAGTTGGCGGCAAAACTGGCTGCTAAATAAGCACCCCGTTAAAGCTGTAAACCAATTAGAGAGACCGCGCTTGCTGCGGCCTCTTTTTGTTTACACCGCGTTCGTTGCAGTACGGCGCAAATACTGATAGAATACTGCCATGCATAAGATTCTGATAGTCGAAGACGACGCCGTTATAGCCGGCGAAATAGCTGCAACGCTCTTGCGCTGGGGACTTTCGGCGTACGCGGTCACGGATTTTTCCGATGTGATGGGGGAGTTCGAGCGCTTTATGCCGGAGCTTGTGCTTATGGACGTATCGCTGCCGTTTTACAACGGCTTCTACTGGTGTGAGCGCATAAGGAAAACGTCCGGTGTGCCGATAATGTTCCTGTCCTCCCGGGCTGATAATATGGATGTGGTGATGGGAATGAACATGGGTGGCGACGATTACATTGCAAAGCCGGTCTCGCCCTCGGTGCTAATCGCCAAGATACAGGCGATGCTGCGCCGTGCATACGATTACGAGGCGCCAAACATGCTTGCGCTTGCGGACGCGGTGCTGGATGCGGCCAGCTGCTGCATAGAACGCGGTGGCGAAAAAACGGAGCTTACAAAAAACGAATGCCGAATATTGAAGCTGCTGCTGCAAAACAAGGGCGCGGTGGTCAGCCGCGAGCAGCTTATGCTTGCGCTGTGGAACAGCGACGAATTTGTAGACGACAACACCCTTACAGTTAACATCAACCGTCTGAGGAGAAAATTGGATTCGATAGGCCTTGGCAGCTGCATAAGAACCTGCCGCAGCCAGGGATATGCCGCATATGAAAAGGATTAGGGCGTTTTTACAATATCGGCTTTCGCTGATAGCGTTTGCACTTATCAGCATGGCGCTGATGCTGAGCGTGCTTGCGCTGGCAGGGCAGGATATGCGTGTTGCGTGGTACTGCGCGTTGATAATGGGCTTTGTGCTGCTGTGCGTGCTGCTGATCGATGCGGGGCGGTTTTTTCGCCAGCGCCGGCTGCTTGAGCATATGCAGCACATGAGGAGCATAGCTGTTGCAATGCGCAGCCTACCGGAGCCGCAGGATGAGCTTCAGACGGAGTACACGCGGCTGCTTTCACGGCTCAACGACGAGCTTGCCGCGGCCAACCGCAGCATCGTGGGCGCACATTCGGAATCTGTCGAATATTACACGCTGTGGGTGCATCAGATAAAGACCCCCATCGCAGCGCTCAAGCTGGCGCTTGCGCAGCAGGACGGCGTTAAGCCGCAGGTGGTGGAGCGGGAGCTGTTCAAAATAGAGCAGTATGCCGACCTTGCCCTGCGTTATATAAAGCTGGACGATATAGCTTCGGATACCGTAATAGAGCGCTTTGAGGTGGACGCGGTAGTGCGCGAGGCGGTCAAGAAATACGCACTGCTGTTTGTGCATAAGCACCTGAAGGTTAATCTGGATAATCTATGCTGCGAGGTAACGACAGACCGGCGGTGGTATCTGTTCATAGTAGAGCAGTTCATATCCAACGCCGTAAAGTATACGAATACGGGCAGCGTAAGCATATTTATGGATGCCGACGAGCTGGTAATATCCGATACCGGCATAGGTATACGCGCGGAGGATCTGCCCCGCATATTCGAAAAGGGCTATACCGGCTATAACGGCCGGCTGTACGAGCGTGCAAGCGGCATAGGGCTGTACCTCGCCAAGAAGTGCGCGGGAGCATTGGACATATCGCTGCGCGTGGAATCCGTATTGGGAGAGGGGACGCGCGCCTTCATCAAGGTATGCGCGCATTACGACGTGATTAGCTGAACCCAACATTACAAAAATGTAAGCCGGAATCTTCAAAATGTAAGGCGGCGCTATGGCGGCGTCCTCTGCACGCAGGGTAGAATAACGGGAGTTATTGCGATAAAGGAGTGGTATTTAATGGAATTGTTAAGGGTAAGCAACGTATCACGCGTATATTCCTCCCGCGGCAGCGCGCAGCAGTGCCGGGCGCTGTATAATGTTAGCTTCAACGTGGAGCAGGGCGAGTTTTTGGCCATAATGGGGCCTAGCGGCAGCGGCAAATCCACGCTGCTGAATATCATCGCCTCGCTGGACAAGCCTACCTCGGGCGATGTGACGCTGGACGGCAGGAGCTTTTCCACGATTAAGGATAAGGAGATGTGCCAGTTCCGCCGTGAGCATTTGGGCTTCGTATTTCAGGATTTTAACCTGCTGGATAATTTCTCGGTCAAGGATAATATACTTTTGCCGCTGGTGCTGTCAAATATACCAATAGCGGATATGGAAGCCCGTCTTGCGCCCATTGCGGCGCAGCTTGGCATAGCGGGCCTGCTCAATAAATATCCGTATGAGGTGTCCGGAGGAGAGCAGCAACGCGCCGCGGTGGCACGCGCCATGATAACCGATCCCCGTATAATACTGGCGGACGAACCCACGGGCGCGCTGGACAGCCGCTCGTCAGCCGCGCTGCTGAACAGCTTTTCCCAGCTGAACGCGGCGGGCAAGACCATACTTATGGTCACGCACAGCGCGCAGGCGGCAAGCTTCGCATCCCGTATACTGTTCATACGCGACGGCTCGGTGTTCAGCCAGATATACCGCGGCGACGCGTCATCGCACGAGTTTTTGGAGCGGATAGTGGCCAATCTTTCCGCTTTGCCGGACGGGGGTGCTATGCTTGCGTAATTCGCTCTATTTCAAGCTGGCGTGGCACAATATGCTGCGCAGCCGGAAAACGTATCTGCCGCATATACTCGCTACGTCCGTAATAAGCGGGGCGTTTCTGCTGATGGCGGGTATGCTGCTGGGCGGCGGCATGGAGAATACGCCCAGCGGAGACACCGCAAGGATAATGTTCATATTCGGCCTGGCGGTGTTTTCGCTGTTTGCATTTTTATTCATGATATACATAAACAACTTCCTCATCAGCAGGCGAAAACGGGAATTTGGGCTTTACGCCGTGCTGGGGCTGGAAAAACGGCATATCGGGCGGGTGCTGGTGTGGGAAAATCTGCTTACGCTCATGTTCGGCGTGCTGGGCGGCGCGGCGCTGGCGCTGGTGTTCGGGCCGCTGTTGTTCATGGTGCTGCTAAAGCTGATACATGCGGCGGGAGACAGCAGCTTCAGCTTGCCGCCAATTGCATTTATTGTAACAGGGGCGTTGTTCTTCGCAGTATTCTGCGTGACCTCGCTGATGAACCTTGTTCAGGTAAGGAAGGCCGATCCCATACAGCTTATGAAAAGCGAGAAGAAGGGAGAAAAGGATTCCGTGTTCACCTGGCCGCTCGCCATACTGGGTGCGGGCGCGCTGCTGTGCGCATACTACTTTGCTTGGACGGTGGAATCCAGCGGCGTGGCGCTGGGTATATTCTTCCTGCTCGTGGCGCTGGTTATTTTTGCAACCTACGCGCTGCTGCGGGCCGGAAGCATAGCGCTCCTGCGCGTACTCAGGAAGAACCGAAGGCTGTACTATAAGCCGAAGAACTTTATAGCGATAGGCGGCATGACGCAGCGCATGAAGCAGAACGCCAGATCGCTTGCTACCATATGTATTCTTTCCACCATGCTTGTGGTCACCGTAAGCGGCACCTTAGCGCTGTATATAGGCAAGGATGAGATGAATGCCGCGATATATCCGTATGATGTGAAGCTCGTCATCCACGACGGCGCGGATATAACAAACGAGATTGCGCAGGAGATAGACGGACTTGCGGCGCAGTACGGGCTTACCCTAAGCGCCGATCCCGATAAGCTGATCTATCAGGACGAGCTGGAGGAAAACGGCTATAACGTGCGTAATAATGTGATACAGCGCGAGGATACGGTCCATGCATCGGGAGGGGTGCTGCGCATAGGCGATAATCAGATACTGTTCGATACGCAGGGGGATTTTTCCGATCAGCTTGCATTTGAGGAGGCGCTAAACGAGCTTGCGGAGCAGCGTTCCGATTCGTACAGTATCGGCGTTGCATACAGCGCTATGGAGGAAGGGTACGGCGTGTATGGCGGGCTGGTGTTTTTGGGTGCGTTTTTCGGGCTGATGTTTCTTGCGGTGACGGTGCTTATCATCTATTTTAAGCAGATCTCCGAAGGATACGAGGACCGTACGCAGTTTGGAATATTACAGAAGGTCGGCATGGATGATGCGCAGGTGCGCTCCACCATAGACCGGCAGGTGCTGTGGGTGTTCTTTATACCGCTTATGCTTATGCTTTTGCATATGGTGTTTGAAAGTAAAATAATGTCCTGTATGCTGCAGGTGTTTGAGCTGCACGACTGGGCGCTGGTGATCGCCTGCATAGGCGGCGTGTGCGCGGTGTTCGCTCTGGTGTATCTTGTTGTGTACAGGCTTACTGCCAAGGTGTACTATCGCATAGTGAAAAGCTGAAATGTAAAGCTCAAGCCGCCGGAGCGAATGCTCCGGCGGCTGAGGCTATCGAAAAACCCCGGGATTATTAAGGGCCGCAGCCCTTAATGTAAAATCCGGTCTGACGACAGGTGCGTCAGACCGGAAGGAAAATCGCAGATTTTCCCTGTTCTTCTCAGGCTTTGCCGCCCGGGAGCCCAACAGGCGCAGCCTGTAGGCGAGAGGCAAAGACTGCAAGCTCGAAAAAGTCAA
>CAZXRQ010000018.1:20980-32444 GCA_964642795.1 uncultured Oscillospiraceae bacterium | reverse complement strand
TGTTGTTGATCTTGCCGCCCAGCGCGAACACCTTGGTGCCCTTGCTCTTCTCGGTGCCCATGGATGCGAACCATTCCGGCCCGTTGAGGATTATCTGGCAAACGTTGGCATAGGTCTCAACGTTATTCAGTATGGTGGGCTTGCCGAACAGACCCTTGATGGCCGGGAACGGCGGACGGGGATGCGGCTCGCCGCGCTTGCCCTCGATAGAGGCCATGAGCGCCGTTTCCTCGCCGCACACGAACGCACCGCTGCCCAGGCGCAGGTCGATATTGAAGCAGAAGTCGGTGCCGAAGATGTTATCGCCCAGCAGTCCCGCCTCACGAGCCTGATCGATGGCTATGCGCAGACGCTTGACCGCTATGGGGTACTCGGCACGGACGTATATGTAGCCCTGCTGTGAGCCTATCGCGTAACCTGCGATTGCCATTGCCTCCAGCACAGCGTGAGGGTCGCCCTCGAGTAAGGAACGATCCATGAACGTGCCCGGATCGCCCTTGTCGGCGTTGCAGCAGACGTACTTCACGGGGTTCTGGGGGCCTTTGGCAAACTTCCACTTCAATCCCGTCGGGAAGCCCGCGCCGCCGCGGCCGCGCAGACCGGATTTGAGCATAACGTCGATAACGTCGTCGCGGCTCATCTCGGTAAGCACCTTGCCCAGCGCCTTATAGCCGTCAAATGCGATGTATTCGTTGATATCCTCGGGGTTGATAACGCCGCAGTTACGCAGCGCTACACGCTTCTGCTTTTTGTAGAAGTCCACCTCGGTCAAGGAGCGGATGTTCATCTCCTCGGTGAGGCTTTCCTTGTAAAGCAGGTCGGTAACGATACGACCCTTGAGCAGATGCTCGCTGACTATGCGAGGTACGTCGTCAACCTTGATGTGACTGTAAAACGAGCCTTCGGGGTAAATGATAACCACGGGGCCGTTCTCGCACAGGCCGAAGCAGCCGGTGCGTACAACCTTGATCTCCTTAGCGAGACCGTTCTTTTCGATCTCTTCCTCAAAGCGGTCGATTATCTGATGAGAGTTTGAGGAAGAACAGCCTGTACCCGTACAAACGAGCACTTGGGAGCGATAAAAATCCATCTTGCTACCTCCTCAAAATCCTACTTGTTATTGGCTTCATAGTAACCGATGGTGTATTCATCCACCGGCCGGTTGTTCACGATATGATCCGTCACGATGCGGCCGACCATATCCGGCGTGACCTTAACGTAGGTCACCTTCTCCTGGTTGGGCTTATAGACCTCTACGATGGGCTCAAGGCGGCATACGCCGATGCAGCCCGTCTGTGCTACAGCCACGTCCTGCAGACCGCGCTTTGCTACTTCATCCATAAAAGCAGCCAGCACAGGCCTTGCGCCGGCGGCTATGCCGCAGGTCGCCATACCTACAACCACGCGCGTGCCGTCATGCTCTTTGCGCAGGCTGAGGGTTTCAAGAGTCTTGTTGCGGATCTCTTCGAGTTCCTTCAGGGATTTCATTCTATCAAACACCTCCGTTTAGTTCTTCAATTCCCTGTTTAAGGTAATCGCGCAGCCACGCCATCACCTCCGGCGTCTGGAAGGGTATCCCTTCTCCAAGCGCCTCGCGCACCTCGCGCGTATCGAATGTGAACGTCTCCGCGTCCACAGTATATCTGTAGATAAAGTCTACTTCCTCGTTGCACACCACCAGCGTAAGCATGGTTTCCGCCATATCCCCCAGCGGAGGGCGGTCGATGTTATCAATAACATACCAGGCGGATATGCGCGTGCCGCTGCCCGGCTTCGACCAAAGTGAAAAGCCGCCGCCGGTCTGTTCGGCCCCCGCCTTAAAAAACGGTATGCCCAACCCGACCTTGCGTGTGGTGCGGCTGGTGGTAAACGGGCTAATGACGCTTTTTGCCATTTCCTCGTCCATACCGCAGCCATCGTCCGTTACGGTAACGGAGAGCCTATTGCCCGTGTGATCCACCGCAACCTCCGTATCTATGAGCGAAGCGCCCGCTGATATGGAGTTCTGCACGATGTCCATTATGTGCAGGGCAATCTCCTTCATCATCATGGGCGGCGATTACCCCCTTTGGCGATACTTCTCCACGATAGCGGGGACCTGCTCGGGCGTGAGCCTGCCGTATACCTCATCGTTTATCATCATAGCCGGCGCAAGACCGCAGCAGCCTATGCAGCGGGTAGCATCCAGCGTGAACATTCCGTCGTCAGTGGTGTTGCCCACGGCGATACCAAGGCGCTTTTCAAGTTCGTCCAGCACCAGCTGGGAGCCGCGCACATAGCAGGCAGTACCGAGGCACAGGCCTATCTTATACTTGCCCTTGGGCTTGAGCGTGAACAGTGAATAGAAGGTTGCAACACCGAATATCGTGCTTACCGGTACGTCCAGCTTTTGGGAGATGTAGTTTTGGATCTCCTCGTCCACGCAGCCTAGATGTTCCTGTGCAAACTGCATGATCGGCAGCAGACCGCCGGGCACTTCCTTCCATTGCTCAATGGTCTCGTCCAACTGTTTGAATCCCTCCGCGCGGGAGACATTTTCATTGGCCATGAGATGTATCCTCCTTGATATATATGGGTTATCATTGTATTTGATAAAATACCGACAAACCGCCTTAGCAAGTGTACCATACTAGCGACAAAAAATAAAGAGGTTTGTCAATATATCAATTAAATTGATAGTGGCACAGCCGGATATCACGAAATGCCCGAATGCAGCATTTATCTTGCTTTTGGCGGCACGAGAGAGTCCTTGGAAAAGCCTATCAGGTCCTCCCGTCCGGCCCTTATTAGCGCCTCGCGCGCAAGCCCTCTGTATCTGGGCAGAAAAAACTGCATCAGCGCCCGCTGCAGCTGTTTTTCCTTCATGCTGCGCGCAACATATACCTTCTCCCCCGTGCGCGGGTCCTTCCCGGTATAGTACATACAGGTAGAAAGCGTACCCGGCGTAGGATAAAAATCCTGCACCTGCTCCGGCCGCTGGCCGGTGCGTTTGAGATACTGCGCAAGCGCCACAGCCGAGTTGAGATCGCTTCCCGGGTGTGAGCTGATAAAATACGGCACTATGTATTGCTCCAGCCCTCGGTTTTTGTTTAGCTGCGCATAGCGCTCGCAAAATCTGTCGTACAGCTCCACGGGCGGCTTGTTCATCAGGCGCAGCACGCGGTCGTCAACATGCTCCGGCGCCACCTTCAGCCTTCCGCTTATGTTGTATGCTATAAGCTGCTTCAAAAATGCGTCGCTTTTATCGTACATCACATAATCGTACCGCACGCCGCTGCGCACAAACACCTTCTTCACCCCCGGCACAGCCGCAAGCTCCTTCAACAGCGCCACATAGTCCGAATGATCTGCCGTAAGGTTTTCACAGCGCTTCCAGCCCAGGCACTGGCGGTTTGCGCACACGCCACGCTCAAGCTGCGCATCGCAGGCCGGCCGGCGGAAGTTGGCGGTGGGGCCGCCCACATCGTGTATATAGCCCTTGAAGTCAGGAAGCGATACAAGTGTGTTCGCCTCGCGTATAAGCGACGCGTGGCTCCGCACCTGTATGACCCGCCCCTGATGGAACGTGAGCGCGCAAAACGAGCATCCGCCGAAGCAGCCGCGGCAGCTCGTAAGCGAAAACTCCACCTCGTTCAAAGCGGGTATAGGCTGCGTATAGCTCGGATGCGGCCGTCTCGTAAACGGCAGCTCATATACGTCGTCCAGCTCCTCCATAGTAAGCGGCGTTGCAGGCGGGTTGGCCACAAGATATGCGTCGCCCTGCCGCTGCACGAGCCTTCTGCCGTTTATCGCATCCTGTGCGCAGGACTGCGCCATAAATGCCCTCGCGTATTCATCCTTATCCGACGATACCTCGTCAAAGCCGGGAATGAGCTCGTAGTCGTACACTCGTGAAAGCTCGCCCGCCATATGGCAGGTGCCGGCGATATATGTTATGTCCTTTATGCTCAATCCTGACGCCAGCGCGTCGGCAAGCTCCACTATCGGCCGCTCGCCCATGCCGTATATCAGCAGATCCGCGCCGCTGTCCGCCAAAATACTTCTTCTTATGCGGTCATCCCAGTAATCATAATGCGCAAACCTTCTCAGCGACGCCTCTATGCCGCCTATTATCACCGGCACGCCGCGATATGCCTCCCGTATTCTGTTGGCATAAACTATCGTAGCGCGGTCCGGCCGCCTGCCCGCTGCACCGCCGGGGGTATACGCATCCTCGCTCCTGCGCTTTTTGGCGGCGGTATAATGGTTTACCATGGAATCCATGTTGCCGGCACAAACCAAAAAGCCCAGCTTCGGCCTGCCAAAGCGCATGAAATCCTCTGCGCTGTGCCAGTCCGGCTGGCTTATTATAGCAACGCTGTATCCAAACCGCTCCAGCACCCGGGAAATTATCGCCGGGCCAAAGCTTGGGTGGTCGATGTACGCGTCGCCTATCACATATACAAAGTCCGGCTGCGCTATGCCCCGCGCATCAAGCTCTGCGCGGCTCATGGGCAACGCATGGGGAAGGTCAGTCATTCTGGACCTCCGCCCCGTCCGCGCCGGCCTCCGGTTTCTCCTGCCCGGCCTCCGGCGCTAAATCGCGGTGCTCCAGTTTATCGAGCAGCGTGCGTATGCGCACGGTATCCAGCTCCTTAACCTTGTGAAGCATGTCAAGCTCGGCTATAAGCTCATCCAAAAACTCGTCCACCTCGCGCATATTGTAGCCGCAGAACGAGCGGGCGAAGCGCTTTTTAATCACATCCTCGCGTTTCATGCGAATTACCCCCAAAAACGAATCGCGCCGGCCCCGTATATGACGGGCCCGGCGCGTTCCCGTCAGCGCGTTCAGATTATCCCATCGGCCCCGGATTCACCGTTGCCAATAACGTCGTAGTTGGTGGGAGCCACGACGAATATGCCGCGCGATATCTTGTATATGGTGCCGTTGAGGGCGTATATTGCGCCCGCCATAAAATCCAGTATGCGCTGCGCGCACTCGATCTCCAGCTCCTCCATATTCACGATAACGGGTTTGCGGCTCTTGAGATTATCGATGATGTGCTGAGTATCCTCATAGCTGATGGGATGGTACACAATCATCTTCATCTGCCCGGCGGTAGGGAGACTTACGACGTTGTTGCCGTGGGCGGCAGCCGTCTTTTTCTTTGCTCGATTACCAAGATTGAGGACGTTATCAGTATCCGGAGCATCAAAATACTCCGAAGCGTAAGCATCCTCCTCGATATCGGTCTCCTCGATACCGATGAAGTCCATAAACTTGTTCAAAAAACCAGCCATCTTCATTCCTCCGTTTTCAATTAGTGTGGACTAATTGGCGCTTGGAGAAAAGCATAAAAATCGCCTTGGGCTGATATGTATGTACGCCCTGTGGCTCCGCTAATAGACACGTTGGCCAAACAGTGCAGATCCCACGCGCACCATCGTGGCTCCCTCCGCTATAGCGGACATATAATCCCCGCTCATGCCCATGGAAAGCTGCTGCATCGAGACATTGGGGATATCGCTCCCCGAAAGGCCGTCAAACAGCTTCTTCATCTGCGCAAAGTACGGGCGCGCCGCCTCTTCACCCACCGCGGGCGGTACGCACATAAGTCCCTTTACGCATATGTTGGGCATTCCGGAAATCAACTGCATCAATGCGGGCAGATCGTTTACGCACACCCCGCCCTTTTGCTCCTCGCCGCCTATGTTGACCTCCAGCAGTATATCCTGCACTATGCCAAGCGTGGCTGCGCGAGCATTTATGGCCTGCGCCAGCGCGGGCCTGTCCACGGACTGTATCAGCGTTACTCTGCCTACCACATATTTTACCTTATTGGTCTGTAATTGTCCAATCAAATGCACGTTAAGCTCGTTTTCGCTGAAATAGTCCAGCTTGGAGAGCAGCTCCTGCACGCGGTTTTCCCCTACGCTGGACAAGCCGCACTCCACCGCCTCGGCTATGGCCTCCACCGGAAAAAACTTGGTGACGCCTATAAGCGTTATATCTCCATAGCTCCTGCCCGCCGCCTCAGCTGCGCGACGTATATTGCCGGTTATGGTCTGGTAGTTTTCACGTATCGTACTCATTTTTTCTTTAACCTCATGCCGGCGCTTACGCTGCCGGCGCCGTCCGCAGCCCTGATGATATAGTGAGTATCGTCTGCGGCAAGCACATCCACGTTTACCCTGTAATCCCCGCTCGACGTTTCCACCTCGACGTACGGCGTGCCTGAATCCATGCCCACCGCGCCAATCGGTACGCTTACGCCGGAAACGCCGTAGCTGCTTATTTCCGCACTCTCCAGCCTTACGTCTATAAGATCGCCCAGCGGCGCGGTTATCTTGAGTATGTTTACCACCCCGCTCTCGCTAATCACTGGCGCAAGCGCAACACCGGTATACGGCTCGTCCGTATAGCCTGACAGCACCACGGAGTAGCTCTCGCCCTCCACCGTGCGGACCGGATTGTTGTACGGCGTGATGAACGCTACGCACCATGTAGTATCGTCAACTATGCGGTAAAGCATATCATCGCTTGTGGAGGTGGTGTTTCCGCTGCCGCTCAACACCGCGCTGACCAGCTCGGCGTTGATCATGCTAAGCTTAGATACGCACAGCGCCTGTTCATATCCGTCGAAATAGAAGCTTACCATGCCCTCCTGCTTTGCGGCTATCTCACTTTTCCAGCTCATAAGCTGAAGCTGCTTGTCCGATTCCTCGGTATAAAGCTCGTTCAGCTCCGTCGTAGGCTGTACCACGGTTTTCAGCAGCTCTATGCGCTGGCTCTGCAGCGAAAGCAGTTCGTTTTCCAGCGCCAGCAGATCCTCGCCCGAGCCCAGCAGCACCGCGCTGCGTATCTGCTCAAGCTTCGTGGCTATCTGAAGCTCCAGCGTTGAAATGTTAGGGTTTTCTATATCCGCAAGCAAAAGCTCCTGCATGGCCAGTATCTGCCTTTGCAGCGCAAGCAGCGACGTCATCATATCCTCGCTGTAGCCCCACTTGTATACCTGCGCGATAGCGGTGCCCTCCGCAACGCTTGCGCCCTCGTTCACCGAGAACAGCACGCGGTCATACCGCTCCACGCTGACCGTGCTCTCGTTTCGGATTATCACGGCACTTGCCTGTATGTTTAGATCCAGCGTCCCGCTGTCGGCGGTGCAAACGTCCCGGTTGACTATAAGCGCAAATATGAGCGCCCCCACCAGCAGCACCGAAAGCAGCAGAACATAAAATCTGCCCTTTACCTTAACACGGCCCTTTGCCAAGCGCGCACCTCCCTTTGCAGCGTATGCCTGCTATTGTATCACTTCGTAGCCGGGCTTTGAAGAGCGCCCGTGCTGCCGGTCAAAATTTTCTTTATTTTTTTGCTTATATACCTCAAACAGCTCGTCGGCATCCATTCCGGCGCGTATGCACATGCTTACGAAAAAGTGCAGTATATCTATGAGCTCCTCCTTTACGCAGGCGTCGTCCACCGGCTTTTGGTTTTTCCACCATTTGAAGTTGACCTCGTTTATCAGCTCGCCCAGCTCCGCCATTATTGCGAGCGTATCCTTCATTATCCATTCCTCACGGGAAAAGCTCAGGTTGCGCCGCGATTCAATATCCGCATCCAGCATACGCTGCATATCGAATATAACGTCCAGCTTATCCTTATCGTTTGGCCGCTCCATATGCGTCACCCCCCTGCACTATGCGTTTTATGCCGTCGTCTATGCTGCGTCCCACAAGCGATACCGCCATGCGCCCAACGTCGAACACATACGGGATCACCTCCTGTATAGCATCCATATTCACCCGCTCCACGCGCGACAGCACCTCGTCGTCGGTCTCCACCACTCCCTTGGAAAGGAAGCTCTTGCCTATGGCGCTTGCGCGGGCGGAGGTGCTCTCCTGCCCCAGTATGTAGCTGCCCTTGAGCTGCTCCCGGCTGCGCGTGAGCTCCGCATCGGTTATGCCGTCGGCCAGCAGCCCCGACATCTCCTTCATCATAAGCTCGCATACCTGTGCAGCCTGCTTTTCGCCGGTTCCGGCATACAGCGCAAAATAGCCGGTCCTTGCATACGCGGAAGGGTATGAGTATACCGAATAGGCAAGCCCAAGCTTCTCGCGTATTTTTTGGAATAGCCGGGAGCTGGTGCCGCCGCCCAAAGCGTTATTTAGCACATACAGCGCATACTGCCCGTCGCTGCCCAGCGGATAGCCCGGCAGTCCAAGGCAGATATGTGTCTGCTCCACATCCTTGGTTATGGCGTTAAAGCAGGGCGTTTTGCGCAGGCTGCTCTCAGGCATTGCGGTGCGCCCGCCCGATTTGACGCCGGCAAATTTACTGTTTAATACATTCAGAAGCTTGTCCGGCTCAAGGCTGCCCGCACAGGCTATTACTATGTTGCCTGCGGTATAATGCCCGCCCATATAGCCAAGCAGCGTTTCCCGCGTAAACGCATTTACGCTTTGGCTGGTGCCGAGTATAGGCAAACCCAGCGGAGACCCGTCAAACAGCGCGGCGCACAGCTTTTCGTGCACGAGATCCTCCGGGCTGTCCTCCATCATGAGTATCTCCTCGCACACCACGCCCTGTTCGAGTTTTATGTCCTCCGGATCGAATTTGGAGTTTATCAGCATATCCGCAAGCATATCCGCTGCGGTCTCCATATGCTCGTCCAGCACCTTTGCATAGAAGCAGGTACATTCCTTTGCCGTAAAGGCATTTAGGTTGCCGCCTATGCCGTCCATCTCGGCGGCTATATCCTCCGCGCTGCGTTTTTCCGTCCCCTTGAAAAGCATGTGCTCTATAAAATGAGACGCGCCCCGCGTGGAGTCGTCCTCAAATACCGAGCCTGCGTTTATCCATACCCCCATGCTGAACGAGCGAAAAGCGTCCATACGCTCGTATACCACCTGTATGCCGTTATCCAGCCGTGCCGTTTCCGTCATTTGTAATCAGTTCGCCGGTAGTCACCGGCGACAGTCCTTTCGCCAATAATGCGTCTATCACCCCGTCCAGCGCCTCCAAAGCGTTAGCCGTGGGCGTCAACAGTATTATACTACCTTTTATCGCTCCGGTCGATACACGGTTTATTATATCCTCCGGCTCGCCCCGGGCGCACAGCGCGTCCATCGTACATTTTACATGCAGCAGCCCCGTCAGCCTCGCCGCCCGCGTACTGGGTCTTTCTGCGCGCAAGCCGGAATAGTACAGCGCCGGACGCGCGCAGCATATACCCTCTATTATGTCCAAAGAGCGCTCAACATCCCCGGTCACCTCCAGCGCGCTGCCGTCAAAGTCCGCATCGCAGCCCATCGTGGCTATCTCGTGCCCGTCAGAAACGATGCGCAGCAGCACATCCGGATTTTCCTGCGCCCACTCTCCGCTCACCGCGAACGTAGCGCGTACTCCCCGCGCTCTAAGCACATCCAGTATGCCTTCAAGATTCCTCGCATTCCAGCTTACCGCAAACTGCAGCGAAGCGCGCTCCGATGCATATCCGCGGTATACCGCCGCGCTGGTCATGCGCGCCACCGAAGCATATCCGTCCGCTGTGGACGTAACAAAGTACAGCGCGCAGAGTATCAGCGCAAGAAGCAGGTCAATCATATAGCCGGCGCGTTTTTTTGCCATACCGCCATCCCCTTTTCGTTTGCATCTATATATGTTATTCGGGACGCTTGCGGCATATGAAAAGGAAACGGCACAGTATTTATGCCGTTTCCCAATGAGTATACTTGCTTTCGCCGGTTTTATTTATCCGCGCCAGTCTCCGGTATCAGCCCCTTGCGGGTAAGGTCGATCTTGCCGTCCGGCTTGATGTCGATAACGCGCACGAGTATCTCCTCGCCCACCTTTACCTCATCCTCCACCTTTTCCACGCGGTGGTTGGCCAGCTTACTTATGTGCACAAGGCCCTTCTTTCCGGGCTTTACCTCGACCTGCGCGCCTATGGGCAGTATGTTTACGACCTTGCCCAGGATCACGTCGCCCACCTGAATGTCGCGCACGATGTCGTCTATCATCTTCTTGGCGGCGGCGGATGCGCTCTCGTCCGGGGACAGTATAAATACGCGTCCGTCCTCCTCGATGTCTATCTTCACGCCGGTATCCGCGATGATCTTGTTGATGACCTTGCCGCCGGAGCCGATGACCTCGCGGATCTTATCCGGATGTATGCTGAACTGCAGCACACGCGGCGCATAGGGAGAGAGCTGTGTACGGGGTTCGGGCAGCGTCTCCAGCATCTTGTCCAGTATGAACAGGCGACCGCGGCGCGCCTGCTCCAGCGCACGGGTAAGCACCTGCTCGTCAATGCCCTTTATCTTTATATCCATCTGTATGGCGGTTATGCCGTCGCGCGTACCGGCCACCTTGAAGTCCATATCGCCCAGGAAATCCTCAAGGCCCTGTATATCCGTCATAACGGCGATATTGCCGTTTGCCTCATCCTTGATAAGGCCCATCGCAACGCCGGCGACCGGCTTTTTGATGGGTACGCCCGCATCCATAAGCGCAAGCGTGCTTGCACAGATGGAGGCCTGCGAGGTGGAGCCGTTGCTGCTAATGACCTCGGATACGAGGCGCATTGCGTACGGGAACTCCTCCTCGGAGGGCAGCATGGGTATCAGCGCACGCTCGGCCAGCGCGCCGTGGCCTATCTCACGGCGACCGGGGCCGCGCATCATACGGGTCTCGCCTACGGAATAGGGCGGCATGTTGTACTGGTGCATATAGCGCTTGTAATCCTCCTCGCCGATGCCGTCGAGGGTCTGTCCGTCGCCCAAAGCACCCAGCGTAGCTATGGTAAGCACCTGCGTCTGCCCGCGGGTAAATACACCGGAGCCGTGCGTACGCGGCAGTACGCCTACCTCGCACCATATGGGACGTATGTCCTCATAGGAGCGCCCGTCGGGACGTATACCGCGGTTGATTATCTTATCGCGCACTATCTCCTTGGTCATGGTATAGAGTATGGAATCGATATCCTTTGCGGATTCCGGGAAATCCTCCGCAAAATGCTCGATGGTCTCGGTCTTTACCTGCTGGCTCCTGGTCTCGCGCTCGTAGCGGTCGAACGTGTCAAGGCTCCACTCCACCTTGTCCGCCGCAAACGTGCGCACCAAATCCTCAAAGCCGGGATCCGGCTTGGGTATCACTACCTCGCGCTTGGGTTTGCCCGCCTCGGCGGCTATACCGTCGATGAACGCGACTATCTTTTTTATCTCCTCATGCGCAAGCAAAATGGCCTTGAGCATCTCTGCTTCGGTAAGCTCGTTTGCGCCGGCTTCCACCATCATCACTGCGTCGCGCGTGCCGGCGACCGTAAGGCTAAGGCGGCTCTTTTCGCGCTGTGCGGAATCCGGGTTGATGACATATTCGCCGTCAACATAGCCTACGCTTACCGCGCCCGTGGGTCCCATAAACGGCGCGTCGGATATGGACAGCGCCACGGAGGAGCCTATCATGGCCAGTATGTCGGGCTGTATA
>CAZXRQ010000018.1:10263-20970 GCA_964642795.1 uncultured Oscillospiraceae bacterium | reverse complement strand
CTCCACGCTGAGCACGGTGGCGATAACCTGTATATCGTTATAGAAGCCCTTGGGAAACAGCGGACGCAGCGGCCTATCGATAAGGCGGCTGGTCAATACGGCCTTTTCGCTGGGCCTGCCCTCGCGCTTTATAAAGCCGCCGGGGATCTTGCCCACCGAGTACATCTTCTCTTCAAAGTCCACCGACAGAGGCAAAAAGTCCACGCCGTCGCGGGGGGCCTTTGCTACGGTAGCGCATACCAGCACGGCCGTGTCGCCGCAGCGCATAAGCACGCTGCCGCCCGCCTGCTCGGCATACTTGCCGGTTTCCACCGAAATGGTGCGGCCGGCTACCTGTGTTTCGAATTTTCTTGCTTGCATCTTCATGCTCCTTCTTCATATTTTTTCACAATCGATTTATTATATCCTACCCGGCTTGAAAACGCACTAACTATTTTATATTTCATCCTAAAAATGCGAAAAACAGCCTTCTGCCATCAAAAAACAGCGCGAGGGCAGACCATGATCCGCCCTCGCGCGTAAAATGCGTTGCTTATCTTTCTTCTCGGAAGTACGGCAGACCCAGGCTTGCCGGCGGCTGATCCTCGCGCTTGCGGCGCAGGGATACGGCTATCAGCACAAGCACCGTCGCCGCATACGGCAACATTTTGAACAGTTCCATGGAGCTGCGGGAAAGGCCGGGTATGTAGAAATACAGCCATGACAGCATACCGAAAAGATAGGCGCCCCATATTCCGCGTTTTGGCTTCCAGCTTGCAAATATTACCAGCGCCACGGCCAGCCAGCCAAGTCGCTCTATACCGCCGTCGCTATCCCATGTGCCCTTGGTATAGTCCATAACATAGTACAGCCCGCCCAGCCCGCTTATGCCTGCGCCGATACAGGTGGCAAGGTATTTGTATTTGGCAACATTTATGCCTGCTGCGTCCGCCGTTGCGGGATTCTCGCCCACGGCGCGCAGGTTGAGGCCCACGCTCGTCTTGTTAATAAACCAGCTGACAAACACCGCGAGCAGTATTGCAAAATAAGCCAGGAAGCCGTAGGAAAACAGCAGGCTGCCCACTACCGGTATATTTTGCAGCCCCGGCACTACGGCACGGAACGCCGCGCTTGTGGCGGAGACGTTTATTTGCCCCACGCCGCCTGCAAGCTTATTGAGCGAGCCGCCGAAAAAGTTTGAAAAGCCGCCTGCGAATATCGTAAGCGTAAGGCCGGTCACGTTTTGGTTGGCACGCAAGGTTATGGTGAGCAGGCTGTATATAAGTCCGCCTGCCATCGCCACGGTCACGCTGCAAACCATCGCTATCAATATGCACACTATGCCTATGGGATCGGGTGTATTCATCTCGTAAAAGAACACGCCCATCAGTCCCGCAATACCGCCAAGATACATTATGCCCGGCACGCCAAGGTTGAGGTTGCCGGATTTCTCGGTAAGTATTTCACCCGTAGCGCCAAACAGTATGACCGTACCGAACACCACGGCCGCCTGCATAAGGGCAATAAACTGCGTCATGCTATCTCCTCCTTATGGCCGGCGGACCGGAAGTTGACCTTATAGTTGATGAAAAACTCGCTGCCCAATATGAAGAACAGTATGATGCCCGTGAGCATATTGGACACATGGTTGGAAAGGTTGTAGCGCGAGGCTATCTCTATTGCGCCCTTTTCCAGGAACACCAGCAGCAGCGAGAAGCCCAGCATGACGAACGAGTTGAATTTGCTCAGCCACGCCACTATTATCGCCGTGAAGCCGCGGCCGCCGGCGGTGCTGGTGGATATGGTATGCCCTGCGCCCGATACCGCGATAAATCCCGCGATGCCGCATATTGCGCCGGATACCGCCATGGTGCGCATTATAACCTTTTTTACGTCTATCGCCGCGTAGCGGGCGGTGTTTTCACTTTCGCCCACAACGGCTATCTCGTAGCCGTGCTTGCTATATTTCAGATATGCAAACATGCCCAGCGCCACCAGCAGTACAATTATCACGTTAAGCGTATACGCCTGACCGAATATCGGCGGGAACCAGCCCGCCTGAGTAGACGAGTTGATAACGCCCACCGAGTTGGAGCCAAACGGGTTTTCCCATTTGGATACAAAAAACGCGGTAAGCTGGATCGCCACATAGTTCATCATCAGTGTAAACAGAGTTTCGTTGGTGTTCCACTTCGCCTTGAACACGCCCGGCACAAAGCCCCATATCGCGCCGGCCGCTATGCTTGCAATTAGCATTACCACCAGCAGCACTACGTTGGGCAGCGCGGTCTTGATGTATATCATGCAGGCTGCGGCCGCTATGCCGCCCACCAGTATCTGCCCTTCCGCACCGATGTTCCAGAACTTCATGCGAAACGCAGGCGCCAGTCCGATGGCTATGCACGCCAGCATGACCGTATCGCGTATCGTGACCCACAGGCGCTTGTTGGTGCCGAACGCGCCTTCGAACATGGCAGCGTACACCTTGAGCGGATTGAGCTTTACGATAGCATATATCACTATGCCGCATACCAGCAGCGCAAGCACAAGCCCGATGAGTCTTACTCCAAGGCTTTGCCACAGCGGCATCATGCCACGCTTGGATATTCGTATCAAAGGCTCGCGTTTTTGCTTTGTCATGTTCTGTCCTCCTTGCCGAGGTGCGTCATCATCAGGCCTACCTCTTCCTTTTTGATGGTGCGTCCGTCCGCGATGCCCGAGACCTTGCCGGCACAAAGCACCAGTATGCGGTCGCACAGCTCAAGCAGCACGTCAAGATCCTCGCCAACATATATTACCGCCGCACCCCTTGCCTTTTGCTCGTTGAGCAGGTGATATATCGTGTATGATGTATTTATGTCCAGCCCGCGTACGGCGTACGCCGTCATAAGCAGGGACGGCTCCGCGCTTATCTCGCGGCCAACGAGCACCTTTTGCACATTGCCGCCGGAGAGCCTGCGCAGCGGTATGGAAAGGTTGGGCGTTACCACTTCCAGCTCTTTTACTACGGTAGCGGCAAGCTGCTTGGGCGTTTTTCTATCGGTAAAAGCGCCCCGCCCTTTTTTGTAGCTTCTGAGCATCATATTATCCGGTAAATCCATACTGCCGACCAGTCCCATACCGAAACGATCCTCAGGCACGAAAGCAAGCCCCACGCCCATGTTGTATATCTCCATCGGGTTTTTGCCCGCAAGCTCCACAGTGTCGCCGTCTACGGGAGTAAACTTGATCGAAGCGCCACTCGAAAGCTCCTGCAAGCCCGATACCGCCTCCAACAGCTCGCGCTGGCCGCTGCCGGATATGCCGGCTATGCCCAGTATCTCGCCGCCGTATGCGGTAAACGATACGTTGTCAAGCTTTTTGATGCCGTCGGCATCCACCACGGTAAGGTTGCTTACCTGCAGACATTCGCGCCGGGTTTCCGGCTCCTCACGATCTATGTTCAGGGCCACCGCACGCCCCACCATCATATCGGTAAGCTGCTGGGGGTCGGTATCGCAGGTGGCGATATCGCCTATGTATTCGCCTTTTCTGAGCACTGCCACGCGGTCGGATATCTCCATGACCTCGTGCAGCTTATGGGTTATGATTACTATCGACTTGCCGTCCTCCTTCATGTTGCGCATCACTGCGAACAGCTTATCCGTCTCCTGAGGAGTAAGCACGGCGGTAGGTTCGTCCAATATAAGTATCTCCGCACCGCGGTACAATACTTTTACTATTTCCAGTGTTTGCTTTTCGGACACCGACATGTCGTATATCTTCTTGTCAGGTTCCACTACAAATCCATAGCGGTCGCATATATCCTTGACCTTGGCGCGAACGCTCTTGAGATCCACGAGCCTGCGCTCATTAAGCCCAAGGGCGATGTTTTCGGCGGCGGTAAGCACGTCCACCAGTTTGAAATGCTGGTGTATCATGCCTATTCCCAGCTCGTATGCATCTCTCGGCGCGGCAATGGTCACCTTGCGACCGTCAACATAAATCGTACCGCTGTCCGGCAGATATATACCCGACAGCATATTCATAAGCGTGGTCTTGCCGGAGCCGTTCTCACCCAGCAGGGAGAGTATCTCGCCCCTGTTGATATCCAGGCTGACACGGTTGTTGGCTACTACCTCGCCGAATGTCTTGGTTATGTTGACCATTTGGACAGCTTTTGAAGTTTCCAAAACGGTTGTCCTTTCTATTGTTGCTGATGTGTTTATAAAGGGTTATGCGCAAGCGCACAGTAGTTCCGAACGAATTTCGGCAAGCCGAACAAGTTTCGGACAATTTAAAGTAAAACAGCGCGGGAGAAGCAGCAAGCCGCTTCTCCCGCAAGCAGGAATATTACTCGTTGGTCAGTTCGGTGATACCATCGATGCGGAGTGAGAAGTACGGCGCACTGCGCAGTACGGACTCTTCAAAGATGCCGTTTGTGATGGCTTCGCCGGTATCATTGGCCCAGTCGCCGTCGCTGTCGAGCGCGGTGAAGGTGGTTACGGCTTCGCCACCAACGGTGAAGTTGGCACAGTCAAATATGTTGAGGGAACCGTCGGCAATAGCGGCTTCAGCAGCGGCTACTGCATCAGCAGTGCCTTCTGCGCAGCTCTCGCCCAGCGCGGAGATCATTACGCCGCCGTCAGAATAGCCTACCGAATAATCGGTGGGAACGCCGTTGCCCGCGATGAACTCGCCCAGCACATAGGTGTACAAAGCGCCCCAGTTGTTCTGCGCGGAGGTCAGTGCAGCGGTGGGGGCTACGGACAGCATGTCGATGTTGTAACCAACGGAATAAACCACGGTGCCGGCATCCAAAGCAGCCTGGATAGCCATAGGTGCGCCGGTGGAGTCAGCGTGCTGGCCAATGATTGCGCAGCCGCGGGCTATCAGAGCGTTGGCAGCCTCAGCCTCGGCGGTGGGATCATACCAGGAGTTGGTATACTGCACATCCATGTAGGCTTCGGGAACGATGGAACGGATGCCAAGGAAGAAGCCGGTGTAGCCGGAAACCACTTCAGCATAGGGATAAGCGCCGACATATCCCACATGGGGATCCGTAACGGTGCCTGCATCCATGAGCTCCTTGAGCTTCATGCCGGCGACCACGCCGGACACGTAGCGGGACTCAAAGGTATGCGGGAACATGTTTGCAAAGTTGGCCAAGCCGTCTACCCATGCGGTATCGCCCGTGCAGGCAACAAAGGTCACGTCAGGATACTCGGTGGCAGCCTGCTTCATGTAGGACTGATGGCTGTAGCTGTCGGAGAAGATGATGTTGCAGCCCTGCTCAGCCAGGTCAACGGCGGTGTCGTAGCAGGTCTCATCCTCGGCGATATTGTACTTGAACACGATTTGATCGTCACTCAGGCCCAAAGCGTCACGAGCAGCCCATACGCCCTCGATGTGCGCCATATCATAACCGGAGTTTTCATCGTGAACAAGGATAACGCCGATCTTGATCGCCGGAGTTTCCTCGGCAGTCTCCTCGGTAGCGGTCTCCTCGGTTGCGGTTTCTTCCACCGCGGTCTCCTCGGTCGCGGTCTCATCCGCCGCGGGCTCGGTGCCGCAAGCGGCCGCCATAGCGAGGACCATCATCATTGCTACGATAAGCGCGATGATCTTCTTCATTCTGTGTTCCTCCTAAAGAAATAATTATTTATATATTCCCCGCCGGATGGCAGGAAAACATATCAAATTTAACGCGGGCACGTTTATCTTTGACTGCTTAAAAAGGAAGCAACCTGCTCTGCTCAAGAGCGACGAGATCCGGCTCGCAGAGCGCAGGCTTGCCGGCGGCGGCAAGCGCATTTTTGACATCCTTGAGACCGCTGCCGGTGCTTATTACGGTAACGGACTCGCTGGGCAGTATCATGCCGCGCTTTACAGCTTCGATAACGCCGGCGGTAGCGGTTACGCCCGCGGGTTCGCCAAACACGCCTTCAGAACGTCCCAAAGTACGCATGGCGGCCAGTATGGCCGAATCGGATACGGCTATCCAGCGCCCGCCGGATTCGCGCACAGCCCGCAAAGCCTTGACGGGATTGCGCGGTACGCCTACGGCGATGGAATCAGCGATGGTATTTTCCTCGGTGGGAGCAAGCTCCGCTCCGGTCTCGGCCGCAGTGACGAACGGGCAGCAGCCCTCGGACTGCACTCCCAATATGCGCGGTATGCGCTCTATCATGCCAAGCTCGTAAAGGTCATTGAAGCCGTTATATACGCCGCCTATCGTGCAGCCGTCCCCTACGGAGACCGCCACCCAGTCGGTGGGCTTCCAGTTGAGCTGCTCGGCTATCTCCAGCGCAACGGTCTTCTTGCCTTCGGTCAAAATCGGGTTTATGCCGGCGTTTCGGTTGTACCATCCGTATTTTTCGATCGCGGCACGGCTCAGCTCGAACGTAGCGCGGTAATCGCCCTTTACGGAGACCACCGTCGCGCCGAATATCATAAGCTGCGCCACCTTACCCTCCGGCGCACGCTGAGGTACGAATATAACGGTTTTTACGCCCATGCGCGCAGCATTGCCGGCGCAGGAGCTTGCCGCGTTGCCCGTGGACGAGCAGGAGATGGTGTCGTAGCCCAGCTCCAGCGCCTTGGCTACGGCCACGCCGCTGGCGCGATCCTTCAGCGAAGCGGTGGGATTAAGCCCGTCGTCCTTTATGTACAGGCTGTGCAGCCCCAGCTCGCCCTCCAAAGCGTTGGAACGGTACAGCGGCGTCCAGCCTACCCGCAGGAATCTATCGAAGCTGCGATCCTTAAGCGGCATAAGCGCCTTGTATCGCCACATGCTGTTGGTATTATCTTTTTTAAGAGAGCGTTTGCTGAATGACTTGGCAATGTACTTATAGTCGAAAACGATGTCGAGGATACCCTTCTCTCCGCAATGCGGACAGGTCATCAATTCCGTATATGGATACTCAGCCCCACATAATGTACACCTGTAACCGAGCACATGCTTCATACGAGTACCTCTTAAAAAAAGTTAGCCGCCTAAAAAGTTTTTGCGGCTGATGTCATTATCATACACTAAAAAAGTTCGTTTGTACAGTTTATCTTAATTGCCAAAATCTATTTATTATTATAATGAATAATGCTAAAATAATCAAGTGATGCAGTTATTCATATTATTATAGCATTAAGGAGAAACGCACATGCTCAACTATTTCAAGCGCACGATCGCCGACCGTTACGACGGCTGGCGCGTGAAGAAGGTGGATGCGGTATATAATGTAATACCGTTTTTTATGCGCACACGCATGGATTCACAAAACCTGTTTGAGGAGAATATACCCCTTGAACGCATAGAGGCATTCATACGCGAGCACCGCGACGACATGCCGGATCTGTCCGTGATGCACATCGTTATGACGGCGCTGGTACGCATGATAAGCCAGCGGCCGTATCTTAACCGCTTCGTCATGTGGAACAAGATATACGCCCACAACGACATACGGCTTTCCCTCATGATCAAGCGCAAGCAGTCCGGCGAAGAAACCATGATAAAGCCCGAGTTCGCCCCCGACGCCACCCTGTACGACGTGATGGACGTTGTTAACGCCGAGGTCAACAAAAACATAACCGAGGGCACGAAAAACGGTACCGATAGCACCAGCGACGCGTTTGGCCGCATACCGCCGTTTATCATGCGTTTTGCAGTTTGGATGTTTTTCAAGCTGGACGCCATCGGTATGCTTCCCAAGGCCATGCATACGGTGAGTCCCTTCCACTGCAGCGCGTTTTTGACCAACGTGGGAAGCCTCGGCATAGGGCCGATATACCATCATCTGTACGAATTCGGCACCTGCTCGCTGTTTATCGCCATGGGCAATAAGCACAAGGTGCGCACGCTGGGCGACGATGGCGCACGCGCCGAAAAAAGGTTAATGGGGCTAAAATTTGTTACCGACGAGCGCATATGCGACGGCCAGTATTACGCATATAGTATGCGTTTGCTGCGCAGACTGCTGTTGAACCCGGATATGCTTCTCACCCCGCCGGAAAGTGTCATAATTGACGACGGCGTGACAAACAAACGCATAGATACACCAAAGGAGGCTGCAAAATGAAGGATGTTGCCGAGCGTTTTTTGAGATATGTTTCCTACGACACGCAGAGCAAGCACGACGTGGAGCAAATTCCCAGCACCTCCAGGCAATTTGAGCTTGCGCGCGCGCTGGAAGCCGAAATGCGCGCAATGGGTATGACGGACGTAAGCGTAAGCGAGCATTGCTATGTATATGGCTTTATACCTGCCAACATGGAAAACGCGCCCGCGCTCGGTCTGATCGCACACATGGACACCTCCCCCGATGCGCCCGGGCGCGACGTGCTGCCCCGCATCGTGGAGCGCTATCCCGGCGGGCCTATATACTTAAACCCCGATACAAGCATTGACCCCGCCCGTTTTCCTGAGCTTAACAACTATATTGGGCAGGACATTATTGTTACCGACGGCAAAACGCTGCTGGGCGCCGACGACAAAGCGGGCGTCGCGGAGATACTCACCGCGGCAAAGCATATACTCGACCATCCCGAGATCAAGCACGGCAGGCTGTGCTTTGCGTTCACGCCGGATGAGGAGGTCGGAAACGGCCCGGAGGAATTTGACGTTCGCGGCTTCGGCGCGGATTTTGCATATACTGTGGACGGCGGCGCGCTGGGCGAGCTGGAATATGAAAACTTCAACGCTGCAAGCGCCAAGGTAGCTATACGCGGCGTTGAGATACACCCCGGCAACGCAAAAAACGTTATGGTCAACGCCGCGCGCATAGCCGCGGAATTCGACTCGCTGCTGCCCGAGGATCAGCGTCCGGAACACACCGAGGGCTACGAGGGCTTTTTCCACCTGTGCCAGATCGCAGGCGATATACAGAATGCGGCGCTTGGCTATATCCTCCGCGACCATGACGCGGACAAGCTCGCGCAAAAGAAGGACATAATGCAGGCCGCGGCGGATTTTATCAACGCCAAATACGGCAAAGTACTCACATTGGAGATGCGTGATTCCTATTTTAATATGAAGGAAATGATACTGCCGCACATGCATCTAATAGACACCGCAAGGGCGGCTATGGAGCAGCTGGGCGTAACGCCGCAGGTGATACCCATACGCGGCGGCACGGATGGAGCAAGGCTTTCCTTTATGGGGCTCCCCTGCCCCAACCTATGCACCGGCGGCCATAACTTCCACGGCAAACTTGAGTATATACCCGTGCAGAGCATGGAGAAGATTGTGGATATACTGGTGCGTATAGTAGAGCTGACCTACGCGTGAGACCTCTTTCCTAAAAGATTTTTAGTTTGAGCAAAAGTTTTTCGGTTTTGGGGTTTACAATCGGACAAATACATACTAAACTGTAACCAGCGGCGCAAAACCGCATACAGGATCAACTTTTACTATTATAATTGCGGGGTGCTAAACATGATCGATCTTACCATCCATCCGGAGCAGCTTGGCCACGCCATACAGCGCGCCAAGGAAAACCAAATCGTAATCCCCACGTTTGCGCAGATGCGCGACCCCTCCCTCATACCCGAGAAGATCAAGGAAAAGCTCAAGAACGTCGGGCTGTGGGATATCAACCCGCTCAACCTGTTTAGGATCAGCTGGCACAACGAGCCCACCATGAACGGCGGCACCTTTGGCGGCGTCAACTTCATAGAAATGCCCAGCTCGCTTACCGGCGTAAAGGCGCGCATTATCGTACTGTGCGGCAAGTGGTTTCCCACGGGCTGCCATAAGGTGGGCGCGTCCTTCGGATGTCTTGCCCCCCGTCTCGTTACCGGCCAGTTCGATCCCACCTACAACAAGGCGGTGTGGCCCTCCACCGGCAACTACTGCCGCGGCGGCGCATACAACTCAAAGCTCTTGGGCTGCGAATCCGTAGCAATACTGCCTGCCGAGATGAGCAAGGAGCGCTTTGACTGGCTTAAATCCATAGCCGGCGAGGTCATTGCCACCCCCGGCTGCGAGTCCAACGTCAAGGAGATATTCGACAAGACTCACGAGCTGCGCGCAACGCGCAAAGACGTGGTTATATTTAACCAGTTCGATGAGATGGGCAACGTGCTTTGGCATTACCAGGTGACCGGCAAGGCCATACAGGACGCCTTCAACGCCATGCAGGGCGAAAAGCGCTTTGCTGGCGCGTGCTTCACCTCCGGCTCCGCCGGCACCATGAGCGCAGGCGATTACCTCAAAGAGCAGTACCCTAACAGCAAGCTGGCCGTCGGCGAGGCGCTGCAATGCCCCACGCTGCTGGAAAACGGCTTTGGCGGTCACCGCATTGAGGGCATAGGCGACAAGCACGTGCCCTGGGTGCATAACGTAAAGAATACCGATATGGTAATCGACATCGACGACGACGATTCCCAGAACCTGCTCCGCCTGTTCAACAGCGTTGAAGGCCGCGAGTATCTGGTAAACGAAGTCGGTGTGCCGCAGGCTGCCGTGGATAACCTTGAACTGCTGGGCGTATCCGGCATAGCAAACCTTCTGTGCTGCATCAAGTTTGCCAAGTATTACGAGCTTACTGATAAGAACGTTGTGGCCACGGTCGCTACGGACTCCTCCATCATGTACACCTCGCGCATCGAGGAGCTCAACCAGCAGCAGGGCGCATACTCCATGCTCACCGCCGCACGCGATTTCAGCCAGCACCTTGCAGGCATCCGCACCGACAGCATGGCCGAGCTTACCTATGCCGACCGCAAGCGCATACACAATCTCAAGTACTACACCTG
>CAZXRQ010000018.1:0-10253 GCA_964642795.1 uncultured Oscillospiraceae bacterium | reverse complement strand
AGAGCCGCATCCGCGAGCTCGAGGAGGCGGACGGCGCGTACACGTCGGCGATGGCCGCCGCGGACTTTGCCGAGCACCTGCGCGGCATCCGCACGGACGTGATGGAGGAGCTGACCTACACGGCGCGCAAGCGCGTCCACAACCTCAAGTACTACACCTGGGTCGAGCAGCAGGGCAAGACCTACGATGAGATCAACGCCCAGTGGTACAACGAGCGTTACTGGACGGATATCCATGCACAGGCCGACGAGCTGGATAAGCTGATAACAGAGTTCAACAAAGAATCCGGCGTACTCGAAAGCATGTAACATCACCGTTGCAGCAGCAAAGAGCGGGCAAATTGCCTGCTCTTTTCTCGTTTTTGCGCCGCAAACGGCAAATTGGCGCCGCTTGCCTGTTACATTCTTTTATGGACATATTTTTTCTCGCAATGTATACTTACTAGGTAAGCTGTCGTACTAAGTATATTTAACGGAGATGATGTCATGCCAAACAGAGTACTCCGCATAAACCTGTTCAGCAAGTTCGAAATTTTGCTCAACGGCGAAGCCGTGCTTATGCCGCTGCTGCAGTCCCGTAAGATGCTGTTGTTCGTACAGTATCTTCTTCTAAGGCGCGAGCGTCCCGTTCCGCATGATGAGCTGGTGGACGTACTATGGGCGGATTCCGAGATCAGCAACCCAGGCACAGCGCTGCGCACGATGCTGCACCGTTTCCGCGCAATGGTCAACGAGTGCGGCATAGCGGAGCTTGACAACTGCATTATCACCGGCCGCAGCACCTACCAATGGAACCCCGAGCTTGCCTGCTCGGTGGATATGTTCGAGTTTGAGGATCTGGCGTTCAGCACATTCGAGGAAAAGCTATCCCCGTCGGAGCGGATCAAGCGCTACCGCCGCATAATTGATATATACACCGGGCCGCTTCTGCCCAGCTCCGCAAGCGAGCTTTGGGTTACGCCCAAGGCCGTACGCTGCCACGACGCCTACCTCGAATGCGTTTTCGCCTATATTGAGCTGCTAAAGACCGACGAAAACTATGCCGAGATAGTACAGGTATGCCGCCGCGCAATGGACATTGAGCTGTATGACGAGCGGCTGCACATGGAGCTTATGATGGCGCTGGTCAAAACGGGTAAGAGCCATGATGCGCTCAGCCAGTATTATTTTGTGACGGATCTGCAGTACAAGCAGTTAGGGCTTCAGCCCTCCGACGCTATCCGCTCCATGTATAAGCTGATATTGCAGGCCAACCAGCAGATGAAAAACGATATCGACAGCATCCAGGAAAGCATTGTACTCGAGGACGACTCCGCCGGTGCGTTCGTATGCGAATATGAAATATTCAAAGAAATTTACCAGCTGCAGCGCCGTATGCTTGAGCGCTACAATTCCACCATGTTCCTGGGGCTGGTAACGCTAAGCAGCACCTACGAGCAAAACTTCGATCCGCTCGTGCTGGACAGCATAATGCGCAGACTGCTGGAGCTTACCGTACACTCCCTGCGCCGAGGCGACACGGTATCGCGTTTCAGCGCCGCCCAGCTCGTGCTGCTGCTGCCCAACGTTACCTACGAAACCGGTACGCTGGTAATGGAGCGTCTCAAAAAGAGCTTTTACAGCGAATACGTCAAATCCTCCGTTATACTCTCTTACAAGCTGCGTCCTCTGAACGTAAAATAGCATAAACGCCTATATAAATGCCGCGGACATCATCGTCCGCGGCATTTTTGACGCATATTCTATTATGATGTGCGCTGGCTTATTCCCTTGATAGCGGATATCACCCAGTCGTAATCACTGGTGGTGATTATCGCGCCGCAGTACTCGCACTTGGCCGAACGGTTCACGTCCACCACGGCGCCACAGCTGTTGCAATGCAACTGCGTAGTACCCTCGGTCTGTTCGGTCTTCTTGCCCTTGGTACGCACGAGCTTCCACTCGTAATCCAGGAACTTCTCCTTGCTACGGTCTCCCTGAACAAGGTTACCGGTAGCGTCGTCCAGCACATAGTCCACTATGCGGGTCTGCAGCCGGGCAATTATCACGTCGTTTACATCGTCCTGCATCCAGCCCATCACGCGCACACCGAGTACGCTGATGCGGTCTACATAGTTGGTGCGGTGCGTCTGGCGCAGCACATCAAGCTGCCTGTCAAACTGCGCAAACAGCGAATCCGTAAATAAGTGCCTCACGCTGGACATATTCTTCGCCGTCCATGCATTCTGCATCTGCACATAGTAGTTGGACAGCTTCTCGCAGAACGCCGCCTCCGAGAATGCCGGATCCTGCGCTATCAATGTGCTTACAGGCTGCAGCAGGCTTTGGTTTGTAGCGACAGCACCCGGCGCCACACTGGTATTGTGCTTCTTCTTGGACGCCATTCTGGAGTATATCAGCAATATGATAACGCCGATGACCACCGCGCCTATCACAGTGCTCATAAAGTCGCCGTCAGAGCTGCTGTTACTGCTGCTGCTGTCATACCATATCCCGGACGAACTGGAATCCCAGTCCGACGAGCCCCAGTCCGACGAGCCCCAATCCGATGAGCCCCAGTCCGACGAGCCCCAGTCACTTCCGCCGTAATCGGAATCCCCCGAAAAACCGCCCATATCTGCAATGCCCACCGTGGGCACCAACACCAATACGAGCGCTAATATAAGCACAAGCAAGCGTATTCTATGTTTCATGCGTGTTTTTCCTTTCGCGAAATAGATGAAAACGTGTCGTTTGGTTTTTTCACATTATACCGCATGCGCCGCCCGGAATCAACTGCGGTTCACACTTTGGTACTGTAGCCCGGTTTCGGGTTGCCAAGCAGGGCGCCATGCTATATAATATTATTTTGGAAGAAGAGGGAGTATTGCTATGATAACGCTTGACAATGTGACCTATCGCTATGACGATGATGCCCAACCCGCGCTGTCGGACATATCCTTCAGCATAGAGCGGGGTGAGTTTTTCGCCATAGTCGGCCACAACGGCAGCGGCAAAAGCACGTTGGCCAAGCATCTTAACGCGCTGCTTTTGCCAAGCTCCGGGCATGTAACGGTGGACGGCATGGACACCGCGGACGAAGCGCACACCCTCGCCATACGGCAGAAGGTCGGTATGGTTTTCCAAAACCCCGACAATCAGCTTGTCACCACCGTGGTAGAGGAGGACGTGGGCTTTGGGCCGGAGAATTTAGGCATACCGACGGATGAGATAATTCAGCGGGTCAACGCCGCGCTCATGGCAGTCGGTATGGAAAAATATGCGCGCAGCGCGCCGCATATGCTGTCCGGAGGCCAAAAGCAGCGCGTAGCCATAGCCGGTATGCTCGCCATGCAGCCCGAGGTGCTGGTGCTGGACGAGGCGACCGCCATGTTGGATCCGCAGGGACGCACGGAGGTGCTGGAAATAGTCCGCCGTCTTAATCGCGAACAGGGTATGACGGTGGTTATGATAACCCAATATATGGAGGAGGCCATGTGCGCTGACCGTGCGGCAGTGATGGCCGAAGGAAACGTTATCATGCTGGATACCCCAAGACGGGTATTTGAAAACGCCGCGTTGCTCCGCAGCCACAGGCTGGACGTGCCTGTGATCTGCGAGCTGCGGGACAGGCTTATCGCCGCGGGCGTCGACGTTTTGCCCGACACTATGACCATAGAGGAGCTTGCAGACCAGCTGTGCCAATGATTGCCGACAACATCTCCCATACATATATGCAGGGCAGCGAAATTGCCGTGACCGCGCTCAAGGACATAAGCCTGAGCGTGGAAAAGGGCGAATTCCTTGGCCTTATAGGGCATACCGGCAGCGGAAAAAGCACGCTTGCGCTTATAATGGCGGGCCTGCTTCAGCCTGCTAAGGGCAGTATTACCGTGGACGGGCTGGATCTTTCAGATAAAAAGCAGCGCAGCGCAGCGCGCAGCCTAATAGGCATGGTTTTCCAATACCCGGAATACCAGCTGTTTGAGGAAACCGTATTCAAGGATATAGCCTACGGGCCAAAAAACCTAAAGCTGCCCGAGGCGGAGATAGCCTCCCGCGTAGAGGAGGCCATGCAGCTGGTCGGCTTATCCGCAAGCTACATGCAGCGCTCCCCGTTTGAGCTTTCCGGCGGCGAAAAGCGCCGCTGTGCACTCGCCGGAACCATCGCCATGCGGCCGCAATACCTGATAATGGACGAGCCTATGGCGGGCCTCGATCCCGCCGGACGCACCGAAATAATGGACACCATACTGGAATTGAAGCGGCAAACCGGCTGCGCGGTAATAATGATATCCCACTCCATGGATGATATGGGCCGTGCGGCGGACAGGCTTGCGGTGCTGGCAGATGGCGCGCTGCTTCGTACAGATACGCCGGAGGAGATATTTAAAGACGCCGACGAGCTGGTGAGACTGGGGCTTGACATACCACACATATCCCGGCTTTCGCTGGCGCTTCGCGCGCGCGGCGTAGATGCGCCCGCTACCTTCGATATAGACGTTATGGAAAAATTCCTTGTGGGGAGGGCGAAGCATGTTTAAGGATATCACGCTTGGCCAGTATTTCCCGGGCAATTCAATTATACACCGGCTGGATCCGCGCACCAAGCTGCTGCTTATGATAGCGTATATAGTAGTGGTGTTTTTGGTGAACAATATCGCGCTGTTCGCGCTGCCGCTCGTGTTCGTAATAGCGGTCACGGCGATCTCCGGCGTGCCGGTCAGCTACCTTTGGAAGTCGTTAAAGCCGCTGAGATGGATACTGATATTCATGTCCGTCATCAATCTGTTTGTCATACACACCGGCACGCCGATATTTGAGTGGTGGATAATTCGCATCACCTGGGATGGCGTACGCCAAGCGATATACATAGCGCTTAGGCTTACGCTGCTTGTCTCCGGCACCTCGCTCATGACGCTTACCACCACGCCTATCGCGCTTACCGACGGGCTGGAGCGGTTGCTTTCGCCGCTGAAGGTGGTAAAATTTCCCGCGCACGAGCTGGCAATGATGATGACCATAGCGCTGCGCTTCATCCCCTGCCTTCTCGAGGAGGCGGATAAGATAATCAAGGCGCAGACCGCGCGCGGCGCGGACTTCGAATCCGGCAATATAATCCAGCGCGCAAAGAGCATGGTGCCCATACTCGTGCCGCTGTTCGTATCGGCTTTCCGCCGGGCGGATGAGCTCGCCATGGCGATGGAATCCCGCTGCTATCACGGCGGCGAGGGGCGTACCCGTATGCGCGTGCTGAAATTCCATTTTGGCGACGCTGCGGCAGCGCTTACCGTGGCGGCGATGACTGCCGGCATTGTGATCCTGCAAAGGTGGCTGCCGTGGACGCTGTAGTTAAAAACAAAACCGCGCGCTTTATACTGCTGGGCGTGGCGATCGCGCTCATAGTCGCCGCCGCGATATGGGGCGCAAACCTTGAGCGGGTCGACCCGCTCTCTCCGCTGGTGGATACGCTTAACTCCTACGGCTACTCGCTCACGAGCAACGATATCTTTGTAGCAGGCGAAACACAGGATACCACGATATCGGAGCTGCTTGCAGGCATAGAGCTTGCGGACGCCGTAGAAGCGAGCACTGAGGGCGGCTTTCCCTCCGACGTAAACGCCCGCGGTACCGTTATACTCATGCTTGCGGAGCTGGATGACCGCGATGTTATAACCGTGTACCTTAGGGATGAAAAGATAGAGCTGTGCTTCATACAAAACATACTGTCGCAGCAGGTACGCCCGCTGGGAACGGAGGGCGAATGACGCGCATACGCATCGTGCTCCAGTATGACGGCACAAACTATGTTGGCTGGCAGACCCAGCCCAACGGCATCGCGGTACAGCAGGTGGTTGAACAAGAGCTTTTCAAGCTTACCGGAGAGCGCGCTGTGCTAATCTCCTCCGGCCGCACCGACAGCGGCGTACACGCGCGCGCGCAGACTGCGCACTTCGACACCCTCTGCCGTATGCCGGCGGACAAGTACTGCTTTGCGCTGAACTGCGGACTGCCCCGCGATATCCGCGTAATATATTCCGATGAGACTGCGCCGGATTTCCATGCGCGGTTTTCGGTGAAAAAAAAGCACTATCGCTACACGCTGCTGCTAAGTCCGCACGACAGCCCGTTCACCCGACATACTGCGCTGCATATGTACCATGCGCCGGATTTGTCTAAGATGCGCGAAGCGGCGGCAACGGTCGTGGGCGAACACGACTTTGCCGCGTTCAAGGCAGCCGGCGTAGAGCTAAAAAGCACTGTGCGGGAGATCTTCACCTCGGATTGGAGCGCCGAAACCACACCGTTCGGGAAGCTGCTGCATTACGACATATGCGGAAGCGGCTTTATGTACAACATGGTGCGAATACTTGCAGGCACTATGGTAGAGATAGGCCAGGGACGCCGGCCCGTCTCCTCAATGGCCAAGGCGCTCGCAAGCTGCGATCGCTCCGACGCAGGCGCCACTGCCCCCGCGCACGGCCTTATGCTGTGGCGTGTGGAATACCCTGATTTCGATACGGAGGATATAATCTGCAATGGCTGACATGAACGTACTGGTTACTCCGCCGGTGAACGAAACCCATCGTGCCGAGCTGGCCAAAGTATCTGGCGCGCATTACACATACTGCCCGCCCGAGCAGGTCACGGCGGAAATGCTGTGCGATTTCAACATAGTTTTTGGCAATATCGCTCCGGAGCTTATCCGCGGCGCGCATAAACTGAAGCTCGTACAGCTTTTCACCGCCGGAACCGACGGCTATATTGGCGCCCTCCCCGACGGCTGCGAGCTTACCAACACCACGGGGGCCTTCGGCCTTGCGATAAGCGAGCATATGCTGGGCATGATGCTTATGCTGATGAAGCGGCTGCACCAGTACCGCGATAACCAGCTGCGGCATGAATGGAAGGATATGGGCGGCGTTAATTCCGTACAGGACGCCACTGTGCTAACGATAGGCTTGGGCGACATAGGCGGCGAGTTTGCCCGAAAATGCAAGCTGCTGGGCGCGCACACGATAGGCGTACGCCGTACCGATACACGAAAGCCGGATTATATCGACGAGCTGCATCTGCTAAGCGACCTCGATTTGCTTATACCGCGCGCGGACATAATAGCCATGGCGCTGCCCGGCGGCGAAGCCACCCGGCACACGATGGATCAGGGGCGAATTTCGCATATGAAGCAGGGCGCTATACTGATAAACGTCGGCCGCGGCAATGCAATAGATACCTCAGCGCTCACCGAGGCTGTGCAGGCAGGGCGCATAATGTGCGGGCTGGACGTAACAGATCCCGAGCCTCTGCCAGACGGTCATCCGCTGTGGGCCTGTGAAAACGCGCTTATAACCCCACATATTTCCGGATTCTTCCACCTTGAAAAAACACTGGACCGCATGGTGGATATAGCCGCATACAACATTGCCGCTATGATAAACGGTACTCCGTTAAAAAATATAGTAGACCGTGCCACGGGCTACAGAAAGCTGGTATAATATAATGAAAGAACGACGCAACGACGAACGCATACGCCGCATGGTGCTTGCGTCGCTGCTGACCGCGATAGTGGTAATAACCACGATGTTTCTCGCAATACCCATACCCAACATAACCGGCGCCTACATAAACGCCGGCGACGCCGCGGTATATATGTGCGCATTCCTGCTCGGCGGGCCGCTGGGCGCCATCGCCGCCGCACTGGGCAGTGCGTTAGCGGATATCTTTTTAGGCAGCATCATCTATGCGCCGGCCACCTTCATAATAAAGGGACTTATGGCATTGATTGCGGCGCTCCTGTTTCCCCGCTTCAAAGCGCGCAAGCTGCCCGCACTGCTTATAGCGGGGCTGATAATGCCCGCGGGGTACTTCATATACGAATGGATACTGCTTAACAGCGTCGCCGCAGCCGCGGCTGGCATAGTGTTCAACTTTATCCAGTATGCTGGCGGCGTGCTGTTGGGATTTTTATCCATCAAGGCCGTTTCACTTATCAAGAAAGGATGACTTAATTGACGGATATTCTGCTAATCGCCCTCATTGCGCTGTGCCTCGTACTGCTTGCGCTCGTCATAGTTCTGCTTGCGCGGCAAAGAACGTCGTCCGAACAAAAGGACGATATGGCGGACGAGCTGCAGCAGCTGCGCATTGAGCTTGCCTCCTCCCAGCGCGAGGCGCGTACCGAGCTTTCGGAAACCGTGCAGCGCAATGTGAAGTCGCTGGGTGAGATGGTAGCGGAGAATCAGGTGCGGGCTTACCGCACGCAGTCCGCCAAGCTGTCCGAGATGGACACGGCGCTTATGCAGAAGCAGGAGCTGCTGCAAAAGACGCTGCTGGTATCGGTCACGCAGCAGGAGCAGCGCATGAAGACGTTTGCCACGGAAAACGAGCAAAAGCTGGAAAACATCCGCTCCACCATGGAAAAGAAGCTCACCGTGATACAGCAGGATACCAACAACCGCTTAAACGAGATGCGCGGCATAGTGGATGAAAAGCTGCAAAAAACGCTGGACGCCCGCATGACGCAGTCCTTTGCGCTGGTGAACGAGCGGCTGGAGCAGGTATACAAGGGGCTGGGTGAGATGCAAAACCTTGCCGTGGGCGTGGGCGACCTGAAAAAGGTGCTTTCCAACGTCAAGACCCGCGGCGTGCTGGGTGAGATACAGCTTGGCGCAATACTATCCGAAATACTCGCCCCCGAGATGTACGACACCAACGTTATTACCGTAAATAGCGGCAAAAACCCCGTAGAATATGCCGTAAAACTGCCCGCCGACGACGGCGAGCACATATATCTGCCCATCGACTCCAAGTTTCCGATGGACGCCTATTCCGAGCTGATGGACGCATATGATTCCGCGCAGCCTGAGCGCGTGGCGGCTGCACAGTCAGCGCTAAAAACACGCATAGTCGGCTTTGCAAAGGATATTCGCGCAAAGTACGTATCCCCGCCCGATACCACTGAATTTGCCATAATGTTTTTACCCACGGAGGGCTTATATGCGGAGGCGGTCAAGCTGGGACTTATCGAGCAGCTGCAGCACGATCACCGCATAAGCCTTGCCGGGCCGTCCACGATGGCGGCTATGCTCAACTCGCTTCAGATGGGCTTCCGCAGCGTGGCCATACAGAAGCGCAGCGGCGAGGTGTGGAAGGTACTTTCCGCCGTTAAAACCGAATTTGATAAATTTCAAACCGTGCTGGAGCATACGCAAAAGCAGCTCAACCTTGCAAACGACGACCTTGACCAGCTCGTGGGCGTGCGCACACGGCAGATACGCAGCAAGCTAAAGGGCGTTGCCGAAATGCCCGCCACCGAAGCAAAGCTGTACTTGCCCGCAAACGATCCCGCTGACGACGACGGTACCGCGGAATAAGGCGACGTGAGCCGCACCCAAATAAAACAGGAGGAATCACAACATGAGCAACACACCCACCCCGCACATAGGCTGCAAAGAAGGCGATTTTGCCAAGACCGTACTTATGCCCGGCGACCCTTTACGCGCCAAGTTTATAGCGGAAACGTACCTTGATGAGCCTCGCCTTGTAAATAACGTACGCGGCATACACGGCTACACCGGCACATATCACGGCAAGCCGGTCTCCGTGATGGCCAGCGGTATGGGTATGCCCTCCATAGGTATCTATTCATACGAGCTGTACAACTTCTACGGCGTGGAAAACATAATCCGGGTGGGCTCCGCGGGCGCCATAAGCGCAGAGCTGCCGCTGCGCAGCATAGTGATCGCCATGAGCGCCAGCACCAACAGCAGCTACGCCGAGCAGTTTGCTATGCCCGGCACATATGCCCCCACCGCAAGCTATACGCTGTTTAAAAAAGCCATAGACGCCGCGGAGCGCATGGGGCTGCAGTTCACGGCGGGCAACGTGCTATCCAGCGATACCTTCTACGACGACCGCGGCAGCTCCATCATATGGCAGAAGATGGGAGTGCTCGCAGTTGAGATGGAGTCCGCCGCACTGTACATGAACGCAGCGCGCGCCGGCAAAAACGCCCTGTGCATCTGCACCATATCCGATAGCCTCGTTACCGGCGAGGTCTGCACCGCCGAGGAACGGCAGAATACCTTTACGCAGATGATGGAGCTGGCGCTGGAAACAGCATAACGATATGCTGAGAGAGCAAGTACCCGTCCTGCACGCTTTTTAATAACGAACAGTATTCATACAGCATAAACGGGAGCCTTACGGCTCCCGTTTATGCTGTCGAAAAAGTCAATTTTGACTTTTTCGAGCTTGCAGTCTTTGCCTCTCGCC
>CAZXRQ010000017.1:0-32763 GCA_964642795.1 uncultured Oscillospiraceae bacterium | reverse complement strand
ACTCCTGACATCCACACTGCCAGTGTGGCACTCTACCAACTGAGCTAATGCCCCAAGCACTGGTTATTATAGTGCATGGGCTTTACGGTGTCAAGAACAAAAAAAGCACATAAATCGCAACGGTGAAAACGCCGCAGGCATATCATATCCGCGTAAAGGAGGTAAAATCGTCGAATTCCTCACGGTCGAAGCACAGTGTACTGCAGCGTGTAACGGCGTGCTCTCCGTATTTTTTACGCATGGCGTCCGCTGCGGCGTCCAAGCGGTGCAGCCGCTCCCGGTGAAGCGGATCCAGCAGACTAAGCTGCTCTCCGTCGTCGGTAAGCCGTCCTACGCGTATGCCGACCTGACGTATGGGCCTGTCAAGCTGCATTTGAGGCAGTATGCGTTTTATGGCGCAAAAAAGCTCTTCAGTAATGTCAGTGGGCCGATTAAACGTGTATTGCCGAGTGGCAAACTGAAGGTCAGAAAACCGCACCTGTACCGCCACGAGCCCTGCAAGCATACCCGCCATGCGCAGCCGGTAAGCTACGCTTTCAGTCTGCATGAGCAGCGCAGATACGAGCTCTGACCGGTCGTGCAGATCCTGCGGCAGCGTTACGGAGTTGCTTATGCTCTTTTGAGGCTCCGTGGATGACGTGATGCGGGTGTTGTCCAGGCCGTTGGCGTGCAGCCAAAGCTCGCCTCCTGCCTTGCCAAACGTGGCCTTGAGCAGCTCGGGACTCAGCCTCGCAAGCTCACCTATAACGGTAACGCCCATGCCGGCCAGCCGGCTTTGGGTGGCGCGACCTACATACATAAGACTGCCGACGGGGAGCGGCCATATGAGCTCCCGCCAGCGGGCTTGGTCCAACACGGTGACCGCATCCGGCTTTTTGAAATCCGACCCCATCTTTGCCATTATGGGATTTTCACCCACGCCAACCGATACAGTAAGCCCAAGCTCACGCTTTACGCGCTTTCTGATGGCGTGGGCAGCTTGCTCAGGCGTACCAAAAAGCCCCTCGCAGCCGGTATAGTCGAGATATGCCTCGTCTATGCCGTAACGCATTATGAGCGGCGAATAGTTGCGTATGATCCGCATAAAGCGTTCTGAATAGTCCATATATGCGCGAAAGTCCGGCTCCGCTATCACGGCGGAGGGACAGCGCTGCATGGCTTCCCATATGGGCATACCTGCGCGAACGCCGGTCTTTTTTACGGGATATGTCGCCGCCAATACTATGCCGTGCCGCTTGCGCGGATCGCCGCAGACCATGAGCGGCGTGTCGAAGGTATAGCGGCCATCGCTCTTTACCACGGCGCAGCTTGCATAAAAAGAATTGAGATCTACATGTAGTATCATGCCCTACTCCATTGCGCCGCAGAACATATGTTCTACATAGATTATATACTCAGGCAGGCAAAAAGTAAACAGGCAATAAGTATGGCAAAAAGCATTTGCTTATTCGTCGGGGAAAAGTAGATCGGATATCAAAAGGCCGTCGAATTCGGGTTCCAGCAGGCGCACAAAAAGCAGCGGCGGCTCGCCGCTCACCAGCCCTGCGCAGGCGCCGGACAGCGGCGGGCGTACGGCTGTGAATTCGCCTAAAAATTCCGCGATGTCGCCAAATGTGAGCGCGGCGCGTGGGTCGGGTGCAAGGAGGGACAGCGCCTCGTCCTCAAGCCCGTGCAGAACCGCCTCGCAGAACGCGATCGCGGTCTCTGTGTGGGTGGCGGGCGCGCAGCGCGCAAGCGTAAAGTAGCCAACCTCGCTTGGCGCCGGGGCGAAGCCGTCGGCGGGCGGGTATACTGTGCGCCGCTGGTGGCCGCAGACCGTACCAAGCGAATCTATCGCGGCGGGCAGAGGATCCGTGAGTACTGCGTCACCGGATATATCCAGCAGTTCGGATAGGTCGCCTGGCTCAAGCAGGAGCAGTCGTTCGGTATCTTGGTACAGGTGTGCGCAGTAGCAGCGCTGCCCGCCGTATTCCAGCAGGGACAACGCGCCGCTCCCTCCGCCGCCCAGCGGCAGCGTAAAGGAGGCGTCGGGGCGCTCACAGCACAGGCGCAGATCGCAATCGGAGTACAGCGTAAGCCGGGTGTAGCCGTCGTTCAGCACGTCGAGCTGCCGCATACCGGAGAGCATATTCGGTACTGCGGGACAGTCCAGCGCCGTCTCATATACGCCGCCCGGCCATACGTATACCGTAAGATCGGACGGAGGGGGAAGCAGTGCGCCTGCTTCAAAGGAAATTTTGCGCGTGATCGGCAGAAAGCCGGGTACGAGCGGCTGTGCCGTTATATAGCAATCCCCGTCGCCGCTGACCGGCAATGTAATAAAGCCGCCCGGCGCACATTCGCCAAGCAGCTGGCAGTTCATATAAAGCAGCGATGGTACGGCGCAGCGCAGTGCGATGAGCGGCATTGGGCAGGCGGCGGCATACATAACGGCATCACCTCGCTATTATGGCTATGCCGAGTATGCTAAGGTTATACCGGCGGTTACTCCTCCAGCAGCAATTCGCCTACTATGCGCGCGGCGGTCTCAACAAATCCGGCGCATTGGCTGCTCCTGGTGTGCGGTATGCCGGTATTGCCCGTGCTGAGCAGCTCAGCGCACATAGAGGAGCCGCATTCTGCTTCAAAGCGGTCGATGAGCTCGTTGGATTTGCGACGTGTAAGACGCGCGCCTTCCGCGTCGCCAGGATCCCGCCGCCCGAAATACAGCCCCAGCGCCATTATGCCGCCGGTGACCGCTCCGCAGGTACGACCTTTGCCGGCTATTCCGCCGCCAAACCCGTCGGCAAGCCTCAGCGCCGTGGGGCTGTCCAATCCGAAATCCTCGCAAAACGGTATCAATACGCTTTGCGCGCAGTTACAGCTGTCGCAAAACAATGCGACAGCTTCCTGAGATCTTTCCATAGGAACCTCCAAATGCTGTTTATGCAGTATGTTCAGCTCAAATCCGGATCACTTACCCATAGCCCGTGCTGACTGCAATACAGGTACAGTTTGCCGCCGTGCATACGCGGTATGCGCAGCTCGCCTCCCTGCTCCGGGTACAGCCGCACGAGCAGCACGCGGTCATATGACACATACGCTGCAAACGCTATGTAGTGCGACTTGGTCATTTCGTGCGGGAAGGTTATGTAGTGTTCGTCCTCGATTTCGCTGACGGCAGGCATATGCTCATCGTCTGCGGGCTTGGCGTGCAGCGGGTGCAGCCTGCGTCCGCAGCAGGCCGGCTCCGACTCGCCCGTGGATATAAGTATGTTGCCGCAATTGGGGCATACATAGAATACTGTTTTCTTCATATTTCCTCCGTTATCGTTGCAGCTCAGCTCTCCGCACAGCAGGCTGTGGACGGTTATGCCCAAAGCCGCGCACAGCGTACCCAGCAGCGATACGTCGGGGCAGCCGTAGCCCCGCTCCCATTTGGAAACGGTTTTGTCGCTCACGCCTATGCTGTCCGCGAGCTGCTTTTGAGTAAGCCGCTTTTCCTGCCGCAGGTTTTTTATTAGCCTGCCCGTCTTGATGCAATCCATATTCTTCACCTGTGTTCAATACTACAATATCCGGCGGTGTATTGCAATAAACGCACCGTAGAGTTTTGACAAATCGCCATATATGGGGGGATGTATTGCCAAGCGGGACTATAAGTAGTATAATCAAAATGACGTGGAATAGCCATGGACCTGTACCGGCGTACCGTGTCAACACAAATTTGGAGGTGCCGTATGGCAAAGACCGGTTTTCCGGGCATGGGCGGAGCGAATATGCAGCAGCTTATGCAGCAGGCGCAGCGTATGCAGCAGCAAGTGCAGCAGACCCAGCTGGAGCTTAACGATCGTGAATTCACCGCCGCCGCAGGCGGAGGGGCGGTAAGTGTAGTTGTATACGGACGCAAGGAGCTTAAATCCATAACCATCGCGCCCGCCGCCGTAGATCCCGACGATATCGAAATGCTGGAGGATCTGGTACTCAGTGCAGTAAACGAGGCGCTGCGCATCGCGGATGAGACTGTCGCCGCAGAGATGGGCAAGATCACCGGCGGCATGAAGCTGGGTATCTGACGATGGCGGACGCTGTAACGCTGCTTATCGGGCAGCTTGCAAGGCTGCCGGGAATAGGCGTAAAGAGCGCGCAGCGTTTGGCATATCACATACTAGATATGCCAAAGGAAGCGGCTGCGGATATTGCCGCCTCCATAACCGCCGCCAAGGAGCAGATACACTTTTGCCCGGTGTGCGGCTCATATACCGATAAGGATCCCTGCGCAATATGCGCAGATGAAACGCGCACCGAAAGGGTGCTGTGCGTGGTGAAGGATGCGCGCGACGTGATACCGCTTGAGAAGATGCGCGAGTTTCGCGGGCGTTATCATGTGCTGCACGGGGTGATATCCCCCATGGACGGCATAGGCCCGGAGGATATACGCATAGCGGAGCTGGTGGCGCGCATAGACGCCGGCGAAGCGGACGAGGTGATACTCGCAACCAACCCGGACGTCGAGGGCGAGGCGACCGCCGCATATATTGCGCGGCTGCTCAAGCCCAAGGGTGTGCGCGTTACCCGCATAGCCCATGGCATACCCATAGGCGGCAATCTCGAGTACATTGATCAGATGACGCTTATGAAGGCTGTTGAAGGACGGCGGGAAATGTGAACAATATTTGAAATCGGCAGGGATGCAACCTTTTTGTAATATCTGTCGTCTATTATATATGAGAGAACGTGCGAAGTCTTTTGCGGCTTTTGTACGGGCGCAGGAGGGGGAGGAAAACATGGCAAAACGTTTGCTTAGCGTGTTGGCAGCGCTGCTTTGCGCTGTGCTGTTTATTTCCTGCGCCTCTGCTCCCACAGCGGCCGACGGTGAGCGCGCCATGGCAACGGCGCTGGCCGGCTATCGCAGCGCGGCGCTGGTAGTGCGGGGCAAATGCGTAAGCGAGCATATCGATGCCTCCGACGCAGTATGCAGCGACGTAAGCGTCACCGAGGTTGTGGCGGGCACTGCGCAGGTAGGGGATACAATACATTGCCCCGGCGCATACCTTCACAGCGGCGAAAGCTATTTGCTGTATTTGAGCGAGGGAGCGGACGTCGATTATGCCGAGGACGAGCGCGGCTATACGCTGCTGAGCTCAATGCTTATAAGCGGCGATTCGGTGGATGCGTCCGGCGTGCAGCTGTCCTACCGCGAGCTTAGGAGCGGTATGCGCGATGTGGATTCCGTAACAAGCGCATTTGACAGCTACTACTACTATACCAGCATTGCAGAGCTTGCCGAAAACGCGGACGAGGTGTTCATAGGCCGGGTTGATGGCAAGATCGAGCTTACCGATACGGACTTTCATGTGACCGGGACCGGTACGTCCAGCGAGTTTACGCTGCCTGCAAGCATACTCCAGATCACATCGTTTGGCGGCATGAAGGGCAGCATAGGCTATGGCGACAGCGTAAAGCTCGTATATGCGCCGGCGTTCAGCGCGGATATAATCAACGCCTCTACGCTTACCGCTGTAAAATACGGCGAATCGGATGCGCCTGCGCTTACGCAGGGCGGCGTGTATGTGTTTTTCATGATATACGGGCCGGACGCTAAGCAGGACTATATGTTCCTTATAAACCCCATGCAGGGATTTGTGCAGACCGATGAGAACAGCGTAAGCGTAAGCACGGTGAACAGCCCGCTTCGGTGTTACACCACGCTGAATAGCCTTGTGGACGCGCTGCGCGGCGAGATAAACGGCTGATAGCATCAAATATAACAAGCCCCGTGCCGGAACGGCACGGGGCTTTCGTATGTGAGATCATTCGCTTTCGAGCTGCTGCTTCAGCGTGTTTATGCGCTCCTCCAGCATGCCTGCGCGGTCGTAGCTTGCCTTGATGTCCGCCTGCAGCGCGTCCGCCTGCTTGGCCAGCTTGTCCAGCTCAACATAATCCGCAGCGATCTCGGGCTGCTGCATACGCAGCGTAAGCTCCGCCAGCTCGGATTCCATATCCTCTATGGATTTTTCACAGCGGTTTAGTTCGCCGCGGGCCTGATTGTATTCGCTGCGGCGCTGGCGCGCGAGCTTGTAGTCGCTTACGGGTTTTTCGGTATACGGTGCTTCCGGCGCGGGTTCGTTTTGGGCTAGCAGGAAATCATCGTAGCCGCCTATATATTCGCGTATACCGCTTTGCGTCATCTGGAGCACGCGGTCTGCGAGACGGTTTACCAAATAGCGGTCATGGGTGACTATCAGCATGGTGCCGTCGTAATCCTCCAGCGCGCTTTCCAGCGCGTCGCGGGAGGCGATGTCGAGATGGTTGGTGGGTTCGTCCAGCAGCAGGAAGTTTGCGCCGGACAGCATCAGCTTCAGCAGCTGCACCCGAGCCTTTTCGCCGCCGGACAGCAGGGAGATAGTCTTTTCTATATCGTCAGGGCCAAACAGGAAGGCCGCAAGCGCGCTGCGCACCTGCGTGGTATTTAGCTTGGGGTACGCGTCCCATACCTCGCTTAGTACGGTCTTGTTGGGGGAAAGCCCCTCCAACGTCTGCTCGTAGTAGCCTATGCGCACGCCTGCGCCGGGTGTGCAGCAGCCGGCGTCTTGAGAGATGCGGCCTGCGATAATGTTCAGCAGCGTGGTCTTGCCGCAGCCGTTTGCGCCCAGCAGGAATGCCCGCTCGCCCCTTTGTATATGCAGATCCGCGTCAGAAAACACCTGCTTCTCAAAGCGTTTGGCAAGGCCCTCTGCTATCAGCACATCGTTTCCGCAGCCTGAGGATGCGCGGAAGCGGAAGCGTATACTGGAGGTGTCCTTCTCCGGCGCTACAAGCGTGGATCTGAGCCGTTCTATCTGCTTTAGCTTGCTTGCGGCGGTAATGAAGTTGTGCTCCTGCCCCCAGCGGCGCTGCTGATCTACTACGCCCTGTATGCGGCGTATTTCCTTCTGCGTGTGCGCGTATTTGCGCCGCAGCATCTCCTGCTCGTCGCTGATTAGCTCGATATGCCGCGAGTAATTGCCCGGAGTAAGCGTTATATGGCAGTTTTTAAGCTCAATAATGCGGTTGGTGACCTTATCGAGGAAGTAGCGGTCGTGACTAATTACGATAAATGCCTTGTTGCAGGAGGCAAGAAAATCCTCCAGCCAGGCGATGGCGTTTATATCGAGGTGGTTGGTAGGCTCGTCCAAAAGCAGCATATTCGCGCCGGAGAGCAGCACCTTGGCAAGCTGTACCTTGTTGCGCTGGCCGCCGCTCATCTCGCGGAGCGGCTTTTGCAGCTCCTGCTCAGAAAAGCCCAGCCCCATAAGCGTGCTTCTGGTGCGGTTTCGGAAAGTGAGCCCGCCCAAGTATTCATAACGGTCGTTCAAGGCGGCCTGCTGTGTAATGAGCGCGCTGCTTGCACCCTCCTCCGACAGCCGGGCGTTTATACTGTTCAGCTTTTGTTCCATATCCAAAAGCTGCCGGTGCACCGTCAGCGCGGAATCGTATACGGTAAGTTCCGCCTCCTCCGTGCTCACGGTCTGCGCCATGCAGCCCAGCACCGTATCGCGGGAAACGAATACGCTTCCCGTGTCCGGGGCTTCTTCGCCCCGCAATATGCGAAACAGGGTGGTCTTGCCGCAGCCATTGACGCCCACGAGGCCTATGTGGTCGCGCTCCTGCACCTCGAAGCTCACGTTTTCAAACAGCAGCCGCGTGGAAAAGCTTTTTTTAAGCTGCTTAACAGCGATTAGTGGCATGTTGAGAGTTATTCCTCCAAATCAAACGGATCTATTACAGTTACTATCAGGCCGGCCTTAAGCGCATGGCGCAGTGTGTTTGCCGTGCCGCCGCGGCCGCCGCCGTATACGGCTATCAGCCGGTCGGATTGCTGCACCATGTAGCGGTTGCGTACATCCATGCAGGAAGGCGTATAATGCGATGCAAGCGTGGTCACGCTGTTTGCGCGCCGGAGTATATCATCGTGACGGGCGCGAAGCGGAGCATTCCAACCGTCCGCATGGCCCATAAAGGGCAGCGCACATTCCAGCGTTATGCCGCAGCTTTCACGAAGCTGCAGCACGGTCTCGGCTGCATATATGTCCACGCCGGGCGCCATACCCGTGATAAAATGCGTGCAGCCGTCCGTAACGGCCTCGCGTATGGCCAATTCGAGCCGGCGCTTGAGCGCAAGGCAGTCTTGGCTTTGCTCATCCTCCCGCCAGGGCAGCTTGTTGGGCCTGTGCCCTGTAAAACAGGCGCTTTTCAATACTTCATGCGGACCTTTTCCGCAAAGCCGGGTATATCCTTCAGCGTGAGCGCCGTGTCGTCGTCCAGCACAGCCTTACCGCTGAAGCTGCCGAACACCTGATGCTGATCTGTCAAAATCACGCCGACGCTGGTATAGTTTTGCCGGTCTATCACGGGAAGGAAGTCCAGCTCAAGGCGGCCGTCGTCGCTGGTGAAGGTCCAGGGCTTGACGTAGCTGTCCGTGGGAATATTGAAGGTAACGCCGTTTAGCTTGTGCGCCTTGCCGTCGTAGAACAGCATATTTTCGCTTGCGGCCGAGGTGTTGCCAAAGCCGTAGCCGAGGTTAAAGCCAAAGCGTTTGCCTTCATGCAGGCCGTTTGCGCTGCTCCAGTACCAGGTGTTGTCGTAGGTCCATACGCCGCGGCCCCAGTCCAGCGTTGCAAACGATGTCTCCGGGTCGAATGCATATTCCTTATCGCCCAGCTTGGCGTAGCCAGAGGCGCGCATACAGTTGATCTTTTGGTTATAGTAGAAGCTCTTGTCCTTGTTAAACGGCGTTGCGATCACCATAGACTCGTCCGGAGCGTCGCTGAGCACTATATCCGCAATAAGCGTTTTTCCATCCTGGAAGTTCTCATATTCGCAGGCGATGTTTCGCACGCTTCCGTCCACGGTGAACACCATATTAACGCGCTTGTCGCTGAATTGCGTAATACCTGCAGCGCTGCTCTCGGGCAGCTTGTAGCGGCCCCGGGTAAGCGCCTGCATTTGACTCATGGTATGCTCACAGGGTACGCGAAAATCCAACAGCGACGCGGAGGCCATCCCCATGTAGGAATTGTCCGCCACGGTTAAGGCCACGCCGTAATCTGCATTGCCAATGTAGTAGTAATCCCATTCCTTTATGCGGTGCCACGGCGCCTTTATGTCCGCCCGCCGGTAATCCAAAATAAGGCTTTTTGCGTAGCCCGGCTCGGTAAGGTTGCCCTGCGCGTTAAGCAGTTTGCCAGACGTAATTATTTCGTGCTGCATTTGCTTGCCTCCGAAAATAGCGTTATTATCAATTATACACAATGCGCGGTGGTTTGTCACTGATGGCCAAACCGGCTATGGAAAAACACTGTATGATGTTGTACAATCGGAGTATAACTTGATTCGGAGCTGATAGTATGTATATTGATAATAAGCTGCTCATAGCAAAGGGCGACGCCCAGGTATACCTGCTGCCCGGCATGGCCAACCGCCACGGGCTGATAGCGGGCGCTACCGGCACCGGCAAGACCATCACGCTCAAGGTGATGGCGGAATCGCTGTCCGACGCGGGCACCCCAGTATTCCTTGCGGATGTCAAGGGCGACATCTCCGGCATGTGTATGCCGGGGGAGGCCAACGCAAAGCTGGATGAAAGATTAAAGGGGCTGGGCATAACGGATTTTTCGTATAAGCGTTTTCCCACGCGCTTTTTCGATGTTTTCGGCGCGGGCGGGCACCCCGTGCGCACCACTATATCCGAGATGGGGCCGGTGCTGCTTGCGAGACTGCTGGATCTAACCGAGGTGCAGGCGGGCGTGCTAAACCTCGTATTCCGCATAGCGGACGATAAGGGCCTGCTGCTAATAGACATGAAGGATCTGCGCGCGATGCTGCGCTTTATTGGGGACAGCGGCGGCGAATACACCACGGAGTACGGCAACGCCTCCAAGGCGAGCATAGGCGCGATACAGCGCGCGTTGCTCACGCTGGAGGACGCCGGAGGCGACGTGTTCTTTGGCGAACCCGCGCTGGAGGTTTCGGACTGGATGCAGTGCGATGCGGACGGGCGGGGCTACATCAACATATTCGACTGCCGCAAGCTGTTCCATGAGCCGCTGCTGTATTCTACCTTTATGCTGTGGCTGCTGAGCGAGCTGTTTGAGAAGCTGCCCGAGGTGGGCGATCCGGAAAAGCCCAAGATGGCGTTTTTCTTCGACGAGGCACATCTGCTGTTTACAGATGCGCCAAAATCCCTGCTTACCAAAATAGAGCAGGTGGTAAAGCTCATCCGCTCCAAGGGCGTGGGCGTGTATTTCATTACGCAGAATCCGTCCGATCTGCCGGATCCCGTGCTTGCGCAGCTGGGCAACCGCGTACAGCACGCGCTGCGCGCATATACCCCGGGCGAGCTGAAGAGCGTCAAAGCGGCGGCGGATTCCTTCCGGGCAAACCCCGCGTTCGATACGCAGGAGACCATACTCGACCTAGGCACGGGCAAGGCGCTGATATCCTTTTTGGATGAAAAGGGCAGGCCCTGCATGGTGCAGCGCGCAACTGTGCTGCCGCCGCAGAGCCGTATGGGAGCTATAGAGGAGGAGCGGCGTGCTAACGAGATAGAAGCAAGCGAGCTGTTCGGTAAATACGAGCAGGTAGTGGATCGTGAATCCGCATACGAGGTGCTCAATCCCAAGCCTGAGACTGAGGCCGACGCTGCGGCTGCTGAGGGGGGCGCTCCTGCGGACACACAAAACGATGTTATTATAACCGACGAGGAATATGCCAACATGGACGCTTATCAGCGTATAAAGGCGGATAAGCTGCGTGCAAAGCAGGCGCGCGAGGCCGAAGCGGAGGCGGAGGCCGAGAAAAAGTCCGAGAAGACGTCCAAGACCAAAAAGAAAACCAAAAAATCCACCGCGCTGAACAAGGTGACGAACTCCGCGATGAACTCCGTAGGCCGTGAGCTGGGCCGCCAGCTTACCCGTGGACTGCTGGGGCTGCTCAAGGATTAGTACTGCGGTAACCCTTAGGCTGCGTGCGCGGCTGCACATGGCTCAATACAGTGGCGCCGCAGCCGCAGCGAAGGAAGCGGGCGGTATCGCCCGTATCGTAGCGGATGAGCGGCATTGCGGCGGGTATAAGCGAAGTTATAACCACACGGCCGTATTCCCCCAAGGGCACGGCGCTGCCGTGATCGTCCAGCACTTCCACAAAATAGTCATTGCGCAGATGGTATCCCGCATGTTGCGCACATTCCACGCCGAGGCCGAAGCAGGTCTCGGTAAGCCCATATTGCATAAATACCGTACAGCCAAAGCGCCGCTCCAGCAGCGCGCGTGAATCGTCATTTAGCGCGTCGCCCGTAAGCAGCAGCACGTCAAAACGCGCTGCGCTTTTTGTGTACGCCAGCCGAAGCGCGACGGCGGGCTCGCACAGCACCAGCTGCGGCGCGCGTCCGACTATTGCGCGCAGCGCCGAAGCGTCGTCTGTGGGCGCGCCAAACGGCAAGGCGTGCGCGCCCCGCCTCTCCAGCGCCCGCATGAACAGCCGCCCCGCGCCGTCCGGCGCATCACAGGGATATAACAGCAGCGCGGCATCTCCCGTGGCGATAAACTGCTTTGATCCATAATAGAAATAATCCGCCGCAGCGTCCAGCTCGGCCTGGGAAAAATACAGCCGTTTGGGGCGCGCCGTGGTGCCGCTGGTAAACGCCCGTGCCGCGCACTCCTGCGCGCAGACGAGCATATCCGTACCGTGGGTGGAGATATCCGCAGCGCTTGTTGTTGGCAGCGTGTAAAAATCCAGCATGGAGGCGATGCCTGCACCCGCGTACAGCCGGGCGTAGAACGGGGCGGTCAGCGCACGGGCGACCGCCCGTTTTAGCTGTATGAGCATGTCTGGCGCGCCGGCGTATTCGCCTAAATTGAGCTTACCATCCATATAGCCGTTCCCCCGCGGTATTGGTCACATTGTAGGCGCAAAAGGGTATCAGCCGCCCGTCGGGCAAGGCCGCCTGAAGACGGCATTTTTTAACGCGCTCAATATCAAAATTCCATGCGTCCATGAACGCCATTGCGGTGATGGAAAAGCTGCTCAGCCCCGCGTATTTTAGCAGCGCCTCGCCGCTGAGCGTATCGGGTTCAACTCCCCAGCGCCGGGCAAGGTATTTCCGCGCTGCGGCAACCGCATCCTGCTTGCAGGCGCACATCGCCGCGTCGGATTCGGAGGTGAGCGGCGTAAGTCTGCCGCCCTCCACCAGAAAATGCCCGTGAAAGGAGCAGGCGCAGCTTCCGGACACCAGCGGCACGAGATCCTGTTGGGCTATGCGGAACAGGCTTTGCCGCTCCAGCGCGCGCACTAGCTCCGGCAGCGTAAAATGCTCCGGCGCTTGGTTTCGCCCCAGCCTTGCAGCGGGCAAAAAGTGTATGCCGCGTATTGCGGGCAGACGCGTAAGCGCAAAGTCCAGCACGGCGCCAATTTCGCCGTCGTTTATGCCGGCAAGCACCGGCATGGTCAGCACGACCGGGAGTCCTGCGTCGGCACATGCGTCAATGGCGGCGAGCTTATGCTTAAATAGGGGTCTGCCGTTGATCTTCCGGTATATCGCATCCTCTGTGCCTGCAAAGTTTAAGAACACGCAGGCAAGCCCTGCCCGTTTCAGCGCGCGGGCCAAGTCCGGCTCCTGCGCTATGCGCATGCCGTTGGTGTTTAGCTGCACATATGGAAAACGGGCGCAAAACAGCGCGGCTGCGTCGGCAATGTCCTCACGCATACAGGGTTCGCCGCCGGAAAGCTGTATGTTGTAAGGCGTTTTGCGTAAGCTGAGCTTTTCGGCCAGCTCCGCAAGCTCTGCAAGCGGCGCGTCGATCCCCGACGGCTGCGCGTCCATAAAGCACATCGAGCAGCCCAGATCGCAGCGCCGCGTTACATCCACTATAACGCAGCAGGCGGTCTGCTCGTGCGCGCTGCACAGCCCGCAGTCGTAGGGGCAGCCGAGGCGTTCGCTAACGTCGGCCGACGCGGGCGGCGTAAGCGATTCCGGCTTTTGCCAACGCTCGAAGCGCGGCTCTCCCTGCCACAGCGCGCAGGAAAAATCGCCGTGCTCAGGGCAGGTTTTTTCCATGTATATATCGCCGCCGTGGGTTACTCTGCGCGCGGGTATGCGCTCGAGGCAGACGGGGCAAAGGCTGTATGTCAACTCATCCATCGCGTCTCCATACGGAATAAAAATAGCCTAATTTCGCGCCGGCGCATACGCCGCAGCCGCCGGCAACGGTGCGCAAAAACTCATCTGCCGAACCGAATTCCATTATTAGCGCCGCAATAAAGCTGTGCAGCGCATCGGTCGCGTCCGAAAACCAGAGCAGGCTGAAGCCGCCCTGCTGTACAAGCTCAAACAGCGCCGGCTTGCTCAGCGCCCCGCTTATGCAGGGGGAGCCGGAGGCGCTATGCTCGCTTTCACGCAGATACATATCGCTCATAAGCAACAGACCGCCATGCGTCAATGCGTCATACGCGCATTTTAACGCAGCGGGCTTATTAGTAAGAATGGAAAAGCTGCATTCGTACAGCAGCGCATCATATTTTCCCTCCAGCGCATATGCGTCGCACAGCCGAACGCGCGGATCGTCGGCAAGCTGTACCAGCTTTTTTGATGTATCTATGCCGTATGCGTCAAAGCCGTGTTTGTTCAGCAGCGCCACGCTTGTGCCTATGCCACAGCCTGCGTCCAGCACCTTCGCGCCGGGCGGGAGCGCATCTGCCATGCGCAGGGTACCGTCAGGCCCGCCTATACGCAGCGTGCCGCGGCAAAAGGCTATGAACGCATCGTCCTCATACAGCGCGGTCATTTTTCCTCCAGAGTGCGCTCTACCTCGGCTATCTTGCCGCACACCAGCTCATACGGTATGTAGACCTGCCCGCATTCGGGGCAGCATAGCACGCGGGTGGGAAAGTCGCTTTTTAAATACACGGCGCGCACCTGCAGCGGCGCCAGCTCCCTGTCGCAGCGGGCGCAGCGTACGCCGCGCGGGTTCTCTATTGGTACAGCATGCTGCACCTCCATTGCGGAGCCGTCGTAATCGTATATCCTCACGCGGTGGCTGTATGCGTTAAGCACGGTCTTACCGTTCTGCGCATATTCCACCCAGTAGGTGATTATATCCGGCCTTAGCGAGGCGATATAGCTTCCCCTATCGGGACAGAACAGCTTTTTGCCGCTTGCTTCGGCAGCGGCTATTACGGCGGCGGCGTCCTCCTGCGTGACGAGCCTGCGCTCCATCAGCGCGCGCACATCGTCGGAGATTATCAATCCTGCGCTCTCAGGCGGGTTGCATTGCTCGTGATACAGCTCTTCGCTTATCAGTTTGACGGCAAGCTTGCGATTATATCGCTTTTGGCTTATATCTGCCCCGGGGGCGGCGAGCGCCGCATCGCTGTCGCGGCCCAGCACCGCGTCCAGCACATGCAGTGCGGGCTTGCCTGCGCGGGCAAGATAGTCCCTGCAAACGCTGCAATATGCGGCATAGGGCAGGGGAGATTCCGCAGCGCGCTGGGTTATCATCTCATGGGCGATCTGCCCGTCACCGTAGAATACCAGCCCGCCATAGCCGCAGCAGCGCGTGCGCTCACGGCTCATATCAAGCTCCTCTACCGTGTAGCCGCAGCGGGCGAGCAGATTGCGTACGGCGTTTTGCGCGCCTGTGTCCTCGCGCGCGGCGCAGCTATCCTGCACGGCGACGCGGCGCGGACGGCGCACAGCATCCGGCAGCTCGCGTGCGTCGAGATACGGATAAAGCGAAACCGTGTCCACGCCCGCCGCCTCAAGCTGTGCCTTGCAGGTGGGGCACGCGGCGATAACGGTAGGGTTGCCCAGCGTATTCAGACGGCCTTTAAGCGTGGCTATCATTTCCTCGTAGAGCCCGGTGCGGCCCGCCCAGTCAGCTGGCGCACCGCAGCAGGACAGCATTATGCCGGTGCGCTTGTTAAACGTAAGCAGCAGCCTGTATGCGTCGAGCACCGTCTCGGGCGTACCGCCTATGAGCTGGCAGCCGGGGAAAAACACATACTCGCTGCGCTCCTCGCCCGGAGCGTGGCGGAAAAATCCCGCGTCCTCAGTGGAAAACAGCATGTCGCGCACGGGAAAATCGTATATGGCGTCGGAAAGCTCGCCGCGCGCGTGCATGGCGGCGCGGCCGTCGTGCACAACCTGCGCCATGGGTATGGCGTTGGGGCAAAGCGTTTTGCAGAGATTGCACATACTGCACGCGGTAAGGTAATTCTTGCCGCTACGCATACCGCTTCTGAGCAGTATCAGCGTATTTGCTATTTCGTGTATGTATTGCCGGGGGATCTTTTCAAATTTTTGCAGGAACTTACATTCCCGCACACATATAAGACAATGGCAGTCCAAACAGCGTGACGCCTCGCGTGCAAGCTGCGCGTCGCTAAAGCCGCCCTCGGGTTCAACGGTTGGGGGGCGGGGGGCGGCGCCCGATACATCGGTATGCAGCCCGCTTTGGTACGCGCCCTCGTGTACCCGTGCGGCGGTGAGCGATACCCGCTTAACCAGCCGCTCTATGCTGACGGCCGCGCGCTTTGCTTCGCCAAGAGCGTAGGCGGTGTAGTCGGTATTTAGCAGCCTGCGTCCGCCAATAAACAGCCTGGGTTCGCTTGACTGCATCGTAACGGGGTCATGCTCAGACGTGATGCCGATAGGCAGCGCGCCGGTGGCGAACACAGCGTCGTATTGCTTGATAAGCTCCTGCCAGTCCGCATCTGCGCTGATGTGCGCGCCGGTGCGGAGCTCTACAAGCTCGCCAAGCAGCACAAAGTCCTTATTGAGTATTTCGGCGGCAACGTTCAGATGCGGCGCTATTGTGCTTTCAGCTTCGAACAGTGTTACGGCTATGCCCTTTTGGGAAAGCAGCCTTGCCACAGTTAACCCGCACAGCCCGCCGCCCACCACGGCCACGCGGTAGGATAGCTTTAGCCTGGGCGCGGCATATACGGCGTTGTAGCTTGCGGTAAGCGCTCTCTCTATACCGCCTATGGCCACAGAGGCGTCTGCGCGGGCGCGCATACAGGCGGCCGTACAGGGCGCGTCGCACAGCGCGGCCGTTATGCTGGGCAGCGGCACGGCGGCAAAGAAGGCCTCCGCGGCTTTCTCCGGCTTGCCCGCTGAAATTAGCGCACAGATATTGCGCATATCCACATGCAACGGACATGCCGCCTTGCAATGCGGCGCGTGCTCCTCGGTACAGAGGGCCTCGGTTTTTATCATATCGGATGCGTTAAGCATATCTCAATTTTACCAGACACATGCGGATCAGTCAAAAAATACAAATGGAAGCGGAACGTTTTCGCCCCGCTTCTCCGCTGGAAACGAACAGGGGTGGCACTCCCCTTGAAGCTGTCACTTTTTGATGGAAGCAAGCACTCTGTCCGGATATGCGGGCATGGCGTAGAGTCTTGCGCCGGTGGCGTTGGCTATGGCGTTCATCACGGAGGTGTGCGGCCCTGCCGTAACGACCTCTCCCACACCTGCGCAGCCAAACACGCTGTTGGGCCGCGGCGTCTGCTGGAATATGACGGTCAGCTCGTCCGGCACCATATCTATGGTGGGGAAGCCGCACTTCTGCAGCGTGGTCTGGGTATCGAAATACTCGAACTCCTCGCTCAGCGCCATACCTATTCCCTGAAGCAGTCCGCCGTAGGCCTGCCCCTCAACTACCGTCATATTGGCGATGTTGCCGGAATCATACGCGCCGGTCATGCGCACCACCTTGGCCTTGCCGGTGGTCATATCCACCTCCACCTCGGCCACATATGCGCTGTACATATAGGCGGGGTAGGGGTTGAACTGCAGGGTCTTGGGATCTATTGAGGATACCACGTCGCTTGAGCAGTAGGTGCCCTCGTAATATACGTCGATGCTCTCCTGCTGCATCTCGGCATATGTGCGGAAGCTGCCGTCCTCTTTGCGCATGGCGTCTATCAGCTTTTTCGAGGCAGCGAATATAGCGTTGCCTACCATTATCTGGCTGCGGCTGCCGGCGGCATAGCCGCTGTTTACGCATTTTGCGGTGTCGTTGCCTATCACTACGATGTCGTCAACGCCCAGCCCCAGCTCACGCAGGGATTCGTGCGCGCTGGCGAGCGCGCCCATGTCGGAGCCCTGTCCGTGATCCTCCCAGGTATGATATACAGCTACCTTGCCACTTTCAAGCAGCTCCACGGCCGCGTCGGAGGTATCGAAGCCGTCGTCGCCGCAGCAGTAAATGCCCACGGAAAGTCCTACGCCGCGCCGCACACTGCCGCCAGATGCATTATGGCTGTCGCGCTCGGCACAGGCCCTGTCGTATGCAGGGCGAAGCTTGTCGAACAGTGGCTTTATTACGATCACATCCGGCTTGTTGCCGGTGGGGGTGGTGGAGCCTTCATCGTAGAGGTTTTGATAGCGGAACTCGAACGGATCCATGTTCAGCTTTTCAGCCAGCTCGTCTATCATGGATTCGCCTGCGAAAAACGCCTGAGGCGCGCCGAAAGCGCGCATTGCGGCGCCGTAAGCGTGGTTGGTGAAGGCTATGCGCCCAATACCGCGTATGCTCTTTATGTCGTAGCCGGAGCAAAGGAACTGAAGGGGCTTGGTCAAAAGCAGATCCGCAAACTCCGAGTATGCGCCGTGGTCTGCGAGTATGTCCTCCTCCAGCGCAAGCAGCTTGCCGTCCTTATCCGCGGCGAGCTTGCCGTGTATGAACATCGGGGAGCGCTTGCCGGTGTAGACTATCTGCTGCTCCATAGTAAACTCAAGATATACCGGCTTACCCGTGGCTATCACAGCCACGCCGAGTATTGCCTCCATGGTGGGGGAGAGCTTGTAGCCAAACGTACCGCCCGCGTTGTTCTGCACAAGGCGCATCTGATCCTCCTCAAGCCCCAGACCTGCGGCGATCATCAGACGGTGAGTGTACAGCGCTACGGACTTTGAATGTATCGTAACACGGCCTTCTTCATCGTAGTAGGCGTAGCCCACGTCAGGCTCCAGCACAAGGTGCGGCTGGCGCTGCGAGTAGTAGTCGTGCTCCACTATGGCGGCAGCGCTGCCGAACAGGGCCGCCTGCTCTTCGCCCTTTACTATGGGCTGCTCAAAGAATACGTTGGGTGTGCCGGGGTGTATCTCTATGGCATCCTCGGCGGCCGCGTCGCGGGCGTTAAGGTAGGCAGGCAGCTCCTCGTACTTAACCGCTACCTTCTTGGCCGCCGCGTCGGCATGCGCCTGCGTATCCGCACAGACTATGGCTATCGCGTCGCCGTACTGGAACACCTTATCGTCGCAGAGAATGGGCCTGTCGAAGCCGTCGCCCTTGTTCCAAGGGTACAGCACCAGCCCGTCTATTCGGTTGGTACCGCGTACGTCCTTGTGCGTGAGCACCGCCTCCACGCCGGGCATAGCCTGCGCCTCGGAGGTATCAATTTCGAGTATGTTCGCGTGCGAGACCTTAGCCTGTGCCAGCGCAAGGTACAGTATGCCGTCGGGGAATTTTGCGGCGGTGTCGGCGCCGTAATCGCAGGTGCCGGTCACCTTTGCTATTGCGGACGGGCGGGGATAATCGGTACCGAATATGCGTCCGTCCGGCCGGGGCTTAAAGCCCAGCTCGGATATGTCCATCTCGCCGCGCATCACCTTGGCCGCCGCCATAACCGCGTCGACCAGCGGCTTATAGCCGGTGCAGCGGCAGACGTTGCGATTTACCTTGAACCAGTTGCGTACCTCCTCGCGGGTGGGCGACGGGTTGGCCTTGAGCAGACCGTACGAGGATACTATAAAGCCGGGGGTGCATATGCCGCACTGTGCCGCGCCATATTTTACCCATGCGGCCTGCAGCGGATGCAGGTTATCCGGCGTGCCCACGCCCTCTATAGTGGTTATGCGCGCGCCGTCCTCTATGCGGTCAAGGCGGGTAACGCAGCTGCGCACAGGGTTATCGTTGATAAGTACGGTGCATATGCCGCACTGGTTTACGCGGCAGCCACGCTTGGTACCGGTAAGCCCGAGCTTGTTTCTGAGAACGTCAACCAGCATCTCGTTACCCGTAACGAGCAGGGTACGCGCCATACCATTGATGATAAGCGTCTTTGAGCGAAGTGCCACTTTGACTTCATCCATAATAGGTTCTCCTTTATACTGTATACTGTGTTGTATTTGAAACGCGGCGGGCCGCGCGGTCATATTCAATGTAATGCGTGCTGCCGTATGCCATATTCCAGCGCAAGCATGGGCCTGATACAGGGCGGTGAAGCCGTATTGAGGATACGCCGCCAGGCACGTAATGGAGGTGTGCGCGGCCGATACCGGCCGCACACACGCCATGGTAGTTATTCCATAATATAGGGATCGTCACCCAGCTCGGGCCACTTGATGGCGGTGCCATCCATGTGGGAAAGGGGTACCGGCGGGTTGGACTTCTGCGTGGCAAGCGATACGACGATCTGTACAACAAGGCTTGCTACCATCGGGCCAAACACCAGCAGCCAGTACGGCTCTGCGTCGATCGTGCCCTGCGCTATCATCATCACCGCGCAGAACAGCACGCCTGCGATCATGCCGGCGATACCGCCGGTGCGGTTGGCTTTTTTCCAGTACAGCGCCAGCAGCAGCGGGAAGAACAGCACTATCTGCACCGTGAAGCCTATGACCATCAGCGTGAATACGCTCTGTGTGAACGCACCGAACAACGTGGCCACTACGCCAAGTCCGATTACTGCAAGCCTGGTCCAGAGGGTGAGTTTCTTGTCCTCTACGGGCTTGCCGGTCTTCTTGTGAACTATGGGGCGGATGATATCGTTGCTGATTATGGTTGCAGGCGCAAACAGCGCGGAGTCGGCGGAGCTCATTATAGCGCCCAACAGTCCTACGAAGAATATTGCCACAAACCAGCTGGGCAGCATGTGGGTCGCCAGAAAAGGTATGAGCAGCTCTGAATCCTCCGCGATCAGAGCCATCTGATCGGCGGTGAACATACCGTTGGCCTGGAACACGTTGGCCCAGCCGCCCATTAATACGACCAGGACGCCTATGACGGTCATTATGATACCGGCGGTGATGGAGGACCAGGTAGCTACCTTGGGGGATTTGGCGATGAGGCCGCGCTGCATGATATCAGCACCGGGCATAGCGCCCGCGGAGGCGCCTATCCACAGCGCCAGATAGGTCAGTACGCCGTTGAACGTCCAGTCGGTATTTGCTAGGCTGAAGAATTCGGAGCCCATCATATCGACTGCAGCGGCCTGGCCGCCCATTTCATTGAGCTTGACAAGCGCAACGGGGAACAGTATCACAACGCCAAGGACCAGCAGGCCAACCTGCACAAAGTCCGTCCAAGCAACAGCGGTTATGCCGCCGAACACCGTATAGATGATGACGAACGCGCCGGCAGCGATGGCGATGGGTACAAAGGAAGTGCCAAGCACTATCTGGAACAGCTTGGCGGTTGCGGCGATCTGAGCGCCGGCGAAGAACAGCATCGGGAACATCGTGCAGATGCCGGCTACCAAAGCGCCCTGAGTACCGTAGCGGTTTTGGTATACGGATGCGGCGGAGACTGCGCCGGTCTTCCGGATGATGCCCTGGAACAGTATGCCGCCTGCGATGAGGCACAGGCAGGCTGCAAAGGGATCGGGGATGGTAGCCTGCAGGCCGTCCGTAAATGCAACGCCCGCGCCGCCCATTACCGTACCGCCGCAGATGAAAGTGGCGAGTATGGTAGCGGTGACCAGCCAGTAAGGCATTTTGCCCTCGGCAGCCATGTAGTTTGCGGAGCTGTTGCTGGTCTTTTTACCGGCCAGCCAGCCCAGGAACATGAAGCCGGCGAGTGCAATGAGCATTACTACGATCAATAATGTTGAATTAGCGACCATGTATGTGTTTCCTCCTGCTTATATTTTTCCCTCAGCAGCGCTGGCGTATCGAGGCCGTTTATGACTGGATCTGCAAAAACAGCTTGGTAAAAGGCCGTGGCTCGCAGGCAGCGCTGTTGATGAAACATAATTCTGTATAGATTATACATTTTTCTATGTGCAGCATATTTGCCAAATCAGTTATTGACGCAAAAACGCTTGTGGATAACGGTGGTGCGCATTCAAAACAACTGATGAAACTATGTTACGCGGCCGCTCTGCCTGCGGCCTGTGAGACAATAATCCTCCCGTGGCGACTCTGTGCGGGATAAACAATCGGGGATAGGCGTTGCACTTCATACGATGGACTGCGTTTATGGGTTAACCAGAAAATTCATGCTACTTTACGTTTTTATAACACGTGGACAAAACTGTATGTCAACCCTGTAAATTTCGCAAAAATTAGCATAAAGCGTTGTGCAATCCATTTTTTTCAACAGTCGTAAGAAATGTATAAAAAAACAAAAGCACGCTGTATCGTTATTCTCAAAATAAAATATCCATACTTTTTCCCCGTATTGTATAATACTTATGTAATGTATGATGATTTAGTGTACTTCACCAATTAATGGCAATACGGTTTGGCGGCGCATGGCAGATCCCCTGGTTTTTGGCGCGGCGCATATCCATTACGGTCACACCGGACTCCTCGGCCAGTGAACGGAGGTTTTCGCTTATGAAGATCAGCGAGTTTGCACAGAAATACGGGGTAGGCATCAGCACGGTGCGTTATTACGTCAACTGCAACCTGCTGCTGCCCAAAATCCAGAATACGCAATTCCGCTTTGACGGGCACTGCGCCAAGGATATGGAAGCGATAATGCTGTTCAAGCGGTTCGGGTTTTCCATAGGGGAGATACAGTCCATGCTGGGGATTATGCGGCTGTCCAACCTTACGGCGGCGGACGATGTGCTGGATCTGGTGCAGCTGCTGGAAAAACGGGACGCCGTGCTGCGGGAGGAGCTGCACGAATCCGAGACCATCCTGCAGGAGCTTGAGCACACGATAGATTCGCTCAAGGCAAGCTGTTCTTCGCGCGACGCGGCCCGCACCGCCAAGGGCGTACCCATAGAGATGCTTTCGCTGCTGTGCTGCCCGGATTGTCACGAGACGCTTTCACTGCAAAACGCGGATATTCAAAACGGGCAGGTGCTTCGCGCCGACGTAGTATGCAGCTGCGGCTACACGGCCGCTATTCAAAACGGCATACTGGTCACCTCCGGCGGGGATATAAGCGAGCTGGATTCCCCTGATGTAGACCGCAAGTTTTACAAGGATCTGCCGGTATCATGGGTAACGCTGTTTCAGCAGGCCTTCAACTGGATGCTGGCGCAGTATTCCGGGATGGATCTGTCCGGCAAGGTAATAATGGAAAACCACATCAACTGCTACTTCTTCCTGTTTGCGCGGCTAAGCGAGCTTAAGCCGGACGCCTACTACATATTTACCGATAAGTATCCGGAGGTAGTTGCTCTGTTCAAGCAACTGATCGAGCGACAGAACACCAACCTCAAAATATTATATATCGCGGACAGCACGTTCCGCTACCCGCTGCGGCAGAATGCCGTGGATCTGTATGTGGACTTTTGCTCGCTGAATGAATATGCCATTTTTAACCGGGGCAAGGATCTGCTGTCCGTAATGAGGCCGTATCTTAAGCCGGATTTCAACATGCTGGGTACCTATTTTTATTTTAAGCCACGCAGCCCGTCGCAGCAAAAGCTGTTACGGGAATACCCCTGCTGCGTGCCGGAAAACTATCAATACGCCCATTTCCGTTCCATTATGAACGAAAACAATATGGCGCGCGTCTGCGAGGAGGAGATAGGTCAGGTGGATGAATGGGGCGGCAGAAACCGCAACTTTACCTTCCATGTGGCGGAGGATCCTATGCGGCTGCTCTCCTACCGGTACAGGCTGGACAGCGGCAGGAAGGATAACGGCTGAGCTGGCACCGGGGCATGGCGCGCAGCCATCATAGCGCCGTGAAATACCAATAAGCACATAACCATAACCGTGGCGGCCGTCTTAAAGCGCGGCTGCCGCTTTGCATATTCAGTTTCTTTTAGCTGTTTGCACAAAATCATTCATATCAGAACAGGTTTTTTGAAAATAACGAAAATTCATGCTGTTGACATGAAGCGTACTTTACGGATTATACTGAGCGTGATAATTGGATCTGCATATAATTTCCGTTTTTTGTTTCCCAATAGTAATATCTATTCAAGGAGGTTTTACCGTGGACAAGAAAGCAGTATTAAAAGAACTGGATCGTATTCTGGGATATGTTGAAGCTGACAGCCTCTCCAAAGAGGATGCCGCCACAATCACCAAGGATACCATCGACAACTACTACAATTACTTCAATAGTGGCTGGATGGATTTCCGTAAATCCATCACGCCGGACGGCGCAACAATAGAATGGAGCGATACGCCGGAGCATATCAACGACATAAACGGCGTACCCTACATAGACCTTATCGGCGGCTTCGGCACCTATATTTGCGGCCACCGCAATCCCGAGATCCTGAAGTACGTTAAAAAGCAGATGGATCGCCTGACCCTCTCCAGCACCGAGCTCATCGAGCCCATGCGCGGCTATCTGTGTGAGATCATGGCCAAGATCACCCCGGGCGACCTGCAGTATTCCTACCTGACCAACGGCGGCGCCGAGGCGGTCGAGATGGCGCTGAAGATGTCTGTGCTGTATAACGGCCCCGGCTACTTTATTTCCACCGTTCACGGCTTCCACGGCAAGAGCATGGGCGCCGTGTCCATGACCGGCAACCCCGCGTTCCGCCGCCCTTACCTGCCAATGATACAGCAGGTGCAGCATATTGAGTTCGGCAATGCCGACGCACTGGAGACCTCTATTAAGAATCTCATGGCCGTAGGCGAGAAGGTCACCGCGTTCATCGTGGAGCCTGTGCAGGGCGAGGCCGGATGCATCATACCGCCGGCCGGCTACCTCAAGGCGGTCCGTGAGATTTGCGATAAGTACGGCGTGGTGTTTATCGCAGACGAGATCCAGACCGGCTTTGGCCGTACGGGCTATATGTTCCGCTGCAACATGGAGGACGTTACCCCGGATATCATGACCTTCGGCAAGGTTTCCAGCGGCGGCATAATCCCCATCACGGGAATAATCTCGCGCAAGCATATATTCGAGAAGAGCGGCCTTGCGGAGAACCCCTTCATACTGGGTTCCCCCACCTTCGGCGGCAACGCGCTGGCCTGCTCTGCCACACTCGGCACCATCAAGTACGTGCTGGAGCACGATATTCCCAAGATGGCTGCGGAAAAGGGCGAATACTTCATGAAGTACCTCAAGGAGATCAAGGCAAAGCATCACATCATGACCGATCTGCGCGGCACGGGCCTGCTGATCGCCATGGAGTTCGAGACCTCCGACATTGGCTACGAGGTATCCAAGGAGATATTTGCAAGGAACATACTGGTGGCAGGTACGCTGAACAACGCCCGCGTTATACGCATAGAGCCCCCTGCCATACTGACCTACGAGAACATCGACACCTCCTTGAAGGTGATAGACGAGGCCATAGGCGCTGTGGAAAAACGGCTGTAAGCTGAATTAATTAAACTCTTAAACCAAAGCGGGCGGCTGTTACAGCCGCCCGCGAGGCTATCGAAAAAACCCGGGATTATTAAGGGCCGCAGCCCTTAATGTTAAATCCGGTCTGGCGACCCGTGCGTCAGACCGGAAGGAAAATCGCAGATTTTCCCTATTCTGCTCAGGCTTTGCCGCCCGGGAGCCCAACAGGCGCAGCCTGTAGGCGAGAGGCAAAGACTGCAAGCTCGAAAAAGCCAAAATTGACTTTTTCGACAATCTGGCGGGCGGCTGTTACAGCCGCCCGCTTTATGCGCGCATACAGAACAGGAGCCTTCCTGCAGGAAGGCTCCCGTTGATGTTGATTTGCTTTACTCGGCCTTGGGAGCGCCGACGGGGCAGGTGGACTCGCACGCGCCGCACTCTATGCAGGCGTTGGGGTCTATGACGTAGCGCTCGTCGCCCTGAGAGATGGCGCCGACGGGACAGTCCGCCTCACACGCGCCGCAGCTGATGCAAGCATCCGTAATGATATAAGCCATTATAGTTACCTCCGTATTATTAGTCAGTCGTATTATAACATGAAATACAAAAAAATCAACTCTAATCGTTGCCGCTCTCCGGCGGCTCTGCCTCAGACGCTGCGAGGGTCGCCTTTGGGCTGCTGTCGCCGCCTGCGGGGGGCTGGGGAGTAGGGTGCGGGGTGCCGAAGCGGCGGCCGTTCATGGATAGCTCGCGGAAGGGATACTCCCGCACGTCCAGCGTACCGTCGGGTAAAAGTATTTTTACGCGGGTACGCTCGGTTATGATGTTGTTTTCCAGTACCACGCCCTCGCCATCGGGAGCCTGCACCTCGCGGCCCACCCGCGGCATTTGCTTGCGCATCACCTCGTATGCATCCTGCTCATATTTAAGGCAACACATGAGCCTGCCGCACAGCCCGCTTATCTTGGTGGGTGAAAGCGAAAGGTTTTGCTCCTTGGCCATCTTGATGGATACGGGCTGGAAGTCCGCAAGGAACGCCTGGCAGCACACGGGACGGCCGCAGGAGCCAAGCCCGCCCAGCATTTTGGCCTCGTCGCGTACGCCTATCTGTCTAAGTTCAATACGGGTCTTGAATATCCCCGCGAGATCCTTTACCAGCTCACGGAAATCCACACGCCCGTCCGCCGTGAAGTAAAACACCACCTTGCTGCCGTTAAAAGAGTATTCCACGTCCACCAGCTTCATATCCAGCTTATGTTCAAGTATTTTTTTGCAGCAGATATCAAAGGCGTCCTTTTCCTTGGCGCGGTTTTTATCCCGTGCCTCGCGGTCGGCCTGCGTGGCCACTCGCTGTATCTCCTTTAGAGGCACGAACACCTGCGCGTCGTCAATGTCATGCACGCCGGCGACAACATCGGCGAATTCCACGCCGCGCGCGGTCTCGACTATCACGCCGTCGCCCTCCGCGACCTCATTATTTCCCGGGGAAAAGTAGTAGGACTTGCCGCCCTCTTTGAATCTGACGCTTATTACCGTTTTCATGTGTATGTTAAGCCTCCAATACCGTCTTCGTTATGCCGGCAAACAGCCAGTCCAGCGCTGCGCTTCCCTGCCGGGCAACGCTAAAACGCCGCATGGCGTCCACCGTTAATGCTATGATATCGTTTAACTGCCCGCTTGTAAAGCGCGCGCATAGCTTGCGTATCCGCTCCGGCTCGGACCAGCCGGATGAAGAACCTGTTTCGCGGCAAACAATCAGCTCGCCAACGAGATCCAGCATGAACTCCATCGCATCCTGCGCGTTGGACGCAAGCCCCTTTACCGTGTTAAAAGGAGTACCTCCGCTTAGCGCGGCATACATCGCATCTTGCGCGCTTTTGCGCAGGTCGCGGTATTCGGCGTCCTTATACAGCCTTTCAGCGCGCTGCATACTGACGCCCTGCGCGGCGTACAGCTCGGCTTCGCGCGGAGAAGCGCCCAAAGCGGAGAGGTATGAGATCAACTCACTTTGAGAGGCCGCCATGTGCAGCGTTTGACAGCGTGAGCATATCGTGGGCAGCAGTCCGCTGCGGTTGCCGCAAAGAAGAAACAGCGTGCGCGGCGGCGGCTCCTCCAGGGACTTCAATAGTGCATTCTGCGCGTTTTCATTCATGCGGTGTGCGCCGAGTATGGCTACGGCGCGGCCGCCTTCTGCAAACGGGCGGTTGTGCAGCGCGCCCGTAAGCTCGCGTATGGCGTCGATTTTAATTATGGGCTCGTCCAGCTCATAATAGTCCGGGAACGCGGCAAGCCTGTCCATATCCGGCGCGCCAAAACAAAACAGCGCGGCAGCTCTGCGTACCGTGCTGGTCGTAAGCGGTGCGTCCGCACAATCCAAAAACACCGCGTGAGGCGCGCGGCCACGGATTATGGCATCATAGAGCTGCTGCTTAGGGTCCATCAGTATCTGTAATTAGCCTCAACATCCACGACGAAAACCGTAGCGCCGCCTAATGTGACCTGTACCGGCGTGGGGGAATTGTCGATATAGCCGGGCATGGAGGATGGCACCACCATAAACTCCCGGCGGGTGGAGGACTTTTGGCGTATTATTTCCAGAGCCTCATCCAGCATCTCCTTCTCAACGCCTATCATCAAGGTGGTGTTGCCGCCGTGCAAAAAACCGCCGGTACTGGATATGCGCGTAACGCTTATCCTGTGCGCCGTAAGCTCGCGCACAAGGCCCTTGGCGTCGTCATTCTGAATTATGGCGAATACGAGCTTCATATCGGTCACCTCATAAAATATAGTTTGGCTACTGTTAGGACAGCAGTATGCTTCTTAGTTCAGCGACGGTAGCGGCAATAAAGGCCGGATTATAGGCGGAAAGCTCCTCCCTGCTGCCATAGCCGTACAGTACCCCTATACAGGGTACGCCCACGGCGTTGGCGGCCTCAAGGTCGTAGCAGCGGTCGCCCACCATAACGGTGCGGGCCTTATCAACGTTTAGATCGGCGCAGGCCTGAGCCAACAGGTCCGCTTTATCGCTGGTCCCGCTCGGCAATCCGCCCTTAACATAGTCTACATACGGCTTATATCCGTATGTTTCGATCTGCTCAGCGGCGGTTGCCTGCATCTTGGCGGTGACTACGCCGACTACGCGCTTTGCAGCCTGCAGATCGCTTAGCAGGTCGAGTATGCCGTCGAAGGGCTTCATGTATTCTAAACCGCACGTCTTGGCCTTTTCACGGAAAACCTCGACTGCCTTGGGAACAAGCGCCGTATCAATGCCTATCACCTCAGAAAAGCTGGTCCATAGAGGCGGCCCGACTATACGGCGAATGGTGGAATCCGGAACGTCCGGGATGTTCAGTTCGGCCATCATTGCGCGAGTCGCCGCAAAAATGGTGGGGCCGGATTCGTTGAGCGTGCCGTCAAAGTCAAACAGTATTGTATCGTATCTCATAATATGGTTATTATATATCGTTTTTGCCATCTGTGCAAGGTATGCTGCCGTCCACCATGCCAAAAAGAGGTATGCCGCTATCTGCCTTTGCGGCAAGATATGCAGCCGCCGCTTGGGTTATGCGTTCTCCCGGCATAAGTGCAGCAGTGCCGGGCGGGTACGCGCCGCACGGGGCTGCGCAAATTCTTCCGGTGCAATCGGGCAGCGGCACGGGCTTCCATGTGGAAAAGACCGCCGCGCGTATGCTCATGCAGGCTTCGCCCTGCGGGGGCAGCGGCAGAGAAGCGGGAGGTATATGTGTGCCGTAGGGCAGTGCGGTAAGCGCATATAGCGCCCTGTCGTACCATTCGTCCGGATCCTCTGGGGAGGTGATGAACACGACGCGGCGTTCATCCGCCATCTCGGCTACCACGCCGTGCGCTTCCAGCACATCGTAGGCGGCGCGGCCGCTTATGCCGCGGCCGGATACGTCCAGCACTACGCGCGCGGGATCCGCGCAAAACACGCCGTCGCCCTCCTGCGCATATACGCTTATTCCGTTGATGGAGGCCGCGGCCGATTTGAAGGCGGTAATGCGCTTTATATGCCCGTCCCAGCCAGAAACGCTGTGCAGCGCCCAGTCCAGTCCGGCCATAAGCAGATACGACGGGCTGCTGGACTGCATCATGCGCAGCGCATTCCGTATTTGCATATCGGAGAGCGGGCAGCATACGCCGGAAAACAGCACGGCGCTCTGAGTAAACGCCGCAAGCGTCTTGTGACAGCTCACGCACCACATATCCGCATATTCTGCCGGTAGGTCGGGAAGCTCCTTTGAAAACGGGAAATGCGCTCCGTGCGCACAGTCCACAAGCAGCAGCGCGCCGCGGCTGTGGCAGACCTCCGCGATGGCGGATACATGTGCGCAGCGGCCGTAGTAATCCGGGCTTACTATCATCACGGCGTCGGCGGGACGCGCGTCCAGCGCGGCAGATATGTCGGCGGCCGCTACCAGCCCGTCCGGACGGGGATATACGAAAGCCGCCTCGTGCCCAGCGAGCGCAACGCCGTTTACTGCGCTGCGGTGACAGTCCCGCGCAAGCAGCACGCGCCTGTGCTCGCCCAGCGCGAGCAGCATGGCGCATACGCAGGCTGAGCTTCCGTTTACGGATAAAAACGCCTGCCGCGCCTGATATACGCGGGCGTAGGCCGCCTCGGTAAGCGCGATGGCGCCCTCCGGAGCGTACAGATCGTCGCTAAAGGAAAGCTCGGTCACATCCCAGGCTGCGGCGGCGGAAAACTCGCCCATGCCGCGCCCCTTGTGGCCGGGCATATGAAAGCGCGCAGGCCCTTTATGCAAATATTCGTTAAGCGCCTGAGGGAGCGTTTTTATGTGTTTATCGTTACTCGGCATCTGCCGCCATTTGGCTGTCGTAGCTGGAAAGATCCAAAAGCGGGCACTTGTGCATACACTCGATCATCTCCGGCTTGGGGGAGAAATATATGCCGTACAGCTTGCCCTTGCGTCGAAATACCAACGTGTGAGCGGTCTTTATGGGGTATACGGTGAGCTTTGCGTAGTTAAAGAAGCTGATCTTTTCCTCGTATTTTTTGCCGGGAGGTATCAGCGCAACAAAATCGTGCGCGTTCACGCCCTCGTACAGCTTGCCCTTGCTGGATACCATCCGGTCGAACAATATGGTGCCCAGAGGATAAGGCTGGGTGGCCTGTTCGCCGTATTCATCCAGCTCGCCCTCGGGAGGCTGCTCGAAGAATATGGTGTAGCGGTAGGTGCAAAGCCGTTGCCTGTATATCCAGTAACATGCGGCAACCAGTGCCAGCAGCAGTGCCAGGTTGAGTATGCCGCCAAAGGGTATGCTGGAAAACAGCGTGGTTATCCGCCGCATGAATACGATGAACAGCACTATCGCCAACACGAGCAGAAGGTCCTTGATGGAGTTAAAGCTGTGGTTTTCGTTGGAATGCTGGTACATAATTTCCCCCTTGAGTTATATGTTATTTGACCGCCGCGGCTATGCGCGACGCAAGACGTACGTTGTTGTAAACAAGCTGTATGTTGGCTTTGAGGCTGTTTCCTCCGGTGGCGTCATTCACAGCGGCGAGCAAAAACGGTGTTATGGCCTTGCCGTGTATGCCCTGCGCCTTTGCCTGGTTTATAGCCGTATCGATCACGCCGTCGATGTAGGCTTTATCCATGGAGTATTCCTCGGGTATGGGGTTTGCTATGAGCATTCCGCCGGAAAACCCCAGCTCGCGCTGTGCGCATATCGCGGCGGCTATCTCCTCGGGGGCGTCCATACGGCAGTCCACCTTAAAGCCGCTGTGCCGCGTGAAGAAGGCGGGCAGCTCGTCGGTGCCGCAGCCTATCACGGGTACGCCATGCGTTTCAAGGTATTCCAGCGTAAGGCCAAGGTCGAGTATGCTCTTGGCGCCTGCGCACACCACGGCCACGCCGGTGTGAGCCAGCTCCTCAAGATCCGCAGATATGTCCATGGTGGCTTCGGCGCCGCGGTGCACTCCGCCTATGCCTCCGGTGGCGAATACGCGTATGCCGGCAAGCTGTGCAATTATCATCGTTGCGGCGACGGTGGTCGCGCCGTCAGCCTTTTTTGCGACCAGCACGGGGATGTCGCGGCGGCTGGCCTTGGCTACGCCTTGTCCTGCGCGGCCAAGGTATTCAAGCTGTTCGCGTGTAAGCCCGGCGCAAAGCCTGCCTGCGAGTATGGCGCAGGTGGCGGGTACGGCGCCGTTTTCGCGGGCGATGCGCTCACATTCCAGCGCGGTTTCCACGTTTTGCGGATAGGGCATACCGTGGGATATTATGGTGCTCTCCAGCGCGATCACGGGCTTGCCCGCGGATAGCGCAGCCTTTACTTCTTCACTGATTTGCAGGTGGCTCATGTTTTCACATCCGTTTCGTTTTGAATATACCAGCCGTGAGCTCCTCGCTTACGGCGTCCTGGCTCATTATGGTGAGCGCGGCGGCACGGCATGCGGCGGCCGCGCAGGATAGCGCATCCAGACCGCGAAGCTGTCCTACACAAAGCGCGGCAGTGGCCGAATCTCCCGCGCCGGTGGTGCATACCGGCGTGCGCTCAAACGCTGGCAGCTTGCCCGCGCCAAAGCCGTCCGCCCATGCCATACCCTCCGCTCCCAGCGATACATACGCGCGGGAAACGCCAAGCTGTACCAGCTCCTTCGCACAATCCTCAGGCATGTCGCAGCCGGTGAGCAGCCGTGCTTCGTAGAGGTTGGGTTTTATGGCGGTAAGACGGGGCAGTATACCAGAAAGCCTTTCCGCCTTTGCGACGGATACCGGGTCTGCAAACAACGGCGCGGTACAGCTGCTTGCAACGTATTCCAGCGTGGGGATCGGCAGGTTAGCATCCAGCACTACGCCGTCTGATGCGTTGAGCGCGTCCATGTCGACAAGCTCGGGGGTAAGCGCGTCCATTATGCGCATATCGTTGAGCGCCACAAACATATCGCCGGCTTCGTCATTTACACACAGGTATACGCCGCAGCTATCTCCGGTTGTGGGCGCGTAGTCCAGCCCGACGCCGTGCGCTGCGCAATGCGCGCGCAGCCCTGACGAGAAGCCGTCCGTGCCCAGCGCGGTGATGAGCTGTACGTCAGCGCCCAGCCGCACAAGGTTTTCAGCGATGTTCCGTCCCACGCCGCCGGCGCGCAAGGTCACGCGGCCAATATTGGAATCCCGCAGTGTCAGCGGCGAGAGGGGCGTGCCGATAACGTCGGTATTGATGCTGCCTATCACGATTATGTTCATATGCTGGAATTATATCATACCTTTGGCGGATGCAACAGCATTTATGTTTCCGGGCTTGCGCGCGGCGGCAGGATGTAATACGATATTAGCGCGGCACACGATATAGCGCGCCGCGCCGGAGGTGTTCTTTTGAAAAGGTTTTTCTTAGCGCTGATAAAGGGTATGCTGTATGTGCTGCTGTTTTTTGGGCTGCAGCTGCTCGTGTCCGTGCTATATACGATAGCATGTGCGCTGTTCAGCGCATACAGCGGCGCATGGTATGGGCTGGATATGGCCGCAATACAGACGATGCTCACAGAACAGCTGTTGGGCAGTGCCAATTTGGTAACGCTCATTGCGGATTCCGCCACGCTTGCGCTGATAGTGCTTATTATCCGTGCAGGCGGGCGGCGTGTGAAGGAGCACCTGCAGCTTATCCCCATGAGCATAGGCGGGCTTTGGCCCTGTATCGCGCTGGGCGTTGCGCTGAGCTTTGTGGTTACGGCGGCGTTCGAGGTGCTGCCTATTCCCGAGAGCTGGATGCAGCAGTATGAGGTAGCGGCGGAAGCGCTTGAGGGCGGCAACGCGGTGGTTGCACTGCTTGCAACGGTGGTGGTCGCGCCGCTGGCTGAGGAAGTAGTGTTCCGCGGCATGGTTTACAGCCGCTTCCGCGCCGGCATGTCCGTACTCGTGGCGCTGCTGCTGGAATGTGCGCTGTTTGCTGTGATGCACGGGGCGCTGCTGTGGATAATATATGCGTTTGCGCTGGCGGTGGTGATGACGCTGTTGGTCGAGACCTGTGGCAGCCTGTATGCGAGCATAGCGTTCCATATGGCTTTTAATCTGTTTGGCAGCTACGTTACGCCGTATATGTCCTATTCAAGTCCGCTGACGCCGCTGCTTGCGGGCCTTGCGCTGGGGGGCGTGTGCGTATGGGTAATAGCTAAATACGGCCGTAAACGCCTGCTGCTGAAGGGAAAAAAGTGACCGGCGTGTGAATTGCCGGATAATGAAAAAAGCGGCTATTGCCGCTTTGAGACTGTCGATAAACCCCGGGATTATTAAGGGCCGAAGCCCTTAATGTTAAA
>CAZXRQ010000016.1:6499-32921 GCA_964642795.1 uncultured Oscillospiraceae bacterium | reverse complement strand
ATGCGGCTGTTAACCGCAGTGTCGTTGGTTCGAGTCCAACAGGGGGAGCCAAATCGGAGCAAAGTTCGCTTTGCTCCGTTTTTCTTTTGCAAAAGAAAAACATCCGCCTGCTTCTTGCCCATCCTTTCCGTAAAAGGTCACGCTTGCTTCGGCTGTTCAATTGCCTGTGCCCTGCGGGTATAACCGCGCTCACAACGCCTTCCCCTCGCTGCTAACCTTTTGTGGTGCGCCTGCAATATCCGTAACGGAAAGCGGTGACATATCGAGCCCTTTCGGAGCGGTTGCGCTTCCTTGTTTTAGCAGCATAAAAACGTATTCATCGCCCCGCTTTTCGCGCCCGGTTTCGGTTTCTTTATATTCGCCTTGCGTCATTACGGCAATGCTGATGTAATATGTGCCAAGCGGAAGCTTGTCAACATACGACAGAGCCACGTTATTCTGAATGGATAACGTGGCTCTATATATGTTTGTAATAAGTGCAGAAGCGCGGCCAGTGCAGGCCGCGCTTCTATAAAAACAGCTTGGTATTACTTTTTGAGGCTCTCGAGGAACAGCTTGGTACGGCGTACCGCTTCTATGAGGGATTCCATGCTGGTGGCGTAGCAGCAGCGCACATAGCCTTCGCCGCTTTCGCCGAAAGCCGTGCCGGGTACCATACACACGTCCTGCTCGGCAAGCAGTCTGTCGCAGAATTCCTCGCTGGCAAGGCCGCTGGACTTGATGCAGGGGAACACATAGAACGCGCCTTCGGGCTCGTTGCAGGTAAGGCCCAGCTCGTTGAACGCATCTACGAGGTAACGGCGGCGGCGCGCATATTCATCCAGCATGGCGTACATATCCACAAAGCCGTCGGCGAGGCCCTGCTCCAGCGCCACTATTGCGGCTACCTGGCCGGGGGTAGGGGCGGAGAGCATGGTAAGCTGATGTATCTTGGTGCAGGCGGCCACTATGGGTTGGGGCGCCGCTATGAAGCCCACGCGCCAGCCGGTCATGGAGAATGCCTTGGAAAAACCGTTTAACACTATGGTACGCTCACGCATACCGGGCAGGCTTGCTATGGAGACGTGGTGCTTGCCGTTGTAGGTAAGCTCGGCATATATCTCGTCTGCCAGCACCATAATATCCGTGCCGCGCAGGATGTCCGCAATCTTTTCAAGATCCTCCCTCTCCATTATGCCGCCGGTGGGGTTATTGGGGAAGGGGAGTATCAATGCCTTTGTTTTGGGGGTGATGGCAGCTTTTAACCGCTCCGGTGTGAGCTTAAAACGGGTGTCCTGGCTGGTCAGCACGCGCACAGGCGTGCCGGCCGCAAATATAACGCCCGGATTATATGCCACATAGGTGGGCTCCGGCACTATCACCTCATCGCCGGGGGAGACAATGGCGCGCAGTGCAAGGTCTATGGCCTGGCTTGCGCCCACGGTAACGAGTATCTCCTTGGAATTATACTCGAGATCGAAGCGTTCCTTGAGATAGCGTGAAATGAGCTCCCTAAGCTCGGGTATGCCCGAGTTGGAGGAATAGGGTATGCGCCCCGCCGATAAAAGTTTGAGCGCTTCACTCCTGATGCGCTCCGGGGTGGGAAAGTCCGGCTCGCCTACGCCAAGACTTATGGTCTTATCCGTAAGTATATCGAAGTATTTACGGATACCGGATGGCGGTACGTCCTGCACCTCTTGTTTGATGATCTTGGTATAATCCATTTTTTGCCCTCCAAATGACTGACAAATATTTGAGCGCCATCGAAAACAATAGGGGGAGCTCAAGCCCTAAATCAATTTGAAGTAGTGGGCGTAGGCAGGGTGGAAGGCCCCGTGCCTATCATTACCTTGCCCTGTTTGGGGCTGTAGGTGTCGGTGTAGAGATATTCCTCATCACCTGACTGCACGCCGTCTATATACATCGTGCGGTATACCTTGGCCGTGTAGCCCTTGCGCGAGGTGATTACCGTTTCCGAGTAACCGGTGGGCCACTCGGGGTTGGTTTCGGTTATGGTCTCTGCGGGCTCCGTGGTCTCAACGGTATCGCCGCGCACTGTGTAAGTAACGCCGTCGGGCAGCGGCTCGCCGTAGATATATATAGTCATAAGGTAGTTTTCCTGATCGCAGTAGGCGAATATATACATCGGAGCGCCGGTGTTGTTTATGAAGCGCAGGTTCTTGCCGCCGGTGGATACCGTGGCGTCCAGCCCGCGGTCTGCATAGGAGGAGGGCCAGGAATGGTGCCAGCGCTCGGTGATAATTATGGGCGAAGCGCCCAGGTCCAGATCGGTATCCGACGCGGGGTCGTATTCGAGGCTTGTGTTCACGGAGGCATTTGCACACAGCAGCGCGTTATACAGCGTGGTGGACACCTGGCATATGCCGCCGCCCGCCTGCAGCTCGTAGGTGTTGCCGGAGACTATGCCCGGCGCCAGCGGCCAGCCACCCGCCTCGGTGCGGGGGCCTATATATTCGTTGAAGTCGAATTCCTCGCCCGGCATTATCATTGCGCCGTTTAGTATGGTGGTGGCTTTTTGTATGTTGCCTACGCGGTTTGCCTCGCGTGCGCTGCGGCTGCCGCCAAAGCTGGTTTGGAAGGTAGCGCGCATCAGGGTATTTGCCTGCGCCCATTCGATGCTGTTTTCGGGGGTTGTGAGCTGGAGCTCCGGCGTAAGCACGGTTTGAAACACACCGCTTGCCAAGCATTCGGTTATCTGCGATGCCAGCGTAGCCTCGTCCAGCACATAGCCGTCCGTGCCGTCAATATATTCAAAATCCGGTGTTGTGCCGTAGGCTATTGCTGCAGCGTGAGGCTCTATCGGCTGGGTGTTTATGGCGGCGCCTATCGTGCTGAGCTTTTCAGCAAGCGCGACCTGGTCTGCGATAAACGCCACATCCAACTCCAGCCCGTTTTGCAAGATGTCGTCCTTGAGCTTTTTATTGGCCATATAGGAGCCGTCGAAGCCCATGTCGATGGCTTCGGTAAGCACTATGTCCAGATCGCTTGAAACGTTCATGTCCGCGCCGGACAGCAGCCACAGCGCGGTATCGTGTACTATGGATATGTTGATGCTCTTTACGTCGTCCTCGACCCTGCTGATGAGCAGCGAGCGCGCCTCGCCGTAGGTCATGCCGGATACGTCCACGCCGTGTATGCTTATTCCGGTGGCGAAAACGCCGGTATCCCTGTTAGCTCGCACCTCCTCGTAGCTGGGTACGCTTTTATAAAGACGCAGCACGAAAACGATGGCGAGCGCGGCAAAAAGTACGATAAACGCCGTGCCGACCATGCGCATAAGCATGGCTATACGGGAACACTTTTTCTTCTTTTTGGGGGCCGCTCCGCCTGCGGCAGGTTCGGTACGTTTATTGTTCATTGGCAAACTCCTTTTCGCGCCCACATGACCATCATGATTATATCTCAATTTTTTTAGGGCGGCAACACACTAAAGTGAATAATCGGTTAATATATAGCATAAGGGCGTCGTATGCGCCCGACGGTGCGGGGATAGAGCATATTGCATCTTTATCGCCGGAACAACAAGTGGTATTATAAAGCCATATTCGAAACACGAGGTGGACGCTATGACCCAACGCATATACTTGACCGATCCTGCCGCGGCCGAATGCAAGGCCACGGTGTTGGACTGCATAACCGCCGGCGACGGCTTCGAGGTGCTGCTGTCCGCCACGGTGATATTCCCCGAGGGCGGCGGTCAACCGTCGGACGTGGGCAGCATAGACAGGCGGCCGGTATCACATGCACGCGAGCAGGGGGAGGACGTGTGGCACCTGACGGATATGCGATTTGACGTCGGCGCAGAGGTAACGGTAAAGGCGGATATGGCCGTAAGGGAGGATCACTCCGCGCAGCACACCGGCGAGCATATGGTATCCGGCCTTGCCAGCATAATGTACGGCGCAAAGAACGTGGGCTTCCATATGGCGGAGGATTATTCCACGCTGGATCTCGATATACAGCTTGACGACGCGCAGCTTGCTGAGCTTGAGCGCGCCGCAAACGCTGCCGTGATGAAGGACATCCCCGTGACCTCGAAGATAGTTACCGAGGCCGAGCTGGAAACGCTCACGCTGCGCAAAAAGGCCGGCGGGCTTACCGGAGATATTCGTATTATATATATAGACGGCGTGGACTCATGCACCTGCTGCGGCACGCATTGCGCGAGTACGGGGCGGGTGGGCTCCATACGTTTGCAGGATGCGACGCACTATAAGGGCGGTACACGTATATGGCTGCTGTGCGGTATGCGCGCGGTGACTGCCGCAAGGCTGGATCGCACTGCGGTAAGGCGCATAGCGGCGCGCATGAGCGTGGGAGATGAGGATGCGGTGGAGGCCGTACTGCGCCAGGGCGATGAGCTGACCGCGTTGCGCCGCCAGCTTAAGCAGCGTACAGACGCGCTGCTCACCGTAAAGGCGGGCGAGCTCATACAGGATGCCGTACCCGCAGGCAGTGCGGTACTGATAACCTACTACGAGCAGGGGTTGGACGCACAGGAGCTGAAGCTGCTTGCGGACAAGCTGCGCGCGCGGCCGGACGTGGTGGCGGCACTGTTCAGCACAAAGGGGGATACGCTCTACTATCAGCTTGCGCGGGGCGAAAACGCCGCTTTCAGCATGAAAACGCTCTGTGCGGCGGTGAATGCCGCGCTGGGCGGCCGAGGCGGCGGCCGTGAGGATATGGCGCAGGGCAGCGCCAAGGCGGGGCCGGGACAGACTGCGGCGATAGAGCAGCTGCACGAATATATGAAAAAAGCGATTTCCGCCCAGTAAAGCGCGCTTTGTGGGGGTTGCTTTGATAGGCGCAAACGGATATAATGGGCGCTGTACAAAGGAGAGGATGGATCTATGACGAATTTTAACGACGTATATCTTCAGGCAAAGGCCGTAATGCAGGAGCTTGTAGATGCCGCGCAGCTCAAGCGGGGCGATATACTCGTGGTGGGCTGCTCCACCAGCGAGGTTGTGGGCAAGTGCATAGGCACAGGCTCTAACGAGGATGTGGCAAAATGTATAATGGATGCGGTATGTCCACATGTGGAGGAGCTGGGGCTGTACCTTGCGGCGCAGTGCTGCGAGCATCTTAACCGCTGCTTGGTCACCAGCCGCGAGTGCATGGAGCGCTTCGATCTGCAGCAGGTGTGGGTAAAGCCGCAGCTTCATGCGGGCGGCGCGTTTTCCATGCAGGCCATACAGCGCATAAACGACTATGTTATGGTAGAGGATCTGCGGGGCAAGGCGTCGGCCGGCATGGACGTGGGCGGCACGCTTATAGGTATGCACCTGCATCCGGTGGTAGTGCCAGTGCATCTGCAAACGCGCAAAATAGGCGAGGCCAACGTGGTAGTGGCGCGCACCCGTCCCAAGTATGTGGGTGGCCCACGGGCGCAGTATGACGATATAGCCGCGCACTGACGGTGTGGACATAAGCTGCTTTTATGGCAGGATGGCCTGTTAAAAAAATAATAGTTGCGTTTTTGTAGAATATAAACTATAATAATCGATGTTATCGTGATTCGGGTCTGTGGTTGCAAATCGATGCCAGTCGCAGGCGAAACGATCCACATAAACCGGCCAATGGCCGGTGAGCATGGTGCGGCTTAGACGTTAGTCCGGCCGGGCGCAAGTCCGAGAGGAGCGGTAGTGGGAGGCATAGCAGCCCAGTAGCGAAACTTCCTGCCGGCGGGTGTGGGGGCAAAGACCAGGTCAGCCGAACAACGACGACAAAAAAATAATTTTCACAAGGGGATCAAAAAAACATGTTCGAAGACAAAGTATTGGTATGTAAGGATTGCGGCGCGGAGTTTGTTTTCTCCGCCGGCGAGCAGGAATTCTATGCAGAAAAGGGTTTCCAGAATGAGCCCATCCGCTGCAAATCTTGCAGGACCAACCGCAAGAATCAGCGCAACGGCGAGCGCGAGATGTACGATGCGGTATGCGCAGAGTGCGGCGCACCCACAAAGATTCCTTTCGTTCCCAAGAACGACAGGCCCATCTACTGCAGCGCCTGCTTCCAGGCACACAGGGACAATCGCTAATCGTAAGTATGCGGTGAACTGCGCGTAAGCGCGAAGGACATTCGCCCCCCGCAATGGGCTAATCCCCTTTATCCTGCGATGCAGACTAAACGGTATTAGAGAAGGCAAATCGAAAAGCTTCGGCGTAGCCGGAGCTTTTTTGTGTATGCGGCGTAATGCCACAAATACTCTTGCAGTTTTGTAGTGAATATTATAAAATGGGATGCGTGGGATTTGCCATATACATACGAACGGCTGTTACCAATAATCAAAACAAGAGGTGTTTCATATGAAATCGCTTCATACTCCTGCATGGATCATACTTGGCGCTATCTGCATAGTGGCCGGATTGCTTTTAGGCGTTACCAACGCCGTGACGGCTCCCGCTATCGAGCAGCAGTCCATCGCTGCGGCGGAGGCCGCCCGCGCAAAGCTGCTGCCTGAGGCGAACAGCTTCGAACAGCTTGAGCTGCCGGAGGATTGCGTAGTGGATAGCGCATATCAGGGCATGAAGGGCGGCGAGATAGTAGGCTATACGGCGCTTATTACCGTGCAGGGCTACGGCGGGCCCATCGAGGTAACGTGCGGAATGCTGCCTGACGGCACCGTGACCGGCATCACAGTTGGCGGCTCCGGCTTCTCGGAGACCGCAAGCTTGGGCGCGCGCACCAAGGAGGCTGCGTTTACAGACCAGTTCAGCGGCATAAGCGTTCCCATCGTGCTGAACGAGGACGTGGATCAGGTCACCAGCGCAACGATAAGCTCTACCGCAGTGGTCAACGGTGTAAATGAAGCTGTGGAATATATGCTTAGCCGTTAAACCGAAATAGCAAGCTTATATCAAAGTATACCTACGCAGGAATTTGCATTTTGCAGATCCCTGCGTTTGCGTATTGGGAAAAGGACGCCATCTATTTCATTTTAGGAGCGCATAAACCATAGCAGCAGCCCGGCTGAGAGCGCATCCGCGCAGCCGCCGGGGCTGAGATTGCGCCGGATGAATTCCGCGTCGAGACTGCGCAGCGCGTCAAGGCGCAGCTGCTCGTCCATGTTTAGTATGCGCATAGATTCCGTCTGTGCAAAGCGCAGCCCGTCCATGCCGCCGCGGTGCAGCAGGTTGGTGTCCTGCATGTGCGCCATGATGTGCGGCAGTGTGAGCGCTGCGGCGGTGAGCAGGTCGTGTCGCGTGGCATATGCTTCCGCTATGCGTGAGGCTGCGGCCGCCGCGGGGAATCCCGCCGCAGCTTCGCCGCGCGCGCCGGATGCGCCGTGAACGCGGTATGCCGCGGCGCCGTGACTGCCCGCACTTTGAAGCTCACGCTCCCAGTCGGTTGAGACCAGCGCCGAGGCGTTTTCGCGCGCGCTGCCGCGGCCGCTATTTATGTATATCCCCTGCCCGCACAGCAGCAGACCCAGCGCGTATATTGCGCCGCGGTGGGTATTTACTCCGCCGGTAGCGTCCAGCATATCAGCTTCTGCGCGTATGCCGCGGACCTTAAGCTGCTGCATGGCTGTCTCGCCTTGCGATATGCCCAGCGCAACAGCGTCGTAGAAATAGTCCTCCAGCGCGGCTATGCTGCGCTCAAACAGCACAGTATCCATATCCGCGTGCGCACCGTTATTGGCGCCGTCAACCAGTCCCGGCTTGGGCGTGGCGTGCAGCTCGGTACCCAGCGCGCGCACCGCCATATCCGCATAGCGCTGTGCAGCAAAGTCGCAAAGCAGCGCCGTCTGTGCATCAACCACCGCATCAAGTCCGTGCGCACGGCTGCGCGCGCAGACTGCGGCGGGTTCGTTGCATATCACGCAGCTTCGCGGGGTCTCACGGGATAGCTTATTGCCTTCGGCGTCCAGCACGTCCATGTCGAACAGCCGAAACGCGGACGATCCATCCTCTATGGCGACAGCGGCGCGCTTGAGGGCTTCAGCGGGGCAGTCGAATACGAAATACGCCGTAGGGCCGGTATGCGCAAGCTCGATGCTCTCATACTGCGCGGCATACGGCAGTGCGCGGAGGCGGCGAACCCCCTCAAAAAAGCACTCGCGTATCAGCGGCGAATCCTTCACATCGCCGGCCATATTCATGGTAAAGCAAAGCAGGGGCAGGGCATAGCGCCCGCCCAGCTCCTGCTGCGCCGATGTGCGCGCTTCGCGCGCAGCCAGCATATCAGCTAATGTGACTTTGGATGTATTCAAACGTACTCTCCGGCACAAGCGGCCTTATATCGTCCAGTCTGCCCTCTGCCATAAGCTGCCGTACTCTGCTTGCGCTTACGCCGTTTGTCCGCGGGAACTCGATAAGCTCTATGCCAAAGTCCGGCAGCAGCGCTTTGAGCCTGCGGTTGTACTCGCCGGTAAATCGGGAAAACGGTTCGCTGCCTACAAAGCGGCGGGTGATGCCGAGCGGCTTGGCTATGCGCTGGGCAAAAAGAGTTATATCCATATCTGCGCGTATATCGTCGGTGCGGGCAGTGTCCTTAATGAAGTAATCCGGGAATGTTGCGGCGGATATTATGTAATCCTCGCTGTGGCAAAGCATAATGCCGTCTATGCCCTCCGTGCCGCGACTGACCAGCTCAAAGCGCGCATCAGCGGGGAACTCTGAAGCGTCCTCACTCACGACGAACACGTATAGCGCATCGCACATAGCGCATGCGCGGCGTATAAGCGAAAGGTGCCCGTTGGTGAACGGGTTTGCGTTTATTACAGCAGCGCCAACCATGCCAGCCGCTTTTGGCAGGGAGGCAACATAGTCCGATATCCCTGTGCGGCGGTTCTCCATCATAAGCATATCCGGCGTTTGGGCTATTGCGTAGAAGCCCAGCGAGCCGAAAAGGCGGAGATTATTTGGCTTGGTATACAAAAATAGATGCGTATCGCCCCGCAGGGCGGCGTACGTTATAAGGCGGCTGACGATCGCCGCCGCCGCGCCTTCGCCGGCGTATTGATCATCCACAGCGACGTATTTGATCACCCTGCCACACAGCGAGCCGGTACCTATGAGCGTTTCGTCATAATCGTAGCAGCGCAGGGTATATGCTCCCTGCTCGGCGCGGTATTTAAGCCCGCACCGGGCAAGGAGAGCCTCCACCGCGGCATATTCCGCCGCATCCATTGCGCCGTTATGGAATTCCAAACGCTATTCCTCCACCTGACGGATAACGTCTATTACTGTATTGTCGCGGTACATCACCACGCCCACTACGCGATCTGTATAGCGTATGGGCTCCGGCACGCCTACCAGCCGCTCTGCGCGCTGCTGCAGCTGCTCTATGGTGAAAAGCGGTATGCCGGCCTCGCGCAGCCTGCGTTCGAGCAGCGGCCGGTTTGGGTTCACCGCCACGCCTTGATCCGTGACCAGTACATCTACGGTTTCGCCCGGGGTGACAATGGTATTCACATGCTTTACCACGCTGGGTATGCGTCCGCGGGTAAGCGGCGCTACAACAATGGCCAGGCTTGCGCCTGCGGCGGTGTCCGGGTGGCCGCCGATAGCGCCGCGTATCACACCGTCGCTGCCGGTAAGCACGTTTACGTTGAAGGATGTATCTATTTCCAGTGCGGAAAGCACTACGAAATCAAGCTGGTTCACCGCAGCGCCCTCTCCGCGGTAACTTGCGTAATACGCGGCGTCTATCTGCTGATGGAAGCGGTTGTTCTTCAGGGAATTGGCAGCTACAAGGTCGAAGGACTGCACGTCCAGTATGCGTTGTATTAGCCCCTCCTCGTGCATCTCTACTATTTGGCCCGTGATGCCGCCCAGGGCAAATCGCGCGCGTATATCCTTCTCCTTCATCTTGTCGCGCAAAAAACGCGCCGTGGCAAGGCTTGCACCGCCGGAGCCCATCTGCATGGAGAAGCCGTCGTAAAAATAGCCGGAGGCCTCTATTACATCCGCGGCGGTCTTGGCAATTAGCAGCTCCTTGGGGTTTTTGGTGTAGCGGGTAGCGCCGCTCATTATTCCGGCTGGGTCGCCTACGTTATCCACCACCACGACGTAATCCACATTGGATTCGGGTATGCCGAAGGGCGCGTTGGGGAAGTTCACGAGATGGTCGGTGATTATGACGGTTTTTTTCGCGTGCAGTGCGTCCAGCTTTGCATAGCCCAGCGAGCCGCAGCAGGAGGTGCCCTCCTCGTCGCGGTTGTAGCCGTTGGCGTTTCCGTAGGGGTCGCAGCTGGGTGCACCGAGGAACGCCACGTCTATCTTCAGCTCGCCGGATTCTATCGCGGCCGCCCTTCCGCCGTGGCTTCTGAATACTATCGGGAACTCCATCAGTCCGCGGGATACCTGCTCCGCCAGCTCCCCGCGCAGGCCGCTGGTCTCTATATGGTGAACCACGCCGCTTTTGATATGCGCTGCAAGCGGCGCGTGTATGTCGGTAAGCGAGCTTGCGGCCACTGTAAGTCCCTTTATACCGGCTGCCGCTATGCGATCCATCACCATATTCACTATGTGGTCGCCGTTTCTGAAGTGATGGTGGAAGGATATCGTCATGCCGTCGGCAAGCCCCGTAAGGCGAATGGCCTCGTCGATGTCCGCTATTACCTTGTTGCCGCTGTATACGCGCTCCTTAAAGGTGCTTATATCCTTTTTTGCCACGCCGCTAAAGTCACCGTGGTTCACGACCTCGCCTATATGCGGTATGCTTTTGATCTCCATATTATACCTCCTCCACCGGCGTGCCGTGGCCCGCCTCGTAAAGCTGCAACAGATACTGCGCCCTGAGCACCACGGGCCTGTCTATCATTTTGCCGTTGAGCGATGCAACGCCGCTGCCGCGCGCGTTGGCCTCCTCTATTGCGGCCATTATTGCGCGCGCCTTTACCACGTCCTTTTCAGTAGGCATAAACACTCTGTGCAGCGGGGCTATCTGGCGCGGGTTTATCACGCTCTTGCCATCGAAGCCTAGCTTCTTTATAAGCTCCGCCTCCTTGAGGAAGCCCTCCTCGTCGTTTACGTTGCTGAATACCGTATCCACCGCGGCAATGCCTGCGGCGCGAGCGGCGTTGAGTATCATACAGCGGGCGAAAAACAGCTCCGTACCGTCGCTTCTGGTGGTCTTTAGATCCGTAACATAGTCCTCCGCGCCCAGCGCGATGCCTATGAGCCGTTTGCTGGAAAGCGCAATTTCGCTTGCGTTCAGCACGCCGCGCGCACTTTCTATCGCCGCCATAAGTCCGGTACTGCCCAGCTCTATGCCGGCTTCGCACTCAATCCGTTCCACCTCGCGTTCGCAGTCTATTATGTCCTGCGCGGTCTCGGTCTTGGGCAGGCGGATAACGTCCGGCCTTGCCCGTACTATGGCCTCGAGGTCGGCTATGCCCAGCCCGCTGGACAGGTCGTTTATGCGCACCACCAGCTCCTTTTTGCCGTAGTTTATGGTGGTGAGCGCGTTGTATACCAGGTACCGCGCGGCATCCTTTTCGGTTATCGCAACGGAATCCTCCAGGTCGAACATTATGCTGTCCGAGCCGTATATGTATGCATCGCGTATCATGCCGGGGTTGTTGCCCGGCACGAACAACATGCTTCTTCGCAGCTTCATTGCTTTGTCCTCCAGGTGTAGTTGTCGTCCTGTGCGGCTCTGTGCGCGGCTGCGGCGACCCGCGCGCGCACCGTGCAGTCCAAAGCTCCTTTATCCACGGCGTTGACCCTTGCGGCCGTCACGCCCTCGTTTGCTAGCGTTTCGAGTATGACGCGGCGTATCTGAGCGCCGAACTGCTGCATAACGCTGCTTTCCAAAGTCAGCTCTATGCCGCAATCGCCCGGCTCCACCCTTACGATGATATCGCTGGATTCCATTGTGCCAGCCATACCCACAGTATTTATCAACATACCGGCCTCCAATATATATATTTGACATCCACGACTAATTTACTATCCCCTGTCCGGGTTTTCAATAGCTTCAAAAGATATACATGTATAGCGGTATACAGGCGTACTGCACTCCGGCGCGGGACGGGCGACTTGAACAAAACGACTTTCTCATTGGCATATGCTATGGTACTATATAGCAGACGGCCGCTTGGCGCAGCAAGGAATACGGTTGCGGGCTGTCCGGTATGCGGCAAAGCATCGTAAAGGAAAACTATATTGGCGGCTCGGAATACTATTGCCCGAAGCGCCAAACGAAAAAAAGCAAAGCGAGGAAGCTGATTGAGCTATACGGATTTGTATGAATACGGCTTTTCACAGCGGTATATGGAGCTGGCACAGCAATACCCGGATATGACCCCGGGGCGCGTACTGCTTCAGGAAAAGGGCCTGTATCGCGTAATAGACGAAAACGGCGAACACCTTGCGGGCGTGTCGGGCAGATTCCGCTTCAATGCGGAGACGGCGTCGGACTTTCCTGCCGTGGGTGATTTTGTGATGCTTTTATCGGACGGCGATGGAGGACGTGCCGTAATACACGAGGTGCTGACGCGAAAAAGCGTTTTTCTACGCAAGGCGGCGGGTACCGCGGTGTCCGAGCAGGTCGTGGCGGCAAACGTGGATACGGCGTTTATATGCATGTCGATGAATAACGATTTTAACCTGCGCCGGCTGGAGCGTTACCTCTCCATATGCTGGGACAGCGGCGCCGTGCCGGTGGTAGTGCTGACCAAGGCCGACCTGTGTACCGACGCGGAGACCAAACGGCGTTTGGCCGAGGACGTGGCCACGGGTGCGGATGTGCTCGTGACTTCTTCCATGGAGCAGGACGGGTATGAGCAGATACTGCCGTATATTAAAAAAGGAAATACCGTTGCGCTTATCGGCTCCTCCGGCGTAGGCAAATCCACCCTTATCAACCGCTTGGCGGGTGACGAACGGCTGGAGACGAACGGGCTGCGAAACGACGATAAGGGGCGGCATACCACTACGCGCCGCGAGCTTATACTGCTGCCCTTTGGCGGCATGGTGATAGATACCCCGGGTATGCGCGAGCTTGGTATGTGGGACGCGGGCGAGGGCATAGGGCATACGTTTTTGGATGTTGAACAGCTTGTGGCGTCCTGCCGCTTCAACAACTGCACGCATGGCTCCGAGCCGGGCTGCCGCGTGCGCGAGGCACTGAAAAGCGGCGAGCTGGAGGATGAGCGGTGGCAGTCGTATCTGAAGCTGAAGGCGGAAAACGGCTATGCCGCCGACAAAAGCGGGTATCTCGGGGCAAAAAGCCAGAAATTCAAGAGCATCGCAAAGCTGAACAAGGCCAGCAAGAAAGAATAGGGGCGATATGAGCAAATACGATAAGCTCTGGGGATATATATGCCGCGAAAAGCCCTGCTGCATGACCTTCGACGAAATAGAGGAGGTCGCGGGCGTTGCGATAGACCACTCCTTCTTAACATATAAAAAGGAGCTTTTGGAGCGCGGCTGGTGTGTCAAGCGAGTATCCATGAAGGAGCAAACGATATTTATAGAGGCGCTGAAGGATAAGCAAGTATAGTCGAGAAAAAGCTTTTCCGCCGTTGGTATAATGTGCGCAGAGGGATGTGAAAAGAGTGAACGAACAGATACTGGCCGTGCAGCGGATGCAGGACTATATCGTGGAAAATCTGACCCGGGAGATATCGCTGTCGGAGCTGTCCGGCGTGTCGCTGTTTTCGCCGTTTTATTCGCACCGGCTTTTCAAGGAATATACCGGACTTGCGCCCGCCGAGTATATTCGCCGGCTTAGACTGTCACGCTCCGCGCTTCGGCTTAAAAACGAGGACTGCCGCGTGATAGATGCGGCGCTGGACGTAGGTTTTGGCAGCGTTGACGGCTATACACGCGCGTTTTACCGTGAGTTCGGCTGCAATCCCAAGGAATATGCGCTGGCCCCGATCCCTATCGCGCTTTTCATTCCCTACGGAGTCAAATTCAAAGAAATGCGAAAGGAATACATCAATATGGAAGACGTACGCAGCGTATTCATTCAGGTCATCCGCAAGCCGGAGCGCAAGGCTATAGTCAAAAGAGGCGTGGCGGCGGAGGATTACTTTGCCTACTGCGAGGAGGTGGGCTGTGACGTATGGGGGCTGCTCACCAGCATGGAATCGCTTTGCGGGGAGCCGGTGTGCCTGTGGCTGCCAAAGACGTATAAAAAACCCAATACCTCAACCTACGTTCAGGGCGTGGAGGCGCCCTCCGATTATTGCGGCGCGATCCCGGACGGCTTTGACGTAATTGCGCTGCCCGCTGCCGAATATCTGATGTTTCAGGGCGAGCCGTTTTGTGAGGGGGACTACTGCGAGGCTATCGCGGCGGTGCAGCATGCCATAGAGCGTTACGATCCCTCCGTGATCGGCTATGCTTGGGACGATGAAAACCCGCGTATTCAGCTGGAGCCGCGCGGCGGGCGGGGCTATATCGAGCTGCGCGCCGTAAAGCCGGATAAAGGCATATGACGGCAGGCGGCCCGCAAAACACAGACTGGAAAAGCAGAGCGGCGCTGTTTCTAACAAGCCAGAGCATCACGTTGTTCGGCTCGGCACTGACGCAGTTTGCGATCATTTGGTATGTGACGGTACTGACGTCGTCGGGCGCGTGGGTTGCGGCGCTTACCGTTGCGGCATATGTGCCGCAGTTCGCGGTATCATTTTTCGCCGGCGTATGGGCGGACAGGTATTCCCGAAAAAAGCTCATAATGCTTTCCGACGGTGCTATTGCGGCGGCGACGCTGCTGCTTGCGCTGCTGCTGCCGCGGCTGGATGCGGGAACGCCGGTACTGGTCGCGCTGGTGGTCATATCGGCCCTGCGTTCCGTGGGCACGGGCATACAGACGCCCGCCGTAAACGCGGCGATACCACAGCTGGTTCCCGAGGATAGACTGATGAAGTTCAACGGTGTAAACTCCACCGTGCAGTCGCTGGTGCAATTTGCAGCGCCTGCGGCCGCGGGAGCCGTGCTGTCGTTTTCCTCGCTGCGCTTTGCGCTGCTTATCGATATCGCCACTGCGGCGGCCGGCATGGCCGTACTGTCCGCCGTTGCAATACCCTTTGTGAAGATAGCGCAGACGACGTGTATGCTTTCGGAGCTGAGATCGGGCGTAAGGTATGTGCTGACGGATGGCTTTATAAAACGGCTGCTGCTGGTATTTGGCCTGTTCATATTCCTGTGCGTTCCGGCGGGCTTCCTTGCGACGCTGTTCGTCAACCGGTATTATGGGGACACCTATTGGTATATGACAATGGTAGAGGTGGTGGGATTTATCGGCATGACGGCGGGCGGCGTACTAATAGGCGCGTGGGGCGGCTTCAAAAACCGTATGAAGACGCTGACCGTGGGAATGACAGCCTTTGGCGCGCTTGCAATAGGTATGGGTGCAATAGATGGTTTTGTGCTGTACCTTGTGCTGATGGCGGTGTACGGCGTGGCGCTCACGATGGTGCAGACGGCCTCTACGGCGCTGATGCAGGAGAACGTTGTGCCGGATATGATGGGCAGGGTGTTCGGGCTGTTCGGTGCGATGTATGCGGGCTTCCTTCCGCTGGGCATGGCGGTATTCGGGCCGCTGGCGGACGTTATATCCATGCGGCTTTTGATGGTGCTTTCCGGCGTGGCGCTGCTTGTGATGGCGGGCGCTATACTGCTTGACAGGGAGTTCTATCTCCACGGCGCCGCTAAGAAGCCGGAGCAGGAAGTATAGACGAAGCGTGCGCGGTGGACGGGTAAACCGGTCTGATATGATACATATTAACTGATAACCGCATACTGCCAAACGATTGATAAGGCCGCAAAGACTGCGGCCTTAATCAACTGTACGCTTTTGCACAAATTAGCTGTTGACTTAATTGGACGCCGATAGTATAATCAAGCCGTGGCTGGAAACGTTACCAGTAACGTTTCCAAAACGATAATCGCGGCACACAGCCGGAGGTTCAATAGAGTGGAGCACATTACTATTAAGGATATCGCAAAGCTTAGCGGCGCAAGCGTAAGCACCGTATCCCGCGTGCTCAACGATCACCCGGATGTAAGCGAGAAGATGCGGGCCAGGGTGCTTGAGGTCGTAGGCCAAAATCACTTTGTTCCCAATAACAGCGCAAGAAATCTCGTTATACGCGAAAGCGATATGATAGCCGTGATAGTGCGCGGCGTGGGAAACCCGTTTTTTACGCGGCTGATCAGAACGCTGGAGCGCTCCATTGACGATTACGGTTATACCATGGCGCTGCACCAGATAGATTCGTCGGACGACGAGATATTTGCCGCGGCGCAGCTTGAACGAGAAAAACGCTTAAAGGGAATAATCTTCCTTGGAGGGCGTTTTAATTACCTTCCGGCAGAAGTGGCGGCGGTAAAGGTTCCGTTTGTCTGCTGCACCTACACAAACGCATTCGGCGCGCTCGATCCTGAAAGCTATTCCTCGGTGGCAATAGACGATATGGCGGAAGCTGAAAAGGCCGTAAGCTACCTCATAGAAAGAGGGCACAGGCGCGTGGGGGCGCTTATCGAGCGGAGGGACGGCGGCTCTATAAGCCAGCTTCGTTACGAGGGCTACCTGACGGCACTGCGCAGGTACGGAATAGCTGAGAATGAAAGCCTTGTCGCCTGTGCGGACAGCTTTGAAATGTACGATGCTTACATAGCCGCAAAGCATCTCATCGAGACAGGACGGCCCACGGCGCTGTTCGCCATTTCCGACAATATGGCGATGGCGGCTATGAAGGCCGTGTCGGATATGGGCATGAGCGTGCCCGGCGACTGCTCTGTAATAGCCATAGACGGGCTGGAGGAGACGGCATATTGCGTGCCTACGCTCACCACTCTGGAGCAGCCCGCAGAGGAGCTTGCAAAGCGAAGCGCCGACATACTCGTTTCCGTTTTGAACGGCGCGGAGAACTGCCACGCTTTGATGGAGACGCTGTTCCGCGAGGGCGGATCTGTCAAAAATCTGCAATAAAAGTATGCTAAGTTTGCGCATAATGCGCAGATTAAAAATAAGGAGAAAGAACAATGAAAAAGTTTTTGGCTATCCTTCTGGCTGTCGTCATGGCGCTCGCGCTCGTAGGCTGCGCGAACGAAGGCGATACCGCAGACGTACCCGAAGCGGAGACTGCTGAGACCACGGAAACCGTGGGAGCCACCGGTTCTGTCTATTACCTCAACTTCAAGCCCGAGGCTGACGAAGCGTGGCAGGCGCTGGCCGCCAAGTATACCGAGCTCACCGGCGTGCCCGTGACCGTTGTTACCGCTGCATCCGGTACCTATTCCGAGACCCTGACCGCTGAGATGGACAAGGGCGACAACGCCCCCACGCTGTTCCAGTGCGGCAATCAGGCCGGCCTCGACACCTGGGGAGACTTCTGCCTTGATCTCACCGGTACCGATGTGTACAACGAAATGACCACCGACGATTTCAACCTCTTCGGCGAGAACGGCGAAGTATATTGCATCGGCTATTGCTATGAAGCGTTTGGCATAATTGTCAACAAGGCGCTTCTTGAGGAAGCCGGTTATACTCTTGCGGACATCACCGACTTTGCAAGCCTCGCGGCTGTTGCCGAGGATATCACTGCCCGCCATGCCTCCGGTGAGCTTGCGTTTGCAGCCTTCACCTCCTCCGGCATGGACGGCTCCTCCAGCTGGCGTTTCTCTGGCCACCTTGCCAACATGCCCCTCTATTATGAGTTCCGCGATGACGGCGTGACCGAGCAGCCCGCCGAGATCACCGGCGCATACCTTGATAACTTCAAGGCTATCTGGGATCTTTACATCAACAATGCCGACACCGCTCCCACCCAGCTGGCCAGCGCTACCGGCGACCAGGCCGAGGCCGAGTTTGGCGAAGGCAATGCCGTGTTCTATCAGAACGGCACCTGGGAATACAGCAACCTGACCGCTAACTTCGGCATGGATGCTGCCAACCTTGCGATGATCCCCATCTACTGCGGCGTTGAAGGCGAAGAAGCCATGGGTCTGTGCTGCGGCACCGAGAACTGCTGGGCGGTCAACTCCCAGGCTTCCGAGGAGAACATCCAGGCGACTCTCGACTTCATGTATTGGGTAGTTACCTCCGACGAGGGCACCCAGATGATGGCCGAGCAGTTTGGCCCAATCCCCTTCAAGAATGCCAAGGAGAGCGAGAATGTGTTCTTCAACGATGCTAACGCTTACATTGCCAACGGCAATTACACCGTGACCTGGGCGTTCAACTACACCCCCAACGTGGATACCTGGCGCGCTGGCGTCGTGGCGGCGCTTACGCAGTATTCCGCCGGCACCGGCTCCTGGGACGATGTCGTTACCGCGTTCGTGCAGGGCTGGGCAACCCAGTATGCCGCACAATAAGCTTGGATTACCGTTCCAAATGATGTAAACTGAATGGGGGGTCGTCCGGAAATGCAATGGCGTTCCCGAACGGCCCCCTTGCTATTGCTCAAAGGCAATAAATACGTTTCGGGGGAGCAGCCATGAAATCACGAAAAAGAAGCACTGCGGCGATGAACTCCGAGCTCATACGCCGCCCCATCAAAAGATGCTTTCCACTTTTCCTGCTGCCGACGTTTGCAGCGTTCTGTATAGGTTTTCTTTATCCGTTCTGTAAAGGCGTATATCTTTCCTTTTGCAAGTTCACGACGACGAGCAACGCAACCTGGATCGGCTTTCAAAACTATATAAGGGCTTTTTCCGACGCAAGCTTTATGCACGCATTTTGGTATACGGGACTGGTCGCCGTCGTCTCGCTCATCGTTATAAATCTTATAGCGTTTGCCGTGGCATACGCACTTACGCGGGGCATTAAGGGCTCCAACATATTCCGTACGATATTCTTTATGCCAAATCTTATAGGCGGCATAGTGCTGGGCTACATATGGTCCATGATATTCGACGGAATACTCTCGCACTACGGCACGTCCATCGTGCTTAGCACCACCTACGGCTTTTGGGGACTGATAATACTTATGGCGTGGCAGCAGATAGGCTACATGATGATAATCTACATCGCCGGGCTGCAGTCTGTGCCGGAGGATATGATAGAAGCCGCCAAGATAGACGGGGCGAACGGGTGGCATACCCTCATACACATAACCATCCCCACGGTGATGCCGTCTATTACCATATGCACCTTCTTAACGCTTACGAACTCATTTAAATTATTCGATCAAAACCTTGTGCTCAACGGAGGCCAGCCCTTCATATTCATGGCGGACGGCACTACGATAAGATCCACCGAGATGCTGGCGCTTAATATCTACAACACGTTCTACCTCAACGCCAACTCACGCGGGCTGGGGCAGGCTAAGGCCGTGCTGTTCTTTGTGCTGGTGGCGGCCATAGCGATAATACAGCTTACGGCAACCAAAAAGAAGGAGGTGCAGCAGTAATGACGCGGGAAAGGAAACTCAAGCTTGCGCTGAGCATAATGTTTGTTGTGATATGCGTTGTGTACATGCTCCCGATAGTCACGGTGCTTATCAACTCCTTCAAGAGTAACGCCGCAATCAACCAAAATACGTTTGCCCTGCCCAACTCTGATACCTTCGTAGGCAAGGATAATTATGCAAACGGTATGACGGTGGGCGAGTATCCGTTCTATAAAAGCGCATTGTTTTCGCTGATAATAACGGTGTTGTCTGCGGGACTTATACTCATATGCACGCCCATGGCGGCGTGGTACATATCCAGAGTGAACAGCGTATTTTCAAAAATAGTGTACTATATGTGCGTGTTCTCAATGGTGGTGCCGTTCCAGATGGTGATGTTCACGCTGGCGAAAACCGCGCATACGCTAAAGCTGGATACGCCCTTTACCATCCCGATCATATATCTTGGCTTCGGGGCGGGACTTGCGGTATTCATGTTCACGGGCTTCGTCAAGAGCATACCGCTGGAGATAGAAGAGGCTGCGGCGATAGACGGCTGCGGGCCGCTGCGCACGTTCTTCATGATAACCTTCCCGATGCTAAAGCCCATACTGATATCCGTGGGCGTGCTGGAGATAATGTGGGTATGGAACGATTATCTGCTGCCGTATTTGGTGCTGGACAGGACGCTGTACAAGACAATCCCTATACACATACAGTATTTGCAGGGGAGCTACGGCCATGTAGACCTTGGCGCGGTAATGGCGCTGATAATGCTCAGCATTATACCAATAATCATTTTTTACTTGTTCTGCCAAAAATACATTATCAAGGGCGTCGTGGCGGGCGCCGTGAAGGGCTGATGAACTGACACATGGATCGAACAAGCGGTATATTACTGCCGATATTTTCCCTGCCTTCGCCGGGCGGCATAGGTACGTTCGGCAAGGCGGCATACGAGTTTGTTGACTTTCTCGCTTCGGCGGGACAGCGGTACTGGCAGCTGCTGCCATTGGGCCCTACGGGCTACGGGGATTCGCCGTACCAGAGCTTTTCCACATTTGCCGGCAATCCGTACTTTATAGATCTGGAGCTGCTTAAGGACGAGGGGCTTTTGACGCAGGAAGAGTATGAGGCCTGCGCGCCCTGCGGTTCGCCGGACAGGGTGGAATACGGGGCGATATACGGTATGCGCCTGCCGACGTTAAGGCTGGCATACGGGCGCGCAAAGCATTCGGCGCGGCCGGAGCTTGGCGCCTTCATCGAGGAAAACGCGAGCTGGCTGCCGGACTACGCCTTCTTTATGGCCGTAAAGAACCGCTTTGGTATGCGCTCATGGCTGGAGTGGGATGATGATATACGTATGCGTACTCCTGAGGCTGTCGCAAGCTACCGAGAGGAGCTTGCAGACGATATAGGCTTTTTCGAGTTCGTCCAATACCTTTTCTTCACGCAGTGGCATGCGCTGAGGAGCTATGCGCGCTCCAAGGGCGTGCTTATGATGGGCGATATGCCCATATATGTGGCGCTGGACTCGGCCGACGTATGGGCGGGCCCGGAAAACTTCCTGCTGGGAGAGAATCTCCGCCCCGGCGAGGTGGCCGGAGTGCCGCCGGACTACTTTTCTGCTACCGGGCAGCTTTGGGGCAATCCGCTGTATCGCTGGGACTATATGGAGCGGACCGGCTATGCCTGGTGGAAGGCGCGCATGATAGGCGCATCGCGTCTTTACGATACGATACGGATAGATCACTTCCGCGCTTTCGAAAGCTATTGGAGCATACCGGCAGGCGAGACTACCGCCATAAACGGCCAATGGGTAAAGGGGCCGGGCATAGATTTTGTACGTGAGCTCTGCCGGGCCGTGCCAGGCGTGGAGATAATCGCGGAGGATCTTGGCTATCTTGACGACGGCGTGAAGAAGCTGCTTGCGGATTCCGGTCTGCCCGGAATGAAGGTGCTGGAGTTTGCGTTCGATTCACGCGAGCCCGGCAACTACCTGCCGCACACCTATCCGCGCAACTGCGTCTGCTATGTCGGCACGCACGACAATACGCCGGTTATGGCATGGCGGCACGAGGCGGCGCCTGAGGATGTGGCGATGGCGGTGGAGTACCTAAACCTTAACGACGACGAAGGCTTCAACTTCGGCATGATACGCGGCGGGATGTCCAGCGTAGCGCAGCTTTTTGTTACGCAGATGCAGGATTATCTTGGGCTGGACGCCGATGGCCGCATGAATATACCCAGTACTCTGGGCGGCAACTGGCAGTGGCGGCTGCGGGAGGGACAGTGTACTGAAGCGCTTGCACAAAAGATGCGCCGTATGTGCTATATATACGGCCGTGCATCGCGGGAATGAAACGGATGCGGCATGGGAACCCGTCAAAACGAACAAGGTTTGTGGGGTGCAGATGCCCTGCTTTCCACATAAAAAAGCAGCCCGGAGCTACTCCATTCAAATAGCCCGGGAGCGCTGAAAAAAAGGAGGTCAATATACCGCGTGAGCTCGCGGTGCGGCAGTGTGGAGACCTGCCGTAATGCGCGGCACGGCCAGCCCGTGCGCGTGAGACGCCGCCTTGCGGAGGCAGCGGCGCCAGAGCTTTGGGTAAATGGCAGACGTATCGCTTAGAAATGTGAAAAAGGTGTACCCCTACGCAGCCGACGATAAAAAGGCCAGGAAGAAGGCCAAGGAGGAATCCGCTGCTGAGCGCAAGTCGAACCTGCAGCGCACCGAACAGGGCGTGGTGGCAGTACAGCAGTTCAGCCTTGAAATAGCGGATAAGGAGTTCATCGTACTCGTAGGCCCGTCCGGCTGCGGCAAATCAACCACGCTGCGCATGATAGCGGGACTGGAGGAGATAACCGAGGGCGAGCTGTACATCGGCGACAGGCTCGTAAACGACGTCCCACCCAAGGATAGGGATATTGCCATGGTATTCCAAAACTATGCGCTGTATCCTCATATGACCGTATATGAAAACATGGCGTTTGCGCTCAAGCTGCGCAAGACTCCCAAGGACGAGATAGACCGCAAGGTGCAGGAGGCCGCGCAGATACTGGGCATAACCGAGCTGCTTTCGCGCAAGCCCAAGGCGCTTTCGGGCGGCCAGCGGCAGCGCGTGGCGATAGGCCGTGCGATAGTGCGTGAGCCGCAGGTGTTTTTGCTGGATGAGCCGCTCTCCAACCTTGACGCAAAGCTCAGAAATCAGATGCGCGCCGAGCTTATAAAGCTGCGCCAGCGCATAGATACGACGTTTATATACGTTACCCACGACCAGACAGAGGCCATGACGCTGGGCGACCGCATAGTGATAATGCGGGATGGCTTCATAATGCAGATAGGCACGCCTCAGCAGGTGTTCAGCCATCCGTCGAATCTGTTTGTTGCAGGCTTTATAGGTACGCCGCAGATGAACTTCTTCGACGCGAAGCTGATACGTCAGGGCGGCGAATATGCCGTGGAGCTGGACGGGGAGCGCATAGTGCTGGATGAAGCAAAGCAGACTGCGCTCAAGGCCGATAACGTAGCGGAGCAGGACATAACGCTGGGCGTGCGCCCGGAGCATATTATACTGGCAAAAAACGGTGGTATAGCGGCTGTGGTGGATGTAAGCGAGATGATGGGCAGTGAAATATATCTGCATGTTACAGCACAGCGCAAGGATGTGGTAATACGTATACCCACCGTGGATCTTCCCGCAGAGTACCGCGACGGCATACCGTTCGGCACCACGCTGCATTTTACCTTCCCGCCGGAGCTTTCACATCTGTTTGATAAGAACTCGGAGCAGAATCTCATAAAGTAGCCTTAACGGCACAATATCGCGTGGGCGGATGCAAGCATCCGCCCGAGCCTGTCGAAAAAGTCAATATTGACTTTTTCGAGCTTGCAGTCTTTGCCTCTCGCCTACAGGCTGTGCCTTTAGGCTCCCGGGCGGCAAAGACTGAGAGGAGCAGGGAAAATCTGCGATTTTCCTTCCGGTCTGACGCACCTGTCGTCAGACCGGATTTTACATTAAGGGCTGCGGCCCTTAATAATCCTGGGGTTTATCGACAGACTGGGGCGGATGCAAGCATCCGCCCACCGGCATCTTTACGAAGAACTTCGTCCAATCAAGCGGGGGCGAGGTTCTTTTATTGGAATATCCAGCATGACAAAGCATAAAGGAATTGAAAGCTCCGGACGTAACCGAAGCCGCCAGCTTTGCGTTTGCGGATGCGTAAACGATACGCCGCGGCAACGCTGCGTCGCACGAACAAATAATATATAATATAAAATAATGTGTTGACAACTGAAATCCACCGCGTTATAATCCCTTTCATGCAGCAGATGAGGAAAGGAGAACGCAGTCATGAAACTTACTGAGAGCAAAGCCCTTAGCGCAGTGGCAGTTGTTTTCGCTTTCTCGTTTATCGGTCTGGCTCGGTTTTTCGCGGGCCTGTATTGCTATTATCTCTATTACGGTAATAGCCTGTTTGACCGATTAGACTGTCCATCTGCGGCATAGCGCGTACAGCGCCATCCCATTGTTATAAAGGCAGTTCCGGTTGGTCGGGACTGCCTTTAATTTTACCAACAGAAGGAGAAAAACAATGAAAAAGATCCTATGTATCATCCTGGCACTGGTAATGATGTGCGTGCTCGCATGCTGTGCAAGCACCTCCGTGCCCGCGGACACTACCGAGACCGAAGCGGCTGAGACGGAAATCTCCGGGACTGAGACCGCCGAAACCGAAAAGACAGTATATGTGGTAGGTATATTGCAGCAGCTTGAGCATCAGGCGCTGGATTCCGCTACCGAAGGCTTCAAGGATGCGCTTATCGCGCTTCTGGGTGAAGACGGCGTTGAGTTCGATTACCAAAACGCGCAGAACGATCCTACCAACTGCGCCACCATTGCTGCCAAGTTCGTCAACGAGGACGTTGATCTCATAATGGCCAACGCCACCACCGCCCTTCAGGCTGCCGCAGCTGCCACGGGCGATATACCCATAGTCGGCACCTCCATCACGGATTACGTATCCGCGGGTATTATCGATGCTAACGACGCCCCCGGCGGCAACGTAACCGGCGCATCGGATCTTGCTCCTATCGACCAGCAGATCCAGCTGCTCGCGACGCTCTGTCCCGACGCCGAGACCGTAGGCATAGTATACTGCTCCGCAGAGGCCAACTCCGTGTTCCAGGCTCAGGCGGCGCAGACCGCGCTTGAAGACCTTGGCATGACTGTGAACATATACACCGTATCCGATTCCAATGATATCCAGCCGGTAGTGACAAATGCAGTTGCCGAAGTGGACGCTATATACATTCCCACCGATAACACCATGGCGGACAATATGGAGATAGTCAAAAACCTGACCGTGCCCGCCAAGATCCCCGTGATCGCAGGCGAGGAGAACATGTGCGCAGCGGGCGGACTTGCAACGCTTTCCATCAGCTACTACTCGATGGGCTACTCAGCGGGTGAGATGGCTTACGAAATACTCGTAAACGGCGCTGATCCGGCCGCAATGCCGATACGCTATGCAGAGGAAGTAACCCTTGAGTACAACAGCGAGATCGCTGAGCTGATCGGCTGGACGATCCCAGACGGTATGGTCGCCATAGGCGAATAAAAAACGGGAGAAACGCAACGTATGAATTTCATCGCGCTTATTGCCGCCCTGCCGGGCTCGGTCGCTCAGGGGCTGATCTGGGGGATGATGGCTATCGGCGTATACATCACCTATAAGGTGCTGGACTATGCTGACCTGACTGTGGACGGAAGCCTCGCGACCGGAGGCGCCGTAGCCGTGATGCTAATGCTGGCGGGGATACCGGCATATGTGGCGCTGCTGTTCGCAACGCTCGCCGGGATGGCTGCGGGGCTTGTGACGGGCCTGCTGCATACGGCGCTTGGCATACCCTCGATACTTTCGGGCATACTCACGCAGCTTGCGCTTTACTCGATAAACATGCGCATCATGGGCAAGTCCAACCAGGCCGTAAGCGTGGACAGGCTCCAGCTGGTAGTCAGTATGCGCTACATCCCGCGAACCATACTGGTGGCCGCAGTATTCATCATTGTGCTAATAGCCGTACTGTACTGGTTTTTTGGCACCGAGCGGGGCTGTGCCATCCGCGCCACAGGCTGCAATCCAGGCATGGCGCGCGCGCAGGGCATAAATACCTCCGCCGATAAGGTCATAGCGCTGGTGATATCCAACGGGCTGGTAGCGCTATCCGGCGCGCTGTACGCCCAGTATCAGGGCAGTGCGGATGTGAAGATGGGGCAGGGAGCAATAGTGATAGGCCTTGCGGCGGTGATAATCGGCGAAATACTCTTTGGCAAACGGGCAAAGAATTTCGCATTGAAGCTGGCAAGCGCCGTGGTGGGGGCGATCGTGTACTTTATAGTGATTGCGCTGCTTTTGCAGCTGGGTCTGAGTACGACCGACCTGAAGCTGTTCTCCGCCTGCACCGTCGCCTTGTTCCTTGCAATACCCTACCTTGGCCGCACATACAGCCGCAAAACAAAGAAAGGACAGAAATCCCATGCTTGAAATTCGCAGCATTTCCAAGACCTTCAATCCCGGCACCGTGAACGAAAAGGCTGCTCTCAGCGATTTATCGCTGACGCTTAAGGAGGGGGAGTTCGTCACCGTGATAGGCGGCAACGGCGCGGGGAAGTCCACCATGCTGAATGCCGTAGCGGGCGTGTGGCCGCTGGATTCCGGCAGTGTGCTGATAGACGGAACGGAGGTTACCCGCCTTTCCGAATACAAACGGGCGGCATATCTGGGCCGCGTGTTTCAGGATCCAATGACTGGCACCGCAGCTTCCATGGGCATAGAAGAAAACCTTGCGCTCGCCTATCGCCGGGGATGCCGGCGCGGCCTTCGCTGGGGCATATCCGGCAAGGAGCGCGCACTGTACCGCGAGCTGCTCTCCTCGCTGGAGCTGGGCCTTGAGGATCGCCTTGCTACCAAGGTTGGACTGCTCTCGGGCGGCCAGCGGCAGGCGCTCACGCTGCTTATGGCCACGCTGCAAAAGCCCAAGCTGCTGCTGCTAGACGAGCATACGGCGGCGCTGGACCCAAAGACGGCCGGCAAGGTGCTGTCGCTGTCGGACCAAAT
>CAZXRQ010000016.1:0-6489 GCA_964642795.1 uncultured Oscillospiraceae bacterium | reverse complement strand
CAAATAATCAAGCAGCACAACCTCACGACTATGATGGTTACCCACAACATGCGGGACGCCATCGCCTACGGCAGCCGACTGATCATGATGTATGAGGGCAGAATAGCGCTGGATATATCCGGGGAGGCCAAGCGGAGGCTTACCGTAGAGGGACTGCTCAAGCAGTTTGAGCTGGCAAGCGGCACAAAGTTTGCTAACGACCGCGCCTTACTCGCCTGAGCGCACATTATAAGCAGCAAAGCAGCCCCAAAAGGGCTGCTTTGCATTTAATGCTCAGATGATGCCAAGCGGGATAAGCACGGCAAGCAGCACTATGTTGATGGCAGACAGCGTAATAATAAAGCGTTTCTGCGTTTTGGGCGGCTTGTCATATATGAGGTAGCTTGCAAGGAAAAACGGGATATAGGTGGTGACGAATACGGGGATGGCGCCCCACCACTTATATACCCATATAAACGCGGGCGTCCAGGCAAGGAATATCTCAATTACTGAAAACAGCAGCGCGGAGCCTATGGCGAAAACTATACGGTTGTTGACGCCGAGGATCTTCATATTCTTATCCTCCGGCAGCAGCTTGCTGGTAAAGCCGGCGATGGAGAACATAAAGGAAAGCTCTACGCTTACGCCGATAAGCAGTATAAACGACGTGCTTTCCGGCGAGACGGTCCACAGCGCATAACCCGCAAAGTGGCATATCACAGCGTTGGCTATCTCGTACAGCCAATGCACGCTGTAAAGCGCGAGCGCGGCGGCTATGGCCTTGTAGCTGCCCTTTTTGTACTCGTCTATGTACATCATGACTACGACGGCAAGGAAGAATATGGTGGTCCAGTTAAAATTGCTCGGGTCCCGGACGGCGGCGATTGCGGCGTCCGCTTCGGGTATGCCCGACGGATCTCCAAACAGCATAATAACACCTCCTATTATGATTGTACTGATTATACCATATGCGCAGGATGGCATCAAACGGGCGGAGCGTCGTGCGTCTATGGCGTCCGGCCGGCAAAATGAAAACGTGCCGTAAATGTGTTATAATGGCACACATACGATCGAGATATGGAGGGGGACATATGCAGGAGCGCATATATAAAAGCAACCGCGGCGGCGTACATTATTGGATCACGGAGGACGCATCGACACTCCCGGCGCTGGTATTTCTGCATGGACTGACGGCGGACCATACGCTGTTTGATAAGCAGGCGGAATACTTTCGGGAGAAATACTGCGTTATTGCCTGGGACGCCCCCGCCCACGGAAGGTCGAGGCCGTATACGGATTTTTCATATCCCAACGCGGCGGAGGATCTAAAGGGCATTTTGGAGGATAACGGTATTTCAAAGGCCGTTATGATAGGCCAGTCCATGGGCGGGTATGTCATCCAGTCCTACCTGCTGCGCTATCCGGATATGGTTTCGGCGTTTGTCTCGATAGACTCATGTCCGTACGGCGAGGCCTATTACTCGGCTTCTGATAAATGGTGGCTGCGGCAGGTGGAATGGATGTCGCACATGTATCCGCTGACAACCATGAAAAAAGCCATTGCAAAGCAATGTACCATCAGTAAATACGCATACGACAATATGCTGACTGCGCTTCAGCCGTATGGCAAGGCCGAGCTGTGCCGCTTGCTGGGGGTTGGTTATGCCGGTTTTCTTGCGGACAACCGCGATATGGATATAGGCTGCCCTACGCTGCTGCTTGCAGGCGAGCATGACCGTACCGGCAAGGTACTCGCATATTGCCGCGCGTGGTCAAAGCGGACCGGCTTACCGCTCCACATCATCAAAAACGCCGCGCATAACGCAAACGCAGACGCACCCGACACCGTGAACCGCGAAATTGAGATCTTCCTGCAAGGCTGCGGGCTACCGGCCCAACCAAAAGCACAGTGAACGGCATGGTAAGGAGCCGGAGGTGACCATAATTATCTGCGCTCCGGGATAACCTCCAGCCAGTAGCCGTCCGGATCCTCTATAAAGTAGATACCCATGGAGGGGTTTTCAAAGCAGATGCAGCCCATCTCCTCGTGCAGCCGGTGCGCCGACTCATAGTCGTCTACGCGGAATGCCAGGTGGAATTCGCTCTCGCCTAAATCATAGGGCTGCGGATGGTCGTTAAGCTCGGTAAGCTCTAATTCAAACGGCGCGTTCTCGTTGCCTGCGTATACTATTGTGAAGCCGTCGGCCGTCTTGCGGCGCTTCTCCGTAAGCCCCAGCGCCTGTTTGTAAAACGCCAGCGAAGCGTCCAGATTGCGTACATTGTAGTTTTCGTGTACCATGGTGAATCTCATAACTGTTCTCCTTCCGGGTGCTTTTCAGGATCCATTACCGTTTCTGCATACTGCGGGTATTGCTTAACAAACCGCCTTATTACCCCGTGCTTTTTCCAGTAGTGCATGGGGTATGCCTGCCTTGCGCCTACGGCGGAAAGAAAGTATGCGAGGCCGTCTGCATAGTGTGCCTCAAGGCGCGGATCCAGCGGTACGAACGCAGTGTCTATGCTGCGTCCCTTGAGCTTGTTTATCTCACGGCGGTAGTTTTCGCGCATTTCGCGGTTGTCGCTGTCGCTTTCACCCTCCCAAAACCAGTCGTTCAGGTCGCCGGCGTGGTAGATTACGCCCTCGTCTGTCGTAAGCAAAAATGCAACGCCGCTGTCGGTGGAGAGCAGCGTTTCCAGCCGCTCGCCGCCTATTAGCGTATAGGCTTCGCCGGCGTGTACACAAAGCGTTTCAATATCCTTCGGGTATTGCCGCAGCGGGATATCGTCAGCCAGCACCGCAGATATGCTGTGCATACCCATATCACGAAGCCGGCTGAACACCGCCGGGTTATAGTGATCCTTGTGCGCGTGGCTGCTGAGTACTACGATGGGCTTGGAGGTATCAAGCGGAGGTATATCGCCCTTGTACCAGTCGAACAAATAGTAGCTCTGTTCCGTTTCCAGCAAGAAACCGCTGTGCAGTATGTATCGTATACGCATGTTTTTTCTCCATATTGACGATATGCTATATTCTACATCATGCGCCGCGGTTTTGAAACCCCGTATGCGTGATACGTGCCACCGTTTGCGCACCGCGTGGCTGCAATATGGGGATGGCTGTGGTATAATCCGTGGTACAACGACGAAAAGGAGAGGCGAAATATCATGGCGGATGAAATGGACGGCTTCAACAGGGCGTTTTTTAAGACGCTGGAGGGCGGCATTGAAAAGCTGCCGCAGAGCGTGAGGGAGGAATTATACCGGCCCTGTGCGATAGAATGTGTAAAAAACTATGTTCTTGATATGCAAAAACAGCAATTCGAAGAGTGCGGCGGCGATCTGGATGCGCAGTACGAAAAATATGGCCGCTCGGAGTTCTTTTTTGCGGATATCAAAGAGCGCGGGCATGTGTACGAGATCGGCTATCCCCGCTGTCTGTGCCCAGTAGCAGGTGCGGGCCTTGCGTCCTCCTCTGCGCATTGTGAATGCTCCCGCCAAAGCATACTATATGTGCTCAACACGCTGCTGTTGGATAGGAGTATATTGGTGGAGCCGCTGCACACCGTGCTGTCCGGCGCGTCGGAATGCAGATTCAGGATAACCGTGGAATAATCCGGAGACGTTTAATGTACAAATAGCCGCGATGAAGCGGTGCGGCAAATAAAAAGGCTGCGTGCGGCCAGCACGCGGCCTGTTTCAAGTGCGGGCAAACACAGCAGGAGCCTTGCATAAATGCGCTGCCACGCCGCGCGTACAGTATTTTGGGGAGATAAAAGTGAAAAGATTTACTGATCCTTTCTCTTTGAGTACGATTACGCTTACCCCGTTACCCATGCTGAATATGGCGGCGGCATAATAGATATGTACATTAGGCCTATCGTGCCGGACGGCAAAACCGTTGACTACTGGCTGATGGATGGCGTTGAATAACATGTTAGCAGGACGATAACGAGCTTCTGCGAGATGGGCCATGATGAATACACCGTATATGAGTCTTTATTCGGGGTGCAACGCCAGACACTATCAGCGCCCACAGATACACCCACGGCTACTCCCATTTACTGTGCTGCGCCATGCCCCGCACTAACTGCGTGTTCTCGGGCGGCGGTTATTCCGGCGCAAGCAGCGGCTCAGTTCCGGCCGAAACGGTGATAACCGTAACGGAGGTCCTGACAGGCTACCCGCTCTTAGTAGGGTGGTCTTTCGACTTTTTTACCTACGGCGGCACTGAGATCACCAGCTTTACCTATGCCGTGGATCACGATTGCAGCTTTAAGGCATGGGAGCCGATCAACTGACGAATAGATAATTTAGATAACACCACTGTTAATATAAAGCTTAAGGGGGAAAAGGGGAAATAAAAAAAGAGTTTTAGCGATACTGCTTGCAGCAGCGCTGCTGCTTACGGCAACGGGCTGCTCCAAGCTCAAGCTGTTCGGGGTCAGCTCGGCGCAGAAGATCACCGGCGTAAATGCGCGCATTGACGGCGAGACCGAGCTTGAGATAACCGAACCCGGCACATACCTTGCGCAGGCGGTACTGCCCGCCGGCATGGCGGTGGACCATTGGGAGGTAAACGGCGAAGTGGCGGACAGCCAGGGCCGACGTTACAGCCTGGAGTTCACCGCGAACGGTACCACAATAGTCGCCGCCGTGCTGCGCCAGGAGCTTGCGGTGACCAGCATAAACGCCGTGATGCAATTCCTCGACGATAACGGAAACCCGGCAGGCCCCACCTTCACTAAGTTTGTATTCGAGGATGATTACATCAACGAGGCGAACGGCAGGATATACCCACGCGGCACCATCACTGTATTGGTAAGGGCCGACATACCTGCGGGCTACGAGGTGGATTACTGGCTGATAAACGGCGTGCCGTACTTCTATAACTATCCGGTAAGCGCGTTTGTCGTGGTCAATCAGGACGCGACCACGGAATATGAGGTTGTGCTCAAGACCGTGGGCTCTGAGGGAACCAGCTTCAACTCGCTTACAACTCCTTCGGGCACCACTCCTGTAATCGAAGGCGATATCCCCTGGGGATGGGAGGGTGATGATGAGACCCAGCCCACGCTGATACCCGCAGTCTACACCACACCGGGCAATGAAGAAGGTCACAGCGATGACGGTGACGATGGTGACGGCGCCACCGCTACCAGCGGCGATTCCGCGAGCAGCGGTGATTCCAGCGCTACAAGCGGCGATTCCTCGAGCAGAAGTGATTCCAACGCTACTAGCGGCGATTCGGGCAGCAGCGGCGACTCTGGTGACGACGACGTCTCCTTCTTTACCAGCGACGGAAACTCAGGCGGTTCCGGCAACATAATAGTCAGCGGCGGCGACAGCATTTGGTGGGGAAACAATAACAACTGGCCAGTAAACCCGTGAGGTGCATCCGCTGAAGTTGGATAGCTTATAGCAGACAAGGGGCCGTATCATTGCGATACGGCCCCGATTTCTAGGCAGCCGCCATCCGCACCGTCGTCTTGAAATGCTTATAACAATGCTTTCCCATGAGCAAAGCGTATTAATACACCGGGCTGCAGGGATACTGCGCCGGCTTTTTTAACAGCGCTAAAAGTTGATGCTCCATACCCGCCTCCCGGTTCACGTACTGCCAGCCATTACTCGTCATCGATAACCTCCAGCTCGCCAACAAAGGCGGCGTTTTCGTATCCTTTCCCGTATACTTCGTTGAAAAGCGCGGTGATCTCCGCGGCGGCGTCGGCATAGTTAACCGGGAATTCCGCGTTGCTGTATGCCAGTATGTGTTCGCCGTTGTCAGTATCGATAGCAAGATAGAACGAAGCAGCGTCGGGTGCGCTTCCGTCGTGCTGCTTAAAGGCGCTCCATTCGTTAAGCCGGTATTTCTCCGTGATATCGAGGAGGCGTTCCATTATGGATGCGTCCGTCACGAGCCTTATGGCCTCCTCGGGAGGTGTCCCGTCCTGCCTTATTACGGCTGAGCACACGCCATAGCTCAGCGTTGCTTCATATTCTACGCCGCCGTTTTCCGTGCCCTCGTCGCCAGTTGAAAAGCGGAACACGATAATTCCTCCGGGCTCAGAGACGCTTGCATCGGGCGTAGGCGAAGCGGCGTTGTATTCCGCCGGGGTATCAATAGCGCTGCATCCTGCGAGGCTGCAAACGCCCGAGGATAGAACAAGGATAAGCGCTGCGATCACCGCGGTTTTGGGTTCCATAACGAGCCTGCCTCCAATTTTCGGTTTAGCTGAATGCCGATGGCTGTGAACCGTCTGCATCTGCATAAAAGTATAACACACCGCTTTTCGTTTGTTCAACCGCAGCTACGTATTGAAGCCTCTGCGACGGCCAATATAACAGCTTCGTTATCAGATAGGCTTTCACCTGGTTTGCTGCAAAGCGCGTGCGGGGCTGTTATGCCCCGCCCGCGCTGAGACTGTCGATAAACCCCGGGATTATTAAGGGCCGACGCCCTTAATGTTAAATCCGGTCTGGCGACCTCCCCCAGGGGAGCCTCTCTTGCCG
>CAZXRQ010000015.1:3571-33138 GCA_964642795.1 uncultured Oscillospiraceae bacterium | reverse complement strand
TAGGCGGCCTGCCGCAGGGGTAGAGCCGACCACAAAGCGAGATTGTATTTCATTGGCATTTGATTTTAACGCGAGTATAGTGTATATTTAAAGCAGTATGCAGACTTAACAGTCTTAATTTTGGAGGTTCTGTTTCTATGAAGGATGTTTCAAGCCGTATCGGCGCAAAGATGCCCGAGCTGTTGTTGCCCGATCCCGGCGTGGATATGACAAAATGGGCGGTGGTCGCGTGCGATCAGTACACCAGCCAGCCGGACTATTGGGCCGAGACCGAGCGCACCGTGGGCGACGCGCCCAGCACGCTCAGGCTGATGCTGCCCGAGATGTATCTTGACAAGCCCGACGAGGCGCAGCGCATAGCGGACATAAACGCGCATATGAACCAATATGTCCTAGACGGCACCCTGCGTCCCGTAGAGGACGGGCTCGTGGTGGTGCGCCGTACGGTGGACGGCAAGACCCGCACCGGACTTATGCTGGCGCTGGATCTTGAATGCTACGAATATACCAAGGGAGCAAAGACCCTTATACGCGCTACCGAGGGCACCATAGTGGAGCGTATACCCCCCAGGCTTCGCATACGCCGGGACGCGCCGCTGGAGCTGCCCCATATACTGGTGCTTATAGATGATCCCAAGCGCACCGTGATAGAGCCGCTGGCCGCCGCGGAGGGAAAAACGCTTTACGACTTTGAGCTTATGCAGCTTGGCGGGCATATAGAGGGCCGGCTGATAAGCGACGCGCAGGCCGTGCAGGCTGCCATGAACGCTTTGGCGGCGCTGGCCGATCCGGATGCGTTCCATGCTAAATACGGCGCGGATCAGCCTGCGATGCTGTTTGCGATGGGCGACGGCAACCACTCCTTCGCCACTGCCAAGGCGAACTGGGAGGCCGTTAAAAAGACGCTTTCGCGCTCTGAGCAGGCCGGGCATCCCGCCCGCTACTGCCTGGTGGAGCTGGAAAACGTACACGACGACGGCATAGCCTTCGAGCCAATACACCGCGTGATGTTCGGCGTGAATGTTGCGGATGCGCTCAACCGCATTAACGCGCAGCTAAACGACGCAAACGGCTGCTGCGAGGTGCGCATACTCGCTTCCCCCTCGCGTGCGGAGTGCGAGGCCGAGATGCAGCGCGCGTGCGCCAATGCGAATGTGCATATGCTGCCCTTCGTGACCGGTTCGGGCTTTGGCTTCTTCAAGGTGACCAATCCCGCGGCGCAGCTGCCGGTGGGCACGCTGCAAAACGCAATAGACGCCACGCTCGCGGAGCTGGGCGGCACCGTGGACTATATCCATGGCGAGGACGTAGTGCTGGAGCTGGGTGCGCAGAACGGAAACATAGGCTTCCTGCTGCCGCCTATGGATAAGGCCGATCTGTTTCCCACCGTGGTGTACGACGGCGCGCTGCCCCGGAAGACCTTTTCCATGGGTGAGGCGCACGAAAAGCGCTACTACCTCGAGTGCAGAAAGATCAAATAACCGGCTTTACGGCCGTAACGCGGGTTTAGGATATTGAGTACATTTTTAAACGCACTTTCCGCCGTGGCCATGCTGCTGGTAATGGCCGCGGTCGGTTATTCGTTAGGCTGGCTGGGCTGGATGAAGGCGGAGCATAAGCAATTCATAGTTAAGCTGCTGCTCTGCTTTGGCGTACCCATGCTCACGGTAAAAAACATGCTTGCCGATGTATCGCGCGATATGTTTCACGATGCAGGCAAGCTGTTGCTGATCTCATTTTTAAGCATTTCGGTCTCACTTGCGCTCGGCGCGATGCTGGCCAGACTGCTTAAGATACAGCGCGCACGGTTCGGCGGCTTCGTCGTGATGTGCGGGCTGAGCAATTCCATCTTTATCGGCTATCCGCTGTGCACTCAGATATTCGGCGACCAGTGCGTGCCGTATCTGATGCTGTACTACATGGTAAACACCTTTATGTTCTGGACGGTTGGCGAGGCGCTGCTGAGGCGAAGCGGCGAAAGCGGCATGAAGTTTTCGCTTTCACGCTGTCTCAAGGGTCTGCTCACGGCACCGCTGATAACGCTGGCGGTCTGCTTTGCGCTGGTATATTTCAACATAAAGCTGCCCGAATTTGTGCTGAATCTTGCCGGCTACATGAGCGGTATCGTAACGCCGCTTGCACTTATTTACATAGGCTTTCTGCTGTATGAATCGCGCAAAAGCAGCATACGTATTGGCTGGGATATGGGCGTGGTGATGCTTTTCAGGTTTGTCGCATCGCCTATGATAATGCTGCTTATGCTCAAGCTGTTCAACGTATCCGGCCTTGCCCGCGGCGTGCTTACGCTGGAGGCGGCCATGCCCACTATGACGCAGTCCGTCATGCTGAGCGCCGCGGTAGGCGCGGACGACGGCTACGCAGCGCGGGGCATGTGCCTGTCCTGCATAGCGTGTACGGTGGCCGTGCCGCTGCTTGCGCTGATAATATAGCCGAAAAAAGCATACATGGAGGGCGCAGCCGTGCGTGAATCCGGAGAAAACTACCTCGAAACCATATTGCTGCTTTCGAAAAGGCTGCCCTGCGTGCGCGCTGTGGACGTGGCGTCCGAGCTGGGCTACAGCAAGCCCAGCGTAAGCCGGGCGATGGGTATACTTGCGGATTCCGGGCTTGTGATATACGACAGGCGGGGCATACGTCTTACCGAGGCGGGGCTGCTCGCCGCAAGCGCCGTATACGAGCGGCATAAGGTGATAGCACGGTTCTTGCAGGTTGCGCTGGGCCTGCCGGACGATACGGCGGAGGCGGACGCCTGCCGCATAGAGCATATAATAAGCGATGAAGCCTTCGCACGTATGCGGGAATATATAGCTCAGGAGAATAAATAATATGACACGACTGACAAAACAAAAAGCGGGGGAGATCCTCGCAAAGCATGTAAGCGAACCCCATCTTCTTACCCACGCGCTGGCGGTTAGCATGGCTATGGGCGCTATGGCGGAGCATTTTGGCGAGGACCGCGAATATTGGGAGGCCATCGGCTATCTGCATGACGTGGACTTTGAAAAATACCCCGACGAGCATCTGGACCATACGCGTGAGCTGCTTGAGCCGGAGGGCGTGGACGAGGCGGACATACGCGCAATACTCAGCCACGGCTACGGCATATGCAGCGACGTGGAGCCTGTGAGCAACCTGGAAAAAAGCCTGTTCACGGTGGACGAGCTTACCGGCATAGTTATGGCCACGTCCCTTATGCGGCCCACCGGCATAAGCGATCTTGAGGTGAAAAGCGTAAAGAAGAAGTTTAAGGATAAGGGCTTTGCCGCCAAATGCGACCGCGAGCTGATAAAGAGCGGCTGCGATATGCTGGGCATGGAGCTGGATGAGGTAATGGCGCTTACCATAGCCGGCATGAAGCGCGCGATGGACGAGCTGCGCCTTGGGCCGCGCGAGTGACGCGCCGCTGAAGAAACAGACTAATAAAAAAGCCCGCGTTCAGTATGAATGCGGGCTTTGTTGATACGAGTGGGTCAGTTTGCCTTGCCTATATCCAGCACCTTGTAGGTGACTACGCCGCCGGGGGTGGATATGGCGGCGGATTCGCCCTTCTTCTTGCCCAGCAGGCCTTTGCCCACGGGGGCTTCGTTGGATATGCGATTGGTCAGCGGGTCGCTTTCCGCGCTGCCGACTATCTGGAATACCAAGGTCTTGCCGCTGCCCATGTTCTTGACCTTTACCAGCGAGCCTACGCTCACTATGCCGGTATCCAGCGTGTCCTCGTCGATTATAACGACGTTTCGGAGCATCGTCTCGATCTCGCTTATCTCATACTCCATACGCGCTTGCTCCGCCTTGGCCGCGTCGTATTCCGCGTTTTCGGACAGATCTCCGAAGGAACGCGCGACCTTGATCTGCTCGCTTATCTCGGTGCGGCCGGTGGTTTTGAGGTATTCAAGCCTCTCTTCATATTTTTTTACGCCTTCGGCGGTAAGCCGTGTTTCTGCCATGCAAGCTATCTCCTCTCAAGGATGAAAATTCTTTTTGTGTACGCAAGCTATTATATGAACGAAGCGCCTGTTTGTCAAGCGCCGTAAAGGTCGTATTTCGCCCGTTCCAGCAGCTGTACAAGCTCGGATGGCTGTGCGGAGTTGACTGCCAAGCGCAGCGCGGCTGCTCCGTGTATTCCCCTTACGTACCAAGCAACATGCTTACGCATCTCTATGCCGCCATGCTCCCCGTACGCGTCCATCAGCGCTTGCGCGTGGGCTATCGCCATATCCAGACGCTCGCTCTGCGTTGGAGGAGTATACGGAGTGCCGGCAATGGCCGCCTTAATTTCTGAAAATATATAAGGCGCGCCCAAAGCGCCCCTTGCTACCATAATGCCGTCGCAGCCGGTGTGCGCGTACATGGCCGCAGCGTCCGCGCCGGAGAACACGTCGCCGTTGCCGGTGACGGGTATGCTGAGCGCGCGCTTGACCTCCGCTATGATATCCCAGTCTGAATGGCCCGAATACATCTGCTCCCGCGTACGGCCGTGTACGGTAACGCCGGCGGCGCCGGCGTCCTGCACGCGCAGCGCGACCTCCACGGCGTTTATGTGGGATGCGTCATAGCCGCTGCGCAGTTTCACGCTTACAGGTATATTGAACCGCTTTGCCGCGCGCACAGCGGCCGCGGCCACACGCTGCGCCCTTGCGGGGTCCTGCATAAGCGCGCTGCCGTCGCCGTTTTTAACTATCTTTTTTGCGGGGCAGCCCATGTTTATATCCAGCACGGCGATATCGGTCCCCATGCGCTTGCAAAGCAGGAGCGCCGCCTTTTCCATAAAGTCCGGGTCGCTGCCAAAAAGCTGCACGCCCGTGGGCTTCCCGTCGCCGTCGGGTTCGAGCAGCGCGAAAGTGTTGAGATTTTCGTAGCAGAGGCCCTTGGCGCTTACCATCTCGCTGAACGCGAGATCGCAGCCGAAGCGCTTGCATATATTGCGGTACACCCTGTCGGTCACGCCCGCCATGGGCGCGAGCAGCACGGGAAAGTCCGCGCCGCAGCCGGCAACGCTCATTCGGCATCCTCCAGCAGGCTGAGATCCGGTGTGCCGCGCGGCGGATCCTCGGGGTTGAGCTGGATTATATCCAGCCCGCTTATATACCAGCGCTGGTCCACGCGGGTAAATTGAATATCCATGCGGGAGGAGGTCCAGCCGGGAACGGTCGCGCCCTCGTTGCCTTCGTTTGCGGTGGCGGATACGTTGGTGACCTTCTCCACCACGCGAAGCCGCGCGCTGTTGCTCCAGGGGAGTGCGAAAAAGCCGGTGACGGACAGGCTGTAGTTGTAGTCCGTTACGGTAAAGCCGTCGTAGCTGGACGAGTTCAGCGCGGCGTCGCTGTTTATGAAGCCTTCGGTGAAATATTCGCTCAACTCCAGCGCGGAGCCATCGGTAAGCACACATTCCGCCCTCAGCGCCATGCCCTCGGTGGCCAGCACATACATATTGGAAAGCGTCATCGCTGTGGAAAATGCGGCGTATGCAAGCAGCATCACCAGCAGTATGATGAAAAGCGTTTTGAATATATAGCCCATAGACCGCTTGGGCGCGGTGTATTTATTGCGTCCCATATAGGAAATCCGCCTTTACTCAGGTTATGCACATGATACCACAGGCGGCGGAGTTTGAAAAGCCGCGCTTACAGCACGGCGGAAACGCCGTTTTTGCATATGGTAAAAAACAGCGCTGACGACGTGGCCTGCAAAAGCTCCTCCGCGTGCTGCATGGAATAGGATAGCGGCATATCGCTCCTTAGGGTGGCGTATACCCGCCGTATGCCGCATTCGGTCAGCTCGTCCGCGCCGTCTCCTGCGCAGCCCGCGATGGCTATGGCCGGCACTCCCTGCGCCATGCAGGCATGGCCTACGCCCCACAGCACCTTGCCGTGCGCGGACTGGGAATCCGCGCGGCCTTCGCCGGTTATCACGAGATCCGCGCCGCGTATCAGTCCGTCGAATCCGCACAGCCGCAGCACCGCCGTAATGCCGCGCTCGGGGCGAGCCCTGCAAAATGCCATAAGCGCCGCGCCCAGGCCGCCTGCCGCGCCCGCGCCCGGCGTATCAGGATCGAAGGAAAACTGCCGCTGCAGCAGTGAAGCATAGTTTTGCATACCGCGCTCAAGCTGCGTAAGCGTTTCGGCATTTGCGCCCTTTTGGGGGCCGAACGTATAGGTGGCGCCGCGCTCGCCGATCAGCGGATTGTCCACGTCACACATCACCGTGAAGGAGGTCTCCCTTATGGCAGGGTGCAGGGCGGAAACGTCCAGGCTCGCTATGCGCGAAAGCCCGCGGCCGTCAAACGGCACGGGGTTTCCCTGCGCGTCGGTAAACGCCGCGCCCAGCGCAGCCATTGCGCCTATACCGCCATCGTTGGTAGCGGAGCCGCCCAGCCCTAAGGTGATGCTGCGGCAGCCTAAATCCAGCGCCGCGCGTATAAGCTCGCCGGTACCGTAGCTGGTGGCGCATAACGGATCAAGCATATCCTGCGGCACCAGCGGCAGGCCGGACGCCGCTGCCGTCTCAATTATTGCCGTGCCGTCCGCTAAAACGCCGAAGACGGCGTTTACCCGGGCGGACAGCGGGGAACACACCTCTTTTTTGATATAACGTCCGCCCAATGTGTTCATTATAACGTCGAGGGTGCCCTCGCCGCCGTCCGCCAGCGGCACGGATATCACCGCGCAGTCCGGCAGCGCGGATTTTAATTCCCGGGAAATAATCTCGCATATGCGCTTTGACGAGAGCGTGCCCTTGAAGCTGTCGGGTGCGAGTACGATTTTCATGTATAACTCCTTGTGAGACCGTTGCATATGAAATAAGCGCCTTACTGCAGATTATTGTATGCTGGGTGAATAAAGGTGTCAAGCGGAGACAGCCTATACGGAAATCCATAAAATATACGGAAAAGTGTCAAAAAAATTGAAAACGTGTATGGAATAAGATATAATACACTCGTATGGGCGAATTTGACCTTACTATGCCGAATATCGCCGCCCGAAACGATGAGGATCGGAGCGGAACAGACGCGCCGTGCGCCAAGGGCGATGCGGTGTTCCCACTTTCTCTGTCCCAGCTTAATATATACCACATCGAGCAGGCGTATCCAGGCCTGCCTGTTAACAATATCTGCTGCACCATAAATATTTCCGGGCGGGTGGATACAGAGCTTATGCAGCGCGCGCTCAACGCCGTTGTACAGAGCGACCCTTCGCTGCGCACACGGCTGACCATACGCGGCGGCACGCCGGTACAGTATCATGCGCCCTTTGCTTTTGAGCGGTTTCCGGTATACGATTTCAGCATGACCAGCCGGGAAGGCCTGACGCTGTTTGAAGACGCCGCCGCCCACCGGCCGATGCCGTTGATCGATGCGCCGCTGTATGAGTTTGCGCTGTGCAGGGTGCGGGAGCGGGAAGCGTGCATATTGACCAAGCTGCACCACATGATATCCGACGGCTGGACGCAGGCCGCGCTGGCAAACCGCATCGCAAAAGCATATCTTGATCTGCTGGGCGGGGGAGAGCCTGCGCTTGAGGAGCTGCCCAGCTACCGGGATCATGTGTACAACGAAAGGGAGTACATCGCCTCCCGCGCCAGCGACAGAGCGCGCGGCTATTGGAAGGAGCAGCTATCTGGCGCGGCCGAGCCCTGCGCGGTAAAGCCCTGCGGTACGGCGTCGCTTTCGCCGGTGGGCCGGCGCAGCACGTTCAAGCTCACGCAGGTGATGGATCATGCGCTGGCGGATTTTTGCGCGTCGGAGCGCGTGGCCCCGTTTGCGCCGTTCTGTATGGCGCTTTGCATATACCTTAGGCGAATAGGCGGCGCGTCACGCATATGCGTGGGAGTGCCGGTGCATAACCGCTCCGACGCGACAGAGCGCGCTACCACCGGCATGTTCGTCAGCACCCTGCCCTTTATATCCGATCTTGATGAAAACTGGACGTTCAACGAATACGTAAGCAGACTTAACGGGCAATGGTACGACCTGCTGCGCGCGCAGCGGCTGCCATATTCCGAGATAGCGGCGATCGCCCGCGAGGCACGCGGCGAGGGCGTGCTGTACAATGTGGCGCTGTCCTTCCAAAGCACCGGGCTTTCGGTAAGCCCGGACGCGCGCGTGTCCTTTTCCGGCAGATGGCATTACAGCAGCTATCAGGCGGAGCCGCTCATAATACACCTCAGCGCGGGCAGCGACGGCCGCTTTACCGTGGATTACGATCACCTTGTGCAGCTATTCGGCGCCGAGGAGATAGAGAAGCTGCACAGCTACCTTATGCGCATACTGCACGCGGCGCTGCGGGAGCCGGACCGGCCCATATGGCAGCTGCCGCTGATGGGGCTGGACGAGCTGGACAACGTGCTGTTTAAGTTCAACGATACCGCCGCAATCGTATCTCCGCTGGACGTATACGGCAGCTTTTGCAGCGCCGCAGGCGCACACCCGTCCCGCGTGGCCTGCATAGAGGACGGTACGCGCGTGACCTATGCGGAGCTTGTGCGGCGCGCGGAGCTTATAGGCGCAGCGATAGAGGCCGCCTGCCCGGGCGGAGGCCATGTAATAGGGCTTGCGCTGGACAGGAGCGCAGCGCTGTACGCATCCATGATGGCGTGCGCCTACGGCGGTAACGCATGGGTGATACTCTCGCCGTCGCTGCCTGCGGGCCGGCGCGCGGAGATGATAGACGACAGCGGCGCGGAGCTGATAATATCCGATGCGCCGTGTGACGCGCCGGTGCTACAATACGCCGATGCGCTCAAATCGGAGCGCATCGCAAGGCCCCGCACACAGGCGGCGGACGAGCTATGCTATATAGTATATACCTCCGGCTCTACGGGCAAGCCCAAGGGCGTGGAGATAAGCGTGGGCAACGTGGTCAACTTTGCTGCGGGCATGGCCCCGTACTATGGGCACGGGGCGGTGCTGTCGCTGTGCAATACCGGCTTTGACGTGTTTATGCTGGAGAGCGCGGCCGCGCTGTTGAACGCGCGCACGGTGGTGCTGCCGGGCGCGGAGGAGGTCGAGGACCCGCGGGCGCTTGCGCGGCTGATAGTAAACTACGGGGTGGGCTGCTTTGCAGCGACTCCCTCCCGTATACAGGCATATCTGCGTGAAAAGAGCTTTGCATCCGCACTGCGCAGCATGGATTCCATAATCATCGGCGGCGAGGCGCTGCCGGGAGAGCTGATACAACGCCTGCACGACCTTACCCATGCGCGGCTGTATAATCAATACGGCCCTTCCGAGACCACCGTGGCCGTGGCTACGGCCAGAATGGACGGCGCCGCCGCAGTCACGATAGGCAGGCCCATGCGAAACTGCAGGCTGTATGTGCTGGACGCGCATATGCAGCCACTGCCGGTGGGCGTGTTCGGGGAGCTGTATATAGGCGGCAAATGCGTGGGGCGCGGCTATCACGGCGCGCCGGAGCTAAACGAAAAGAGCTTTTTCACAAGCCCGTTCGAGCCGGGAGAGCGAATATACCGCACGGGGGATTCTGCCTGCTGGACGTCGGAGGGCGAAATAAGAATAGGCGGCCGTAAGGACGGCCAGCTCAAGCTGCGCGGCCTGCGCATAGAGCCTGCTGAGATAGCCGCGCGGCTGTGCGCGCACTCTGCCGTATTGGATGCGGCGGTAAAGCTCGTTGCGCAGGGCGAGAAAAAATACATTGCGGGCTACTATGTGCTAAACGAGGGCTGTAACGCGGGCGAGGTGGAGCTGCTTTCGTACCTTGCGGAATATCTGCCGGGCTACATGACCCCCTCCCGCCTTGTACGGCTGGACGCCATGCCCCGCACACGAAGCGGCAAAACCGACGTTATCGCGCTTCCGGACCCGGAGCCTGAGACCGGCGGCGGGCCGGCGCGTACCGGGATGGAGCAGGAGCTGCTGGATATGATGCGCGCCGTGCTCAACGATAAGAGCTTTGGCGTAACGGACGATTTCTTTGCGTCCGGCGGAGATTCGCTGGGCGCCACCGCCCTGATATGCGATATAGAGGAACGCTTCCACAGGAGCCTTAGGCTTACGGAATTCTATGCGCTCAGATCGGCGCGCCGTATATGCGAAATGCTTACCGGCGAGGCGGCGGAGCCCGGCCCGCCCCGTATAGCGCGCGCACCGGAGCTAACGGGCTATCCGCTCACGGCAGCGCAGCGCAGCTTGTATGTGGCGAGCCGGCTGGATCCCACGGGCATAGCGTACAACATGCCGGGAGAGCTTCCGCTTGGCAGTAAAGCGCCGGATATAAAGCGTCTGGAGAGCGCGTTTACCGCGTTGATACGCTCTGAGGAGGCGCTGCGCACAAGCTTCCGGCTTGTAGACGGGAAGCTCATGCAGACGATAGACGACGATGCGCCGTTTGCGCTGGAAACGCTTGCTGCGGATAATGCGGAAAACGCCCGCGCCGCGTTCGTGCGCCCGTTCGATCTGGAAAAACCGCCGCTGATGCGCGCCGCACTGTATAACGACGCGGCAAGCGGCGATTGGCGGCTGCTTGTGGACGTGCATCACAGCGTTTCAGACGGTGTGAGCACCCCGCTGATAATGCGGCGGCTGTGCGCCATATACCGTGGCGAGGCACCGGATACGCCTGCTGTGCGCTATCGCGATTACGCATATGCGGAGGCGGGACGCGAAACGGACGGCGCGGTTACAGAATACTGGAAGCAAAAAGCTCCGCGGCTGCCTGAGGCGGCGAGCGTGCCTGCGGACCGTCCTGCTGCAAAGCAGTCCGATCTCCGCGGAGAGGTGATAACGCAGGAGCTGGGTGCGGAGCTGTCCAACGCCGCGGAGGAATACTGCCGCGCCGGAGACATAACGCCGTTTATGCTGTTTGCCGCCGCGTTCGGCATAGTAATCGGAAAGCTGGCGGGCAAGCCCGCCCTTACCATAGGCACGCCGGTATCCGGCCGCGCGAGCTCGGAGCTTTGGAAGGTTGCCGGGGCGTTTATACATCCGCTGCCGCTGGATCTGTATCCCGATAACGGGCTCACGGTAAGCGAATATCTTGCCCGTGTGCGCGGGGATGTGCTTTCGCTGCTGGATAACCAGTCCGTATCGCCGGACGCGGTGGCGGAGTATTCCGGCAGGACGGTTGACGGCGATACCGCGCTGTACAGGGCGATGCTGTCCATGCGCCCGGCCCAGCCCGAAGAGTACGAGCTGTGCGGCGTAAATACCCGCATATACCCGGTGGAAACGCATACCGCCAAGCTGCCGCTGTCGCTGGAGACGGCGCAGGACGGCGGGCGGGGGTATTCCTTAAGGCTGGAGTACGCCGCGTCGTTGTACGATGCGGATACGGCAAAGCTAATATTGAGGATGTTCTGTGCTGCGGTAAAGCTGCTAATGCAGGATAAAAACGCAGCGCTTGGCGCGCTTATGCCGCTGGACGCCCGGGACAGGCTTGCACTTATGGAGCGACCCAACCGTATGCGTATGCCGTACATAGACGAGTGTATTCACAGGCGCGTGGAGGAGACTGCGCTTATGCAGCCGGACGCCGCGGCCCTGCGCTTCCACGGGGAGGACGTTACCTACGCGCAGCTTATTGAGGGCGCGCGCAGCGCGGCCGCGGAGCTTCAGCAGGCCGGGGCGGAGCCGGGGGACAGGATAGGCCTGTGCTTCAAGCGCACGCCCAAGCTGTTTACCGCCATGCTGGGCATACTCATGGCGGGCTGCGCGTATGTGCCTATATCGCCGGATTTCCCGCCGGAGCGCGTAAACCATATGCTGACCGCATCCGGAGCAAGGCTGATATACTGCGACGGCAGCGGCGCGGCGGCCGGGGCTGAACGCATAGTGATGGGCAGCGCGAAAGACGCCGCCTATACGCCGGTGGATACGCCGACCTCCTCGCTTATACATGTGCTGTTTACCTCGGGCTCCACCGGAAGGCCCAAGGGTGTGATGATAACCCACCGCGCAATAGCCAACCTTACGGCCAATTTGGAGACGGTGTTCGAGTGCGCACAGGGGAGCGTGCTGTGCGCAACCGGCGTGGTGTTCGATACGTTTATGACAGAATCGCTTTCGGCGCTGGCCATGGGACGTACCGTGGTGCTGGCGGACGAGGAGGAGATGCTGCTGCCGTGGAAGCTCGCGCAGCTTATAGCCGGCGAGAAGGTAAGCGCATTCCAGCTTACCCCGTCGCGCATGATAAGCTGCCTTGCAAACGCGCAGTTCTGCGCCGCGATAGGCGGCGTGCAGCTTGTGATAATGGCGGGAGAGGCCGTGACGCCGCAGCTGCTGGGCGCGCTTGGGAAGCATACCAAAGCGGCAATATACAACCTGTACGGCCCGGCCGAGGCCGCGGTATACGCTACCGGCGCAAGACTGCTGCCGGGCGGGCCGCCGGTGATAGGCAGGCCGCTTGCAAACTGCCGCGAATATCTATTGGACGATGATATGCGCCGCGTGCCGCCGCTTGCCGAGGGGGAGCTGTATCTTGGCGGGGAATGCCTTGCAAAGGGCTATTGCGCGGAGCCGGAGCTTACCGCGCGGGCATTTGTTGACGACCCGCTCCTGCCCGGCGAAAGGATGTACAAAACCGGCGATACCGCCCGTATGCTGGCAAGCGGGGAGCTTATATACACAGGCCGGCGCGACCGGCAGATCAAATTGAACGGCCAGCGCGTGGAGCCGGAAGAGGTGGAGGGCGCAATGCTGGATACCGGGCTGTGCGCAGAGGCTGCGGTAGTGGCCGGGCGTATGCCGGACGGCACGATGGAGCTTACGGGCTATTGCGTGCCGGCGCAGGGCGGCAGCATAGACGCGGGACTCATGCGCGAGCGGCTTGCCGCAGTGCTTCCTTCATACATGATTCCTACCCGCATCACCGCGCTTTCGGCGCTGCCGCGCACGGCTACCGGCAAGACAGACAGGCTTGCGCTTTCACAGGGGCCTGGCTCGGAGAACCTGCCCCCGCCGCTGTATGGCGATAGCCCGGAGCCAAAAGCGCAGGCTGCCACAGCAGATGCCGAGGGGCTGGAGGACCGTATCGCCGCCATATGGGAGGACGTGCTGGGAGTGCCCGTGGTGCGCGACGTATCGCTGTTTGAGCAGGGAGGCGCGTCGCTTGCGGCAATAACCATACTCAGCCGCTACTATGAGAACGGCTGGGAGATGCCGATATCCGCATTTTACGCGCATCCTACCGTGACGGTACAGGCGGAGCTGCTTGCCGCCATGGAAGCAGGCATAAACGAGCATTCTTCGGAAGGGCCGCAGACGATACGCGACGCGGTGCTGGTGACCGGCGCTACGGGCTTTTTGGGCGCGCATATAGTAAAAGCGCTTATAGACGGCGGCGCGGGCGGGATATACTGCCTTGTGCGCGGCGAAGGACGGCTGCAGGAAGTGCTTTCGGGCTATTTCGGCAGCGTATGGACGCAATCCGTCCGGCAGAATATCATCGAGGTGCAGGGCGATGTTACAAAGCCCGCTATGGGCGCCGCACAGGATGCGCTGGATGCGCTGCTCCCGCGGCTGAAGACGGTATTTCACGCTGCGGCGGACGTGCGGCATTACGGGCCGGCGGAGGAGATAACCGCCGCCAACGTGCTGGGCACGGAGAACGTCATAGCGCTCTGCCAAAGCGCGGGCGCGCGGCTTATACATTGCTCCACCATGAGCGTGTGCGGCAATACCCTGCCCGGTTCGGCTGCGGATGTTCCGTTTACCGAGCAGGATCTCGACATAGGGCAGGACTGGGGCGGCAACATATACGTAGGCGCAAAGCTGCAGGCGGAAAAGCGGGTACGCGACGCTGCGAAATACGGGCTGGATGTGCGTGTTGCGCGCATAGGAAGGCTGGTGGGCCGCGCCTCGGACGGCGTGTTCCAGCAGGATCCCCACAGCAACGCCTTCTGTCTGTGCGTAAGGGCGATAGCGGCGCTGCCGGGGCTTCCGGCGCAGCTGTTCGATATGCCGGTGGAGCTTACGGCGGTGGATGAGTGCGCGCGCGCGATAACGGTGCTTGCCGCCGCGCCGCCGGGAGTGTATCATATATATAATCCGTATCCTGTGCCGCTAAGTGACATACTTACGGCATTGGAGCTGCACCCGCTAAGGCAGAATGCGGAGCAGTTTGAGCGCGTGCTGCCGGGCGCGCTGTCCCGCATGGAGCCGGGCGCGGCTGCTGCATTTATGGACGTATGGCTGCAGGAAAAACGCGCAGCGGGTAAGGCAAAACCGCTGCCGCAATGCGATAAAACGCTGCAAACGCTCGGCAAGCTGGGCTTTGCCTGGACGGAGCCGCAGCCTGCCGTGCTGCTGAAACGGTTTTTGCCCGGCAGATAAGAAAACGCTGTTAAAAAGGTTGGTGATATGATGGTATCGGATGCTATATTGACGCTATTCATTATAAGCCTTGTTGCGATAACGGCGTTTATCGTGATATCCGTTTTCAAGCGAAAGAGCAGCTATAAGCTCATCCACAAGCTGTTCTTTATATATGCAAGCCTTATATCCTCCTGGCTGATCGCCATAATAGGGCTGCGCTTCGTGGCTCCGGACGACGCAACGGGCCTGTATATTGCGGACGCGTTTTCCAACATAGGCGGCGCGTTTACGCCGGTGGTATCGCTGTATATAGCGATGACCTTCGTAAAGGGCTACGAAAAGCTGCCAAGGCGGTACTACCTGCTGCTTATAGTGCCGCTGATAACCAATATAATGGTATGGACGAACCCGCTGCACCATCTTGTGTACGAGGTACTGTCCAGCAACAGCCAGGAGACAGTATTTGGGCCATATCTGCTGTTTTCCGGCGCGTACAGCTATATATGCAGCATATATCCCATGGTGGCCATCAGCGTATTTGCCGTAAAGAGCGGCAATTCGCTGTACCGCAAGCAGGCGCTGTTCTACTGCCTTGGCAACATAGTGCCGTTTACGGTAAACTGCATCGCAACGCTGCAGCTGGCGGATGTTTCCATTGCGGCTACTCCTGCGGCGTTTATCGTGACGATACTGTTCCACGGCATAGCGATATTCCATTTCCGAATGCTGGATCTAAAGCCGGTGGCGGTGCAGTATGTGCTGGATTCCATACAGGATTGTTATATAGTGGTAAACGAACAGGACATGGTGATGGGCTTTAACAAGTCCTTCGCGTCGGTATTCGGCTGGAACTACGGCATAACCGAGGGCACGTCGCTGGCCGCGCAGACGCCAAACGACGATACAAAGCAGAAATCTCCGCTGTACAATCTGGTGGGAGCGTTCCGCTCCTGCCGTGAGAGCGACTGTGTGATAACCTACGAACAGGCCATAATAGAGACCGGCTCCGCGCCGCCTGTGAAGAAGTACTATATGGTGGACGTATCGCCGCTGCGCGTGGATACCAGCGTAGTGGGCCATATAGCCTATTTCCGCGACGTCACCAAAATAAAGGAGAGCATGCAGCGCCTGCAGGATAGCCAGTCCCGCCTTATGGAGCAGGAGCGCCTTGCCTCGCTGGGACAGATGATGGGCGGCATAGCGCACAACCTGAAAACCCCGATAATGAGCATCGCGGGCAGCTCCACCGCGGTGGACGTGCTGATAACCGAGGCCGAAGCGAGCATAGGCGATCCGGAAATAACGGCGGAGGATTACGGCGAGATCTACACCGAGATGCACGGATGGCTGGACCGCATCCGCGAGGCCTGCGCCTACATGTCAGATATAATAACCGTGGTGAAGGGGCAGGCGGCCTCCATGAGCGCCTCGGATAACGACGCTGAGTTCGACGTGGACGAGCTTATCAAGCGCGTGCAGCTGCTGATGCGGCATGAGCTGGTGGCGGGCAACTGCCGAATAGTCGTGGAAAACGACGTGGAGCACAGTGCGCGAGTACACGGCGATATCAATAACCTTGTGCAGGTGCTGAACAACCTGATTCAAAACGCGATAGACGCGATGCGCCCTGACGGCGGCTGTATAATGATGCGGCTGGCTCGCGAGCATACCGACCTTGTGATACGGGTTCTCGACCGGGGCTGCGGATTATCCGACGAGGTCAAACGGCGCCTGTTCAAGCAGATGATAACCAGCAAGGGCGCGCAGGGCACCGGGCTGGGCGTGTTTATATCCAACTCCATAGTGCGCGGCAAGTTCGGCGGGCGGATGTGGTTTGAGGATAATCCCGAGGGAGGCACGGTATTCGCGCTGACCATACCGGAGGAATACGTTACCTACACCGCGTCCTAACGGGGCGTAATGTACATGTGCGAAACCTCATCGAAAGATGTTGGACTTATATAATACTTATCAACAGGGAAAGGAGGAGCAGGTGTGAGAAAAAACCGTATTACAAAATGCGGAGGCGAGTTATCCATACTGGCGGTTGACGACGACCCGATCATGACGCTTACCATACAGTCCTATTTCCAATCTGCGGGATACGCTGTGGATACTGAAAACGATCCGGTGGCCGCGGTGGAGCGTGTGAGGAACGGCAGCTATGATATCCTGCTTCTGGACTTCCTTATGTCGCCTATATACGGCGACGAGGTGGTCTCGCGAATACGCGTATTCAACAAGGATATCTACATCGTGCTGCTCACCGGGTACAAGAGCCTTGCGCCTCCAATAAGGACGATACGCGAGCTGGACATACAGGGCTATTACGAAAAGAGCGAGCGCTTCGATCAGCTGGAGCTGCTTATTGAGAGCTGCGCCAAGTCCATCCGCCAGATGCGCACCATACGGGAATACCGCGACGAGCTGGAAAAGGCCAACGCAGAGATCAAGGGCGCTTATGAGCGGCTCAACGTTGCGTACCTTGAAATAACCCGAACGCTGCGCAGCATGGTTGATGCGCGCGATATATATACCCGCGGCCATTCGGACAGGGTGTCCTACTATGCCGTGCGGATAGCGGAGCAGATGAACGTGGACGCGGCCACGCTGGAGCGTATACGCATAGCCGGCCTGTTCCATGATGTAGGTAAGATAGGCGTACCGGATGAAATACTAAAAAAGAGCGGCAAGCTGTCGGCCGACGAGTACGAGGTGATAAAGCGGCATTCCGCCAGAGGCTACGAGATACTGTCCGAGGTATCCATGTTCAAGGATATCGCGCTTATCGTAGCGGCGCACCATGAGCGCGTGGACGGCCGCGGCTACCCCGAGAACCTGATTTTCGACAGCATACCGCTCGAGGCACGGGTAATAAGCGTTGCGGATTCCTTCGACGCGATGACCTCGCACCGCCGCTACCGCGACGACCTTTCGCTGGATGACGCGATAGCCGAGCTGACAAGAGGCAAGGGCACGCAGTTCGATCCGGATGTGGTGGACGCTTTCCTGCCGCAGCTTTCAGATTTCGATGCAATGCGGGAGCAGCTCGCATGGACCTACACGGACGCAATTACCCCCACTAACGAAGGAGGCGAGAGCAACAATGACTAAGTATACCGAATACCCGCTTAACGAGCTTAAGCACTATTCCACATTCTTGGACTTTGCTCGAGGTATAGGCGAGGACTATAACGGGAGCATCGCCATTACCACCTATTCCCGGAGCGGTGAGGAGCATAGCCACACGTACGCCGAGCTTACCGCCGATTCCCTTGCGCTGGCGGCGGCGCTGAAGCAACGCGGCTATGCAAAGAGGCATATAGCCATCGTGTCCGAAAGCGGCTACGAGTGGGTCGTATGCTTTTTGGGCATAACCGGAGCGGGCGCTACTGCCGTTATGGTGGATACCGAGCAGAACGGCGAGGGTATGGCGGCGGCCGTAATGCGCGCGGATTCCGCGGCGGTGATGTGTTCTGCATCCAATATCGAGGAGCTATACAGCGTGCGGGAGCTGGACGGGCTTACCTGCTTCACCGTGGGCGGCGAAAATGGCGAAACGCTGGATACGCTGATAGCGGAGGGCAAAGAGACGCTTAGCGAGGATCCCGGCCTGCTGGATGCGGATCCGCCAACGGGCGATACAATCGCCGCGATAGCGTTTACATCGGGCACTACCAGCGCCTCCAAGGCGGTGATGCTGAGCAATGCGGCGATGCTTGAGAATTCCTATTCCTCCATGCAGATGGTGTGGCTTGCGGATAAGGTATACGCACCGCTGCCGCTGTATCATACCTACGGGCTGACCGGCGGTGTGGTGAACTGCCTGTCCATAGGCGTAAACATATGCTTAAACGGTAACCACAGGACGCTGGCGCGGGATTTGATGCTTTTCGATCCGGGCACCATGCTGGCAGTACCGCTGATGGTGGCCGTGGTGGTGAAGCTGCTGGCTGCGGGCGACGGCAAAAAGACGCCGCGCTCCGGGCTGTTTGGCAAAAAGAATACGCCGCCTCCCAGGCCGAAGGGGCTGGAGCAGCTAAGGCACATAAGCTGCGGCGGCGCGCATATATCCCAGTCGGCGCAGACGGCGCTGGACCGTTACGGCATAGTATTTTTAGAGGGCTACGGCATCACCGAATGCTCGCCCATGGTATGCACCAACCGCTTCCAGGAGATTGAGCCGGGCTCGGTGGGCCTGCCCATGCCCCGCGTGGAGCTGTGCATACAGGATGACGAAATACTCGTGCGCGGCGCTAATCTTATGGCGGGCTACTATAAGGACGAGGAGCAGACCGCCGAGGCCATGCGCGACGGCTGGTTCCACACCGGCGACAACGGCTATATTGATAAAAACGGCTTCGTGTTCATCACCGGCCGCAGAAAGAACGTTATAGTATTCAACAACGGCAAAAAGGTGGCGCCGGAGGAGATAGAGGAGCGCGTGGGGCAGATACCAGTAGTGTGCGAGGTTATGGCATACGGCGTGGCCAACGGTGAGGCGGCCGACGACGTGCGCCTTGCGGTAATGGTATATCCCGACCCCGAGCTTACCAGCGACATGAGCCAATACGAGATACTGGATACGCTGCAGCGCGAGATAGACAAAATTAACCTCGACTATCCCTCGTACAAGCAGATAGAGATGGTGAACCTGCGCAAGCAGCCGTTCGAAAAAACCTCCACAAAAAAGATACGCCGCCAGTAAAGGCGCGGCGCACATAGAAAAAGAGGCTGATGATACATGGAAAACACTAAGCTGCTCAAAGTAGTGCAGGATATAGTTTATAAGGTGACCGGCAAAAAAAACCTTACGCTGGACACCGACTTTGTGAAGGATCTGGAGCTCAACTCCTTCGACATAGTGAATATCGTCTGTGCGTTTGAGGATAAATACGATCTCAACATATCCAACCGCGACGTGTGGAAGCTGCATCAGGTGAAGGATGTTATCGCCTACCTTGAAGAGCATGGCGTGCAGTGAAGCCGTTTTACACCTGTACAGCGCGGACGGCGCAGCGGACAAGGCGCTGCTGATACGCTCGGCGGCGGCCGCGTTTTGCCCGGAGGCGTATAACAGGCTCAGCATTGAGCGCAGCGGGCGCGGCAAGCCGTACTTTCCGGATGCGCCGGAGGTGTGCTTTTCCGTGTCGCACAGCGGGGAGCTGTACGGCGTGGCCGTATGCGGTTCCCCGGTGGGGCTGGATATCCAGCGCCGCGTCTCCCACGGAGACATACGGCGGGTGGCCGGGCGGTTTTTCCATCCGGCGGAGCAGGGCTTTGTTGAACGGTACGGCGTTGAAAGGTTTTTTGACGTATGGGCCGCCAAGGAAAGCTACGTAAAATATACCGGCATGGGCATAGATGAGAGCTTCTGCGGTTTTTCCACCGTGGACGGAGATACATTTCCAGGCTCCGTAGAGGGTGCCGAGCTGCGCCTTGTGGACGCGGGCGAGGAGTATGCGGCATGTGTATGCGCGTACGGGCTTGACGCCGTGCGTGTGATCGACCATAGGCAAACAAAATAGCGCCTCCTGCGTTGGAAGGCGCAAATTCTCTTTCGATATATGATATAAAGCGGAGCCGGGAGATGCGGCGCGAAGCAGCGCCGCCGTTTTGGCGTACCGCGCCGCACCGTTATGCTGTGACCGGTGTGTCCGAACCGTCTGCCACGGTGATGGAGAAGGTGCTTTTGCCGCCGTTTTTGGCCTGATACAGCATCCTGTCGGCCTGCCGGTACACACGATCGTAGTCAAGGCTGCCTATCACCGCGCCTATGCTGCAGCTTACCGCGTGGGAACCGCTTTCACCTACGCGCAGCTCGCCCAGCTTGTTTACCAGCCTGGTCAGCATGGCGGAGATAAGCGTCTCGTCGCCGAAACCGGGCAGGAATATCATAAACTCATCACCGCCTATCCTTGCGATGATATCCGTGCTGCGGAAAGAGACCTTCAGCGTATCGGCAACGCCAATTATGGCCCTGTCGCCATTGGCATGGCCCAATGTGTCGTTGATGGCCTTAAGACAGTCTATGTCGGCTATCATCATGCAGGAGAGCCGGCCGTCCACCAGCGTTTCACGTATGCGCGCCTCCGCCGTGGCACGGTTGAGGCAGCCGGTCATGGCGTCCGTGCTGGCCTTCTGCTCAAGATCGTGCAGGGTCAGCTCACGCTGCTGCTGCTCGCTGCGCGTCTTGTCGTCCTCTATGAACATATATGCTATAAGCAGCGCAAGCCCCATGAACGGGTAGGCTGTAAGCCATCCGGCAAACAGCAGCTGCATCAGAAGGCCTGCAAGGCTCAATACGGGAACCAGCAATAGCACGAGATGATAAATTTTTGAAAGGTCGCGCTTTCGCCATATTATGGAAAGCAGCAGCATTGCAAAAAGGTATATGAAGGGCAGTATTATAGCGACGTTTATAAGCGGGCCGTGGACGTATTCGCCGGCGGAGGAATAGCTGAACAGCCAGCCCGTCCATATATTGGCGATCACGAACAGCTCAAACAGCACAAACCGCACGAGGCCCACGATAGTGAAAAGCCTTTGCTCATGCGGCGAGTTTTCCGTAAGCAATGTCATTCCATAGGCGAACCACAGCGCGCAGGGCGAGAGCAGCACAAGGTAGTACAGCGTCATAACGGTGCGGGACAGCGCGACGGAACAGGGATAGTCCAGCACCAGTCCGGATAGTATGTCCAAGGCGGTCGCCGCTATGATGGCATACGCACAGCCTAAAAACAGCCGGTTGTGCAGATTGCCGCGGTGGTAGACGTCGTGCGTTCTGAGCAGCACCAATATGGGAGCAACCAGCCCAACTATGCCGTTTTCGATATGCCAAAACATGAAATCGCATTCTCCTTAAAAAATATACAGCGCGGGTGCGACCGATAGCACTGTATACAGCTTCATTCGGCAGCGCGGCGGCCGTATAAACTGAGACACACGTCAGCAAAAAAACGTTCAATGAAGTATACCATGGCATATAAAAAGAAGCAATGTTCGCATAAAAAATTTCATAATTTGGAGGGGGGAGACGTTTTATTTCTCTTGCGTTTCGTGGAAAAATAACATATAATTACAATATATTGCGTACGGGTCATCAAATGCGTCCGTACACACATAACGGGCAATAAGGGCACGGCGGCATTCCAGCCGCTTCGCAAAGCTAAAGGGCCGTATTGAAAAAACAACGGCAGCCAGCTGCAGGATATTTGGGCAGCAGTTATCAACATAGTTTGGGTAGCTGCTGCTTCTATAGCATATGCGCTCGTTTTGGGAGCATCGACGCCGGTGATGTACGGCTGAAGGACTGCCTGCACAACAAGAAATGGCGGCCCTTCGCAGGCCAAGACTGTGCCGGTGATCGAATTTCTGCAAACGCGCTAATCGAGAACGATGCAAAATCGCTGTCCAACGGAATGGACGATTATATATCTAAGCCGGTGGATATAGAAAAGCTTACGATGGCTCTTGAGCGGGCCTTCGAAAGAAACGGAGAAGGGGGAAAAATGAACAGAGAGACACTTATCCAGCACAATATAGACTGCGACGCGGGCATACGCCGGTTTATGGGCGACCGCGAGCTGTACGAGGAAGTGCTCGCGGCGTTTTTGGAGGACGACAGCCTTTCCAGGGCGGAGAGCGCGTATGAGCAGCATGATTATATGGCGCTGTTCGATCAGGCTCACGCGATCAAGGGCGCGTCGGGCAACCTCGATATGACTGCGCTGTATGTGGCAAGCAGCGAGCTGACGGAATATCTCAGGCATAACGACGCGCCGGACCCGGCCGGGGTATCGGAGCGGTTTGAGACGATGCGCACAGCCTACAAAAACGCTGCGGAGGGTATAGCGGCTGCTATTTGACCTGCTAGGGCACGGCAGGGGAAAATCAGTGGATGAAGGCGGCTTGTTCCAAAGGAGAGAGCATATATGGCAGACGATAAAAAAAAGACGATTTTGGTCGCGGACGATCTTCTGTCCAGCAGAGTAATACTTAAAAAAGTGTTCTCGGGGCACTATAACGTGCTGGAGGCGGAAAACGGCAAAAAGGCGCTGGACATACTTAAAACGTATTCCGATGTGGCGCTGCTCGTGCTGGATATAGTAATGCCGGAGTTGGACGGCTTTGGTGTGCTGGCCGGTATGCAAAGCGACCCCAAGCTGAAGCAGATACCGGTGATCGTAATGACCGCCAGCGCGGACGAGGAAACGCAGATGAAGGCGCTGTCCGCGGGCTCGATGGACGTTCTGTACAAGCCCATCAATCCGCAGGTGACGCAGAAGCGCGTGGAAACCTTATAACCCGCATGGATTCGGTGCGCCTTTCAGAGCGCAACAGCGCGATGGAACGCGAGCTGCGCGAGGCGGATACGGACATTATTTCGGGTATATACAATAAAAACGCATTCCTGCGCCACGCCGCGCAGTATCTCAAGGCGCATCCGGACGGCGATTATGTGCTGATGCGCTGGGATATCGATAATTTCAAGATTTACAACGATATGTTCGGCTCCGAGGCGGGCAACAGCTACCTGTACAGAGTGGGCGAATACTATAAGTCCCACATAGCGGAGCTTACGGACACCATACTGTACGCCCGCTACGAGGCGGATCATTTCGTGTGCTTAAAAAAGGCCGCCGCATTCGACCCGGAAAAATCGGTGCAGTGGCTTCAGCTGGGCTTGCGGGCGGATAAAAAGCATTTGTTTGATTACAGCCCGCGAATGGGCTTGTACCATATAGACGATACATCGCTGGACGTGGCGCTGATGTGCGACAGGGCGCTTTTGGCGCTTAAAAGCATAAAAAACGAATACGGTAAAAGCTATGCCTGGTACGAAAATACCATGCGGGATAAGCTCATACACGAGCATGAGATAGTAAATCAAATGAAGAGCGCGCTGGACAGCGGCCAATTCAAGGTGTATTTCCAGCCGCAGTACAACTACTCTGCCGGTACGCTCACCGGCGCAGAGGCGCTGGTGCGCTGGATACATCCTGAAAAGGGCGTCATATCCCCGGGCGAGTTTATTCCTATATTTGAAAACAACGGCTTTATATACGAGCTGGACAGATATGTGTGGGAGCAGACCTGCGCGCAGATGCGAAGCTGGAAGAGCCGGGGCGTGCAAATGCCGCCCGTTTCCATATCGGTAAATATATCCAGAAAGGATCTGTATCAGCCGGATATAGTGGATCAGATATGCGCGCTGCCCAAAAAGTACGGCGTAAAGCCGCAGGAGCTGCATCTTGAGATCACGGAGTCCGCCTACATAGGCAACCCGGAGCTGGTCACGCATGTGGTATCCATGCTGCGCAGCAAGGGCTTCCGCGTGGAGATGGACGATTTCGGCAGCGGCTATTCCTCGCTGAATACGCTCAAAAACGTATCGGTGGACATGCTTAAGCTGGATATGAAGTTTCTTGCGCAGGATTCGGCGGACAGCAAGGGAGGAAGGATACTTGCATCGGTGGTCCGCATGGCGCACGAGATAGATCTGCCGGTAATAGCCGAGGGCGGGGAGACCAAGCGACAGGCGGAATACCTAAAAAGCATAGGCTGCCACTATATGCAGGGCTACTACTTTTCGCGGCCGATGCCGCCGGAGCAGTTTGAAAAGCTGCTGTACAGTGCTTCCATAGGCGAGATGGAGGCGCCGGACAGGACGATTGGAGTGGACGGCGCGGCGGATTTCATGGATGCGAATACGCAGTCCACACTGCTGTTTAACAGCTTTGTGGGCGGCGCGGCCATACTTGAATATCATGCCGGCGAGGTTGCGGCCATACGCCTGAACGACCAGTTTTTTGAAACGATAGGTACGGACCGGCAGACGTATTCGCGCTGGCAGTACGACATACTGGATAGGTTTGTTGCGGAAAGCCGTCCGGTGTTTATCGATGCGCTGGAAACGGCAATAAAAACGGGCAAGGAATCCGAGTGCGAAATATGCTCCGCGCCGCTTGAAGATAACGGGCCGCTGCTGTGGACACGCTGCCGCCTGCGCTGCCTTACCAGCAGGGTGGAAAGCTATCTGTTCTATCTTTCCATAGATAATATCAACAAGCGCAAGCAGCTGGAGCAGCGGCTGGAAAACGGAAAACGGGAGCTGGAGGAGCTGATAAACGCTATTCCCGGCGGCGTGGCCACCTACCATGTGCGGCCGGATGGCTTCCGCCTTATATATGCTACGGACGGAGTGGCGGCGCTGACGGGGCGCACGCCGGAGGAGTACCGGCAGCTGTGGGAGGAGTGCAAGGGCAAAAATATAATCTTCCCCGCCGACGAAAAGAAGACCATGGCTGCCATAATGGACGCCGTGAAGACCGGCGATGAGGTGGACGTCAACTACCGTATGCTGCAAAAGGTGGGGACGCCTATATGGGTGAACCTGCGCGGGCGCGTTTCCGGCATGAAGGACGGCTATCCGCAGTTCTATGCGGTGTATCACAACCTTTCCGCCTCTACGGAGCTGTATCAGCATATACTGGATCAGACGGACAGCGCGCTATTGGTGGCGGACAGGCATACCAACGAGCTGCTGTATGTAAACGAGGAGGCGGCGCGCCTTGCCGGGCGTACCAAGGAGGAATCCTTTGGTATGCGCTGCAATGAATACTTCAATAAGCTGGGCGGCTTTTGCGAATACTGCAAGGCTGAGCGGCTTGCGGACAAGCCGCAGGAGGGTGAGGCTGATTACAATGGCCGGCACTACCACTTTAGAATCATGTGCATAGACTGGAACGGCCGCGACGCTTACATAAACTATATAGTGGATCGCGCGGAATACTGGAGCAGGCAGAAGCACAGCGAGGAGATATTGAACAATATCCCCGGCGGCATAGCCGTATTCAGGGTGGAGGACGGCCGCATATTGCGTGAAGCCATAAGCGAAGGCGCTATCGCAGCGCTGGGCTACGAGAAGGACGAGGAGCCGCTTACGGAAATGCTGGGCGCCAACAGCCGCGTGCATCCGGAAGACATAGAGAAGGCCAAAGCCAGGATAGGCGAGATCGCGAATAACGGCGGCCTGTTCGATATGGATCTGCGGATATTGCCGCAATCAGGCATACAGCGCTGGGTAAACCTAAAGGCCAAGCCCGCCCCGTGCGACGACGGTGTGCTGCGTTACTACGGCCTGTATACCGACGTGACGGACCGTAAGTATATGGAAGCGGAGCTTAGTATAAGCGAGCTTGAATACCGCACGGCTGCGGAGCAGAGCGAAGTAAGCGTTTATCGCTACTACGTCGACGGGCGCATTGGGAAGTTTGACAATCCTGTGACGGATAAATACAAGCGGCAGCCTGAGATCAAAAACCTGCCGGAGCACGAGGTGGACGCCGGTACGATTGCACAGGAGAGCGTGGACGACTGGCTTGCATTCTTCGCAGCCATAGACCGTGGCGAGCCCAGCGGCAGCACAGAGGTGCATGTGAATGCGCCGGAGGGGTGCCAGCGCTGGTACCGGCTGCGTTTTACGTGCGTATCCGGCTCTGACGGGCGGCCGGCCTCAGCGGTGATATCCTACAAGGATGTGACCGACGCCCGCGAGGGACGCAAGAGCCGTGCGTTTGAGCGGGAGGGCCTGATTACGGCGCTCAGCGCCGTGTACCCCGCGGTCATCGCATGCAACATCACTAAAAATACATACTATACACTGAAATATGCGGGCCCGAACCGCGGCTTTAAGGAGCGCGGCAGCATCGACAAACTGGTGGAGAGGGCCGCGCAGATGCTGCCGGAGGACGAGAAGGCAGACTTCAGCGCTGCGTTCTCCCGCGACCGTCTGCTGGATACGTTCAAAAGCGGCGAAAAGTCCGTTGTAAGGCTGGAGCATGGGCAGTACGATGAGGACGGCGTGCTGCACTGGGCGGAGGACGTGATGATGCGGGTGGATAATCCGTATGACGGCGACGTGCTGGCGCTGGCGATATCCCGCGACATAGACGAGCAGAAGCTGATCGAGGAAAAGCTGAAGTGCGCGCTGGGGATCGCCTCGGAGCAGCTTTCTCGCCAGCAGGAGTACTACAAAATAATCAACAAATACGCGCCGGGGCTTATCGCGGTGCGCTATTTGGATAAAAAGGAGCCAGTATATATTGTAGGCGACCTGCCGAACGCGCTGGGGTACAGCATGGCGGAAGTGGAGCATATGCTTATCTGCAGCAACATGGAAATGGTACACGCGGATGACCGGGCAAAGCTGAAACCCGTCGTGGACAGCGTAAAGATGCAGGGACCGCTGGAGTACCGGGAGGAGTTCCGCGCAATAAAAAAGGATGGCGGCTGCTGCTGGTTGACGGGGCGCGGCACAAGGTTTGTGGACGAAAACGGCAAGACGGGCTATATCCACATATTCACGGATATTACCCCGAGACGCAGGCTGTTGGAGGATCTGAAGAAGAACGAGCTGATAATGAGCCATGTGGCGGAGCAAAGCGACCGCATATTCTACTACTACGACATAGCGGAGCGCAAGGCGTACGGATTGGACAGCGAAAGATGCATCGCCAACGGGCTGGATGATAAGTACGACAGCCTAAACTGCAAAAAAGCCAAGCTCAACGTCTTTAAGGATAGCCGGGACGCCCTGCACGAGCTGTTTGTAAAGACGGAAAACGGCGAGCCCACCGAGGGGATCAAGCTGCATCTGAAGGATACGAATGGCCGGGAGAAGTGGTTCGATCTGCGCGGCACACCCGTATACGAGAATGGAAGGTTCCTAAACAGCGCGGTGATGTCCCTTCTGGATATAACCGATCTGCACGAGCGCGAGGTGGTGTATGCGCGCTATTTGCAGACTATCGGCGCGGATCACCCGGACAAGGCGATGTACTTCGAAACGGATCTTACCGCAAACATAGTCGAAAAAGCCGGCGGCGCGCTTTTAAAGGATGCAGGCCGGTATGAAGGCGGTCGCCACGACGATACCGTGGAGGCGCTGATAAAGCGCGCTGTAAAGGATAAGGATGCGCTTGCGGAGATCAGGACGGTCTGCTCCAGGGAGCATTTGATGATGCTCTACGGCGACGGCGTTACGGAGCTGGAGCACGACGCCCCGGTGGATGCGGATGCTGCTGCCGGCATGAGCTGGGTGCGCATATCCGCGCAGATGGTGGGGGACCCGTACACCGGGCACACGCGCATATTCGCCCAGGTACAGGATATAACCGAGCAAAAGGAGCGGCTGCTCGACGCGCAGCGGCAGGCGGAGCTGGACGGCATGACCGGCATATACAACCACTACGCCGCCGAGCGCACCATCAACGAAGCGCTGAGCACTATGGGCAAAAGGCCCTGCGCGTTCCTGCTGCTGGATGTGGACGACCTTAAATACATAAACGATACCTACGGCCATCCGGAGGGCGACCGCGCCTTGGTAAGCGTAGCCGAAACACTTAAAAAGCACTTTCGCCGTACGGATGTGATAGGACGAATGGGCGGCGATGAATTCGTGGTGCTGCTGCCCGGTATGGCCGATGAGGACACGTTTGTACCATCGCTGGAGTCACTTTTGTCGGAGCTTGCGAACATCAGCGTGGGCGAGCACGACGAGCATACCATCCATTGCAGCATAGGCTGTACATTCTGCGATGCGGAGCTGGACGGATTCTCGTCAATATACAGGCGTGCCGATAAGGCGCTGTACCACGTTAAGCGCGCCAGCAAAAACGACTATGCCATGTACACGCCGGAGATGCAGCGCGAGGACTATGTGTTTGCGCGTCACAGCGCTGCGGCCCGAGGGGAAGGGACCAGCCTGACCCCGGGTGATATAACCCGTCTTGCAGATGCAGCGACGGCATCCTGCCAGCTGGCGCTCTCCGCCAACCTTACGCAGGATCGCTATTCGATTATGGAATCCAGCGCGGCCGTTAATGCGCTTGCCGCGCCGACCGGGAGCGTTGAGGGGCTTTTCAATTGCCAGATAAATTCGTTCCATCCCGATGACAGGCCCGTGATAAGCGCCGCCATGTCGCGGGAGGCTTTGCTGGGCGCATATGCAGGCGGAAGAAGCGACGTGAGACTGCGCGTGCGGCGGCTGGACGGAGAAACCGGGAAATATCGCTGGGTGGACATAATGGCGGTACTCTACGAGAACGTCACAGGCGACATTTGCGATTTTATGCTTGCCCGAATGTCGGACGAGGAGCAGCGGTAATCAGCCAGTAGCAATAAACAAGCCCCGGACGGCGTATTGACGGCCTTCCGGGGCTTGTTTTTTGCATTAGGGCAAAAGGCGGCGCTGCTGCTATTTTAGTATCAGCAGCAGCAGCGGCAGCGCCGCAACGGGTATTATGCTGCCGCCGATAAGCTGGCCCAGCGTGTGGCGGCGGGTTTTGATGGACGCCACAAAAACCAGCGCGGCCAGTGCGCAGCCTATGGCGGAGCAAAGGTACAGCTTGAAATACGCCAGCATGGCGACCGGGCCCACGATGCCGCAGGCGTGGCCGCTGGCCTTCAGGTGGAATCCCTTGTTGAACAGGGTTATAAGTATGCCGGAGGCAAGGTATTCAAGATATATAAGTATTAGGTTCGTCGGCGCGCCGGTAAGCAGCCCCGTGACCACACCGGCTACATAGCCCACAACGGAAAACACCATTGCAAGCGCACGCTGCCCTTCCCGGCCCCGATCCTTATAACGGGGAATAAATCGCTGCAGCGGATACGCCAAAAGCGGCAGTATGCCAAGAAACAGCACGCTGTAAGCGAACGCGGCGGCGCTGCCAAAGGTCTCCGGGTAGAATGCGCCTATGAGTACCAGCATGATCACCGCTATCGCGGGCGGTACGGTGGCCTTGCGTATTGTAAGATAAAATCTGTCCATATTAGTTCCTCCCGGTGCTGCCCGCGTATGAATGCGGGCAATATCCCCGCCAGCTTCATATTGCGGCCGCTGCAAAACGGTTGCGGCGGAAATGATGTCCATCATTCTAACATACCCCAGGGAACGCTTCAAGACAGTACGCAAGAAGTTCAAAATGCGGACGGCGCATCAGCCTGCACCGTCCGCTGTTAAAACCGTATGGAACGCTACTTCCTGCGCTTGAGACCCAGCGCCGCAAGCGGCAGCACGCCTAGCAGACATACCGCTGCGCCAAGCAGCAGCGGCGCGCCGCCGGTAGCCGGCACCTGCGGATAGCAGGTGGGCCTCGGAGAGGGCCAAACGTGAGGCGTAGCTGTCGGGGTCGGCGTGGGTGCAACCGTCGGGGTCGGCGTGGGTGCAACTGTCGGGGTCGGCGTGGGCGCAACTGTCGGGGTTGGCGTGGGC
>CAZXRQ010000015.1:0-3471 GCA_964642795.1 uncultured Oscillospiraceae bacterium | reverse complement strand
GGCGTGGGCGCAACTGTCGGGGTTGGCGTGGGCTGACAGTTATACACGAAGGTAACGCTGTGCTCGCCTGCGGCCGCTACCACGCTGCCGCTCAGCGCATCGAACGCGGAGGCGGAATACCCTCCGGCGGCGCGGGTGGCAGCAAGATCCAGCGCGTACTGCACGCCGGCATCGGTCATGGTGGCTGGAACATCCCAGCTGAAGCTGGGCTCGCCCCAGTCCGTGATGACGGTTTTGCTTTGGCTTATGCCGCCGCTGCCGGTAACGGAGCCGCTGTCGGCAAGCTCGTAGCACACGCTGAGATTGCCCAGTTCAAAGCGGCATTTTGGCAGCGGGAAAGCCAGCGAGGATTCACCGCTGCGCTCCAGCACCGCGTCGCCGTTGAGCGGTTCAAGCGTGAATATGCCGGTGGGGGAGGCGGATACGGTGTCCATATCCAGCTTTACCTTATAGCGAATGTACATAGTGTTGCCGGAGGTGAGCGCTGCGCTGGGCGTAACGCGCACCACGCCGTTTGTCGCGGTGGCTGTATAGGGTATGGCGTCGCCAGAAAAGCTTACCGCAGGCTCGCCTATTATATAGAACTTATCCGCTATCGGGTCTACTACGCCGGCGCTTAGGGATGCGGCTATGCGCTCGTATTCGCGCACAAGCTCCACGGAATCCGATACGGTCTTATAATAGCCCTCGCCGGAGGACAGACCCTCCAGTACGTCGTCATCTATCATGAAGCCAATGGTGTATATTTTGATGCCGTCGGCTTTCAGCGCATTTGCGGTGTTTGTGGGGTTGCCGCCGCGGTTGTACTCGCCGTCGCTCAGCAGCACCAGCACGCGCTGCACGCCGGACACAGCGGTAAACAGCGAGCCGCCTGCGGAAAGGCCGCCGGTTATATTGGTGCCGGCGCCGGAATTGTCGCAGGGTATGGCGTCTATTACCTCAGCCACGCCGGCCTGAGTGCTTACGTCGGTAAGCGTTGCAACGACGTAGCCGACCTTATCAAAGCCCGCTACCCCTACACTTATCCCGTCGCTTCCGGCAAGTGCGGCGACCATAGCGGCAGCGGCCTCGGCAACGGCTTCCTGGCGGGTGACGCAGCTTTCGTTACAGCTGCCTGCGTGACTTCCGGTACAAAGCTGCATAGAGCCGGAGGAGTCGATCACCAGCCCAAGCTCCAGCGGATCATATACAAGCGACTCGCCCTCCGGAGTGACGGCGAGGGTTATTTCCCACTCGTCGGCATCGGTGCGCGTGGCGGTTTTGCTGAGGGTCACGCCCTCCTCCGTGTACTGTATATCCTCCGGATAAAGAGGGTCGTCCACTGCCAGGGCAAGGCAGGGTAAGGCGGCGCACACCAACAGCACAAGCGCCGCGGCAGCGCATAAACGTCTTTTCATAAGCATATACTCCTCTCTTGCAGGCGGTTGGAGCTCCTGCACAAGAAGCATATGCGGCAAACGCGCGTGCAATTCCAAAAAAGAAGGTCGTATGCGCTCGTGCTGTGGCACATTCTAAGAATCCGCGCCGATACCGCAAAACAAGTCCGTAATTGCGGACGCGGTTTTTCTGCTGTACAGCGCGGAGGCTTTTTCTTATAATATAATGTACGGAATAAAACCGGGGACGGGCGCGTCCGGCAAGGAGGAAGCATGGATAAAGGGTATATGGGCGAATACCGGGCATGGCTCGACAACGTTTGCGAGCCTGCACTGCTCGGAGAGCTTAAAGCGATAGCCGGCGACGCGCATGAGATAGAGGAGCGTTTTTATACCGGGCTTGAGTTCGGCACGGCGGGCCTGCGCGGCATACTTGGCGCGGGAATCAACCGGATGAACATATATGTGGTGCGGCGCGCCACGCTGGGGCTTGCGGACTGCATCAAGCGCATCCCGGGCGCGGCGGAGCGCGGTGTGGCCATAGCGTACGATTCCCGCCATAAAAGTCGTGAATTTGCACTGGAAACGGCGCTTGCGCTGTGCGGGGAGGGGGTGCGTGCATATCTGTACGGCACGCTGCACCCGGTACCGATGCTGTCCGCCGCGGTACGAAATCTTGGCTGCATCGCAGGCGTGGTGATAACCGCCAGCCACAATCCGCCCGAATACAACGGCTATAAGGTGTATTGGCAGCACGGCGGACAGGCGGATCCCAGGCAGGCGTCGGAAATATATGCTTGCATGAAGCTGCGAGGCTACTTCGAAGAACCGGACATCACCGAACCGGAGGCGCTATCCAACGGACTGCTTACCTATATAGGCAGCGCGGAGGACGAGGCGTACTAAGACGCGGCGCTGGGTCTGCTTATGCACGGAGATCTGCTCAGACGCAGCGCGGATAAGCTGAAGATAGTATATACGCCGCTGCACGGCTCCGGCCTTGCGCCGGTAAAGGAGCTGTTTTGGCGGGCGGGCGCAAGCGTGAGCGTAGTAGCTTCACAGCAGGAGCCTGACGGGGCGTTTCCCACGGTCAAGGCCCCTAATCCGGAGGACCCCGCGGCGTTTGTGCCGGGCATTGCGCTTGCGGACGAGACGGGCGCAAACGTAATACTCGCCACCGACCCGGACGCCGACAGGCTGGGCGTTGCGGTGCGTACGGGAGAAGGCTTCAAGCTGCTTACCGGCAACCAGACGGGCTGCGTGCTGCTGCACTACCTGCTGTCCTCAAAAAAGGATGCGCTGCCCAAGGACGCGCTGGCCGTCAAATCGCTGGTATCCACCCGCATGGCGGACGCTATATGCGAGCGCTTTTCGGTGAAGCTGGACTACGTCCCCACGGGCTTTAGGTACATATCAAAAAAGATAGACGAGTGTGGGTGCGGAGGTGGAAGCTACATATTCGGCTTTGAGGAGAGCTACGGTTATCTGGCCGGCGGGGATTCCAGAGACAAGGATGCGGTAAGCTCCGCGCTGCTCGTTGCCGAGGCCTGCGCCTACTATGCACAGCAGGGAAAGACACTTGCGGACGTGCTGCAGGATATGTATGACGAGTACGGCTTTTATCTCGACGCGGTGCGCTCGTATGCACTTTTCGGCAAGGAGGGCATAGAGAAAATTGCCGGAGCCATGGCGGCGCTTAGGGCGGAGCCGCCGGAAAGCTTTGGCGCGGAGCGCGTGATCGCGGCGGACGATCTGATGCGATCAAGTCTGGTCACAGCGGCGGACGGAAGCAAGCGCGATGTGGGCGAAAACGGCCTCAACGTGCTGGTATACACGCTGGATAACGGCGCCTGGGTGTGCGCAAGACCGTCCGGGACCGAGCCGAAACTCAAGCTGTATACAGGCGTATCGGCATCCGAAGGGGCGCTTGCCAAGGAACGCGCGGAGGCGTTGGCGGCGGCTTTGGATGCGCGTGTAAAGGCGCTTTTGGGGGTTTGAAAGCCGTGCAAAAAACCGGCAAAAAAAATGTCGCGAAAAGGCAAAAAAGCGGTTGACAATGGTGAATGGTTTTGCTATTATATACAAGCTGTCGCGG
>CAZXRQ010000014.1:6296-34919 GCA_964642795.1 uncultured Oscillospiraceae bacterium | reverse complement strand
CGACAGACTGAACCGCCCGCCGATATTTCGGCGGGCGGTTTTTAAATCCGGTGTGCTTACTTATTCTTGCTCGCATAGTAGTTCATCAGGCAGCCGGTGAGGAGTATCTCCTTCTCATCCTCCGTAAGGCCGGTGATGTGCAGCATCACATCGCATACGCCTGAGGCTGTCACAGCCTTGGCGGGTATATCCGATATGCCGTCAGCTACGGCTTTGCGTATGCCGGGCACGAATATGTAATCCCCCGCCTCGTATGGGAAGTCCGCTTCCTTGTCCAGTGTAAACGGCAGTATTCCCCAGTTTATGCAGTTGCTGCGGTAGCGCTTGGTGGCGAACTCATAGCAGATGTTCGCGCCGCCGCCCAGCACCTTCTGGCAGGAGGCCGCCTGCTCGCGCGCGGAGCCGTCGCCGGGCTTTTTGGCGAATATGCAGCCAACTACCGCGCAAGCATCAGCGCTGCCGCCCGCCTTGGCCAACGCGTCCGCGATCTCCGCGGGCACGTCGCCTGCACGGCGCGCTTCGTCCATCGCCTTTATCGCCTTGCTGCGCCCTACGTATTCCGGCACGCGGCGGGAGAGCGCAAACTCGCTCAGCCGCATCGGGTTAGACCGGTAGCTGCTGGTCTCGCCGGAGGGTATCAGCTCGTCGGTGGTGGTAACGTCGTCGCGTATTACGGCTGCGAGCTTGAGCAGTATGTCGTCACTCAGCGCATACATCTTGGGCCAGTCGGTTATATTGGGCCCAAGCTTCAGCTCTACGGAGGGATCGGCATGGCCAAAGCCGTAGTATACGCGCTTTTTGTACACGGAGGAATCAAACTCGTATACGTAGTCGGGCTCCGCGTACTCCACCTCGTCGGCGGGGGTGATGCGGCCGCCGTTTTTCGCCGTGGCCGCAATGCTGCGGGCGTCCATAAGCGCCACCAGCGCAAGCTGGCCCTCGCCGGGCTTGCTGCCCTCGCGGTTGGGGAAGTTGCGGGTGGTATGGCGGATGGATAGGCCGTTGTTGTTGGGCACGTCGCCTGCGCCGAAGCAGGGCCCGCAGAAGCTGGGCTTTATCACGGCGCCCGCCTCCAGCAGCTCCTGCGCAGCGCCGTTTTTGGTGAGCGCAAGGCTTACAGGGATGCTGGTGGGGTACACGTCCAGATCGAAATAGCCGTTGCCTATGCTGCCGCCGGCCAGTATGGCGGAAGCCTGCATTATATTGTCCATAGTGCCGCCGGAGCAGCCCGCAATTACGCCCTGATCGGCATATACGCCGCCGTCGTGCAGCTTATCGGTGAGCTTGGGGGTGACCTTTGCGCCAAACAGCGCCTTGGCCTCCTCCTCCACGCCGCGCAAAAGCTCCTCCGCATGGGCGTTGAAGTAGCGTATGGTATAGGCGTTGCTGGGATGGAACGGCAAGGCTATCATAGGCTCCACCTTGTCAAGCTCTATGGTTATCATGGCGTCGTAGTATGCAGTGCCGTTGACCTCGAGCCGCTCGTATGCCTCCGGCCGGCCGTGGGCCTTGTAGTATTCCTCCACCGCCTCGTCGGTCTGCCATATCGAAGACAGGCAAGCGGTCTCGGTGGTCATAACGTCTATGCCGCTGCGGAAATCCACGCCAAGGCTGTGCACGCCCGGCCCGGCGAATTCCATCACCTTGTTTTTAACAAAGCCGTTTTTGAACGTGGCCGCAACCAGCGCAAGCGCCACGTCGTGCGGGCCTACGCCTTTTTGGGGTTTGCCGGTAAGATACACCAGCACCACCTCCGGCGCTTTTATGTCGTAGGTGTTTTTAAGCAACTGCTTGACCAGCTCCGGGCCGCCCTCGCCCACGCCCATAGTGCCTAATGCGCCGTAGCGGGTGTGGCTGTCGCTTCCAAGTATCATATTGCCGCAGGCGGCCAGCTCCTCGCGGGCGTAGGAATGTATAACGCTCTGGTTTGCAGGCACATATATACCGCCGTATTTCTTAGCGGCGGAAAGCCCGAACACATGGTCGTCCTGATTGATGGTGCCGCCCACCGCACAGAGGCTGTTGTGGCAGTTGGTCATGGCGTAGGGCAGCGGAAATTCCGTCATGCCGGAGGCGCGCGCCGTCTGGATTATGCCCACATAGGTAATATCGTGGGATATCAAGGCGTCGAATTTTATGCGCATGTTCGCACCGCGGGAAACGTCGTGTGCGCGCATTACGCGGTATGCGATGGTATGCTCCCGCGCATTGTCCGGCTGTATGGGCGCAGCTTCCTTCACCGCGCCGTCAACGAGGAATACGCCCTTTTCATGCAGGGTTATCATGGCAGGCCAAGCTCCTTTGATGATGTATTTGAGCGGGCGTCGCTTAAGACGCTTTCCCGTTCCAACGCAAGTATATTAGGTATACCGGTATACCGCAAGTGCGTTTTTGCAATAAAACCTTCAAAGCTATTATTGTGCTGATGGTCCGCATCGGTTACAATAAGTATATCTATATTATCGGTCAAGCAGACCAGCGAGGCACAAATTGGAAAAACGCAGGATTACCGCAACCCATATATTTCTCTCGGCGCTGATTGGCGCCTTCGCCGCGCTCGGCATGGTGTTTACTCCCGTGCTGATGCTGCTGCCTGCATTCATGGCGTTCGTATCGCTGGTGTGGGGCGCGCCCTGTGCGGCTGTCGCATATATATTTTCCGCCGTTTCGATATACGCAATCAACGGTTCTGTCGCGGGCACGCTGTATATGGCGGTCATGTATGTGCCGGGCAGCGTCATTCTTACCGTTATGCTGAAGCGGCGCGCGGCGCACCGCGCAAGCGTGGCGATGCTTGCCGCGGCATTTGCGCTGGGCTTGTACGCCATGCTCTGCCTGCCCTCGCTGCTTGCCGGCGGCGGCCCCTTCGATATGATATACGAGTATACCGATATGCTAAGCCAAAACGCAAGCGACGTAGCCAGCCGCACCGAGCTTGCGGCGGCCGGCTCCATATCCCTCTACCTTAAAACCATTCGCAGTTACATACCGCAGGTTGTAATAATCTTTGTTATCGGCGGCGGCATGTTTATGGGCTTTTTTGACCACATAATCGCATTTTCGCTGCTCAAGCGCGCCGGCTGCCCGGTGCGCGCCATGGCGCCGTTCAAGCTGTGGAACGTGTCCAACAGCTTCACGCTGGGCGCGCTGATACTGCTGCTTGGCTCTGCCTCGGTGAGCTTTTTCGGTATAGCCAACGCGGAGGCAATAAGCTCCGCCGCGCAGATCATAGTGCTTGCGCCGTTCACGCTGACCGGCATAAGCACCTGCGAGTTTTTGATGAGCCCGCGCCCCAACCGCGGCCTGCTCAGATTCCTGTGCTACGGGGCTTTGGCGCTGCTTCTGCCGTACAGCATATTCAGCGCAGCCATACTGGGCCTTGTGGACAGGATGTTCAAGCTGCGCAAGCGCCGTATGAACATCAAATAAACCTACCAATGTGCTCAGGGCGGTACGCCCTTACGGGGGGAACAGCATGAAAACCAATCCCATTGCAGCTTTGATACCCATAGGTATCGCAGCGGCGGCGGCAAGCGCGGCGCTATTATATCTTGTGCAGCCGTATTGGATAGGCCTGGCAGCATGTGCGTTCAGCATCGCTGCGCTGCTTGCCGGGCTCATCATACTGCAGATCAACTCCAAGCGCATAGTGCGCGCGCTCAACGACGTTATGGGGCAAAACAGCAGCGCCATAAGTAAGATCATATCCGGCATTGACGTCCCCGCTTTGGTATACGATGGTGCAGGGCGCATAATATGGTCCAACAGGGCTTTGAACGATATGTACAGCGGGCACGATATGAAGCATCTGCTGCCAGAGCTGGACGTTGCGGCGGCCGCCGGCAGGATGACCGTAGAGTTTAACGGACGCGATTTTCTTATTATCAGCGAGCCGATAGAGCGGGCGCACCCCGCGGCAAGCAAGCTGGTATTCCAATACTGGATAGACCGCACCGAGGCACTGCACTATTCCCGCCTGTACGAGGAGCAGATGCCCACCGTGGCGCTTATATACGTGGACAACTACGAGGAGCTCAACGCCGATAAGCAGTTCCACAAAAACGCGGTGCTGGCAGAGGTGGAAACGCTGGTAAGCCAATTCGCGGTGGACATAGACGGCACCTATCGCCGCTACGATACCAGCAAGTTTTTCGTGGTATTTGAGGCCAAGCAGATCGAGCAGCTGGAGAATCAGCGCTTCCCGCTGCTGGACGCCGCGCGCGAGATATCCACAGGCACAGATCAGACTGTAACGCTCTCCATATCCGTGGGCGCGGCAAACCGCGTGCTCGCCAGCGACGACGCGGCGCGGCAGGGAATGGAGCTTGCATTGGGCCGTGGCGGAGACCAGGCCATAGTCAAGCGCGGCGGCAGCTATTCCTTCTATGGCGGCAAGCGGCAGGTGGTAAGCAAAAACAGCCGCGTGCGCACAAGGCTGTTTGCCAAGGCACTGCGCCAGCTTATGGAAAATTCCGATCAGATATTCGTCCTGGGGCACAAGAATCCCGACATGGACTGCATAGGCGCGGCATTGGGCCTTATGCGCTGCGGAGAATTCGTGGGCTGCCGCGCATATCTGGTGCTGGACGAGTCCAATCCCATGATAGACGGCGTTATATCCTCCATGCGCAAGGATGCGGTATGGCGGGACAGCATCCGCTCCGAGGAGCAGGCGCTGTCCATGCTCAGAAACAGCTCCGCCGTGCTGGTGGTGGATACCCAGCGCGAAAGCAGCGTGGTATGTCCCGAGCTTTACGCCAAGGCATCCAAAACAGCTATAATCGACCATCACCGCCGCAGTGTGGACGCGCTCGTCAACCCCACGCTCACCTATCTTGAAGCCGGCGCATCCTCTACCAGCGAGATGGTCGCCGAGATAATCCAGTATTTTGACGACAGCCTGCGCCCCACCGGATTTGAATCCTGCGCGCTGCTGGCCGGCATAACGCTGGACACCAAGCATTTTGCCTTCAACACCGGCGCGCGCACTTTTGAGGCAGCAAGCTACCTTCGCCGCTGCGGCGCGGACAACAGCCTTGTAAAGCTGATGTTCCAAGACGATATGCAGACCTACCGGAACCGCGCTGATGTGGTGGAAAGCGCCATGCTGATGGAGCGCGGCATTGCCGTTTCCGTATGCGGAACGGATATGGAAAATTCCCCCCTGATAGCCGCGCAGGCGGCGGACGAGCTTATAAGCATAAAGGGCATACGAGCATCCTTCGTACTGGCGCAGACCGGCAGCACGGTATTGATATCCGGCCGCAGTCTGGGTGAGATAAACGTGCAGGTGATACTTGAGCGTCTGGGCGGCGGCGGACATCTTACGGTGGCCGGCGCGCAGCTTACAGGCGCAGGCACCGATGACGCCATGACAAGGCTAAAAGACAGCATAGACATATACTTAAAGGAGGCTGACAAACAATGAAGGTACTGTTATTGCAGGACGTAAAGGGAAAGGGCAAGACCGGGCAGATAATAAACGTGGCGGACGGCTACGCCAGCAACTTCCTCATACCCAAGGGGCTTGCGGCGCTTGCCGACGCCAACAACATCAACTCCGCCAACGTAAAGCTTTCCGCGCAGCAGCACCAGGCCAGGGTAGCGCGTGAAAACGCCGAGAAGCTTGCAAGCGCCGTAAGCGGCCTTACCGTAAAGGTGAGCGCAAAGTCCGGTGAAAACGGCAAGCTGTTTGGCTCCATTGGCGTAGCCGAGATAGCCGAAGCGCTCAAGCAGCAGTATGGCATCGAGGTGGATAAAAAGAAGATACGTATAGACGAGCCCATCAAATCGCTGGGCATAGTTGAGGTAGCCGCACACATGTACGAGCGCACCGACGCCAAGTTCAAGGTTGAGGTGACGGCGCTGCAGCAATAGCGCTAAGCGCTAAGCATAAGCAAAACTGGAGGTTTATTTCCATGGAACAGCCGCAGCAAAACACCCTGCCATACAGCGCGGAGGCGGAAAAGAGCGTGCTGGGCAGTATGCTGCTATCCCGCGAGGCGGTGGAGTCCGCCTGCGAGGTGCTAAAGCCGGAGGATTTCTATATCCCCGCACATCAGGATATATTCGACGTGATGTATTCGCTCAACGCCAAGGGCGACGCCGTGGACGCCGTTACTGTAACGGATTCCCTTGCGCGCGCCGGCAAGCTGGAGCAGGTCGGCACGGTAGTATACATCAGCGAGCTTTCGCTGTATACGCCCAGTGCCGCCAACGCCGCCCATTACATACGCATAGTCGAGGAGCGCAGTATAATGCGCAGGCTGGTGCAGGCCGGCGGCCGCATCAGTCATGACGGAATGACCGGTGAAAAGCCTGTTGAGGTGATGCTGGATGACGCCGAGCGCGCCATATTCGACATATCCATGAAAAAGTCGCAGGACAGCCTTATGCACATATCCTCCACCGTGGCGGAGAGCTATGAGCGCATAGGCGAGCTGATGCGCTTAAAGGGCGCAATCACCGGCGTGCCAACCGGCTTTATCGAGCTGGACAGGCTTACCAGCGGCCTGCAAAAGAGCGATCTGGTGATACTCGCCGGCCGCCCCAGCATGGGCAAGACCGCGTTTGCGCTGTGTATAGCGGAGCATGCGGCCATACGCGCGCAGAAGACCATATGTATATTCTCGCTTGAAATGCCGCGCGCGCAGCTGGTCACCCGTCTGCTCTGCGCCGAATCCCAGGTGAATATGCAAAGCATAAAGACCGGCATCGTCTCGGATGCGGAGCTGCTGCGCATAGCGGAGACCACCGACCCGCTCTCCCGCGCAAACATATACATAGACGATACCGGCGGCATAGGCGTGGCGGAGATACGCTCCAAGTGCCGCCGTCTAAAGACCCGCGCCGGGCTGGACATGGTGATAATAGACTACCTGCAGCTTATGCAGACCAGCGGGCGCGGCGACAACCGCGTTACCGAGATAGCCGAGATAACCCGCGCGCTGAAGATACTTGCCCGCGAGATGGAGGTGCCCATAGTGCTGCTGAGCCAGCTCTCCCGCGGCCCGGAGACCCGAAGCGAGCACCGCCCCATGATGAGCGACCTGCGCGAGAGCGGCGCCATCGAGCAGGATGCGGATCTTATCATGCTGCTCTACCGCGAGGCGGTGTACGACCCCGACGCGGACAACACCACCGAGATCATCGTAGCCAAGCACCGTAACGGCCCTACCGATACCGTGAAATTAATGTGGCTGGATACGCTTGCCAAATTCGTAAATCCTACGGACAGAACGGAATGATTACATAAAAGGCGCGAATAATCGCGCCTTTTTTGTTGCATCCCGCGTACTGCGTGTTATAATATTACATATATTTCATTTTTCCCAATATACTCGCACAACATTTGTTGTGAAAACAAAGAACAGCACAGGAGGAGACGTTATGCGTTGTAGCCAATGCGGAGCCGAGTGGCCCGATACGAACAAGTTTTGCGTAACATGCGGCGCTGCACTTTCGCCGCCCGCCGCGGAGCAGCCCGAAGAAACGCCCGCAAAACAGCCTGTGGAGGCGGTTGAAGAAGCGCCTGTGGAATCACCTGCGGAAGCGCCCGCAGCGCCGATATGCTGCCCAAATTGCGGCCTGGAGTGGCCGGCGGGCAGCAAATTCTGCATAAAATGCGGTGCAAGTCTTACTCAGGGCGACGCGACCTCGGCTTTCGCGCAGCCGCAATACGCCGCTGCAGCACCCGCACAGCCGCAGTTCGCCCCGCCGTTACAGTATGCGCCTCCACAACAGATGCGCGGCGGCAAGCCGCCCAAGGCGCCTAAAACGCCTGCGGATAAGAAGAAAAGCAATCGCCTTGCGCTGATAATCGCCATCTGCGCCATTGTCGCCGCGATAGCAATTTGCGGCATACTGTTCCTGCCCAACATGATAAGCTATTCCAACGCGGAAAAGCTTTTCGCGGCACAGGATTATCAGGGCGCAAAGGCTATATACGCCGAGCTGGCGCAGGAGCATAACGGCGAAGGCTACCGCGACAGCGTGGAAAAAGCAGAGCTGTGCCAAAACAACATGGACTATATCCAGGCCTCTGCGCTGCTGGAGCAGGAGGATTACGAGCAGGCGTACGGCATATTTGCAGCGCTTGGTGATTTTTCCAATTCCAAGGCGTTGGCCGCGGAATGCTCGGATAACTGGCACTACCTTGAAGGCGTCGCCGCAATGGAGAAGGGCGACTACGATACCGCATACGCCGAGCTTGATATGGTATCCTCCGGATTTTCCGATGCATCCGACCGCAAGAGCATCTGCGCGGATTACATAGCCCTCGCCTCTATGGTCAGCAATCTTATGCTGCCGGGCTCCATAGATACGCCGCTGGCCGAGCTCAATGCCATGGTAATAAGCGACGACCCGGACGTGCAGACGCTTATACAGGCGTTGGAGCTGATAAAAGCAGGCGGCGCGGGCTATGCCGAGGCGGCGGATGTTATTTACAAGCACCTTGCGTACCACGACGCCGGCGCGGACGTGTGCTACCTAACCCTTGCGGACTGGGCGGACGTCTATAACGGCATTTGGGCGCGCAGAACGGGCGATCTCGACGGCTTGCTGGGTATTCAATACGGTATAAATCTGTTCGAGGGCGCTTCGTCAGTATCCTTGGATAACGTTAAAACGCTTTGGTCCGGCTCAAGCAACGCAGCAGTCGAGCGTGAAACCGTTCAAGACTGGCTGGGCGCGGATCCGCAGGGCAAGGTGCTGATATACTTCGACTATGACTACTACGGCACCGGCGAAGACAGCGCGCATATCAAATTCCCGCTCATGGAAATGCTGCCAAACGAGCTGTATCCAAGAGCCTTTGACGAGGTGCAGTACGTTATCAACATAGAGCACAGCTACAGCGGCGACGGCTCCTACACCAAGGGCACCAAGGGCATACGCGAGTATATCAAGGTCACGCTCGTGGAATATCCCAGCGGGAAAACGCTAAAAACCTTTGGAACCGTAAAGGGAGACCACTCGCCGCAGACCATATACTACTACGGCTCCCCACCGGAATACTATTCCGGCGGCGCTCCCGATATGGACGATGTGTATCCGCTGATCGTCGAGGCGCTGGAATACGTTACCGCTATGGAATAGGCTTGATAAAATTAAGATATGCGGAGTGCAGTATGCTGCACTCCGCATATCTTTGGCTTTTTATGTGCTAAGTTGGTTTTATCGGGTTATCTTAAGCACGCCATCGTCAAGTTTATACTTAAACTCGGCTCCGGATTTATACGCAGTTGCGCCGGAGAGATTCGCCGAGCCATCGTCGTTTATCTGCGCTTCGTCGGTTATAAACGCCATGGCTCCGCCCGCAACACCCGCAGCACGGATGCCGTAGCAGGCAAGCACGGGCTCGCCGTTGCAGATGAGCGTATCGTATTGTATAACATCGCCGGTGCTGGAATCGACAAGATCAAAGGTGTTGGCGTATGTGTCGATGTTTTGAATTGTTAGCTTGCTTGTATTGCAGCCGGCGAGCAGGATTGCAATAAGCATAACGCACAAAGTCAAGGTCAAGGCTTTTTTCGAGGTTTTATCCTCCTTTTTAGCGCGCATGGCGCTTTTATACAGCAAGCGGGATGGGAAGGGTTATGTAAGCTTCGAATGTACAGGTCGGTAAATCACAGGCAAAGCCGGACAGGCATTTCCTAAAAAAAATTGTACTGTTTGCCGCGCTGAAACGCAACAAGCGAAACAGCCCGCCATAGCAAACAGCCGGTCCTATCGTTAAAACCAACGATTTGCCCGGACGGTATGGCTGATATTACGAAAAAAGCGGCATGCGCCGCTTTTTTGAAGGTGAGCGCGCTTACTGCGCGTCCGTTTTCATCGGGGTAACGGTGCCGTCCGGCGTTACCATAAGATCCTTGTTGCCGTCCACAGCCTCCTCGAGCAGCACATGATAGCACTGTTTGTCCTCGTAGGTCTCCATGGTGATAGTCTTGATCTTGGCGTCCGGGTACTTGTCGGTTACCGCCTTTACAACATCGGGCACGTCTGCCTCCGTCACCACCTTGCCCTCCTCAAAGTCGGGTATGGTCATACCGGCCGATGTATCCGGCGAGGCCAAGGTGTCGGGGGAAGTCGCCGGCTGCTCCGGCGTTATCGCCGCGCTGGGCATGGGCGTGGCCGTCAGTATCGGGGACGGGCTTGGGGTGGGGGTTGTGCTGCGCTTGCAGCCGACCGATAGCAGCAAAGCTGCCGTCAGAGCCGCCAAAATGAGCACGTTGATCCTTTTCATGTTTGGTTTGCCTCCTAAACGGCGCCGGCTTGGGCCGGCTGTTTTCGTGGCTTATTATTGCCATGCGGAATTGCTTTTATCCCAAAGCATAAAAACAAAACTCAGTATATAGCGCGATACGGCAATATGATGTAAAATCAATTACGTGCACGGCGTTTTGCCGAACGGTATTCATTGTTTTTTGGAGATGCTCAAATGAAACAAAAGCTCGCCGCCTGCTTCAAAAGCGTTTTTTCCGCTGAGCCGGAGCTCATGTGCTTCGCGCCCGGGAGGGTAAACCTCATAGGCGAATACACCGACCTCAACGGCGGCTGCGTGCTGCCCTGCGCGCTGGATATGGGCACATACGGCGCGTTTGTTCGCCGCAGCGACGGACGCATACGGCTGTATTCGGCAGGCTTTCCGCAAAACGGCGTACTGGAATGTGGTCTGGACGCGCTCCGTTTTGACTCCGCGATGGGTTGGGCCAACTATCCTTTGGGCGCTGTTTGGGCGCTGCAGGACGCAGGCTTCGCCTTGGGCGGGTTCGATATGTGCGTCTGCGGAGACCTGCCGTTAGGCTCCGGGCTTTCCTCCAGCGCGTCCATAGATGTGCTTACGCTGTTTGCGCTGAGCGAAATGTTCGGGCTGAACATACCTTTATTCGACATGGCGCTGCTTGCGCGGCGCGCGGAAAACGAATACGTCGGCGTGAGCTGCGGCGTGATGGATCAGCTGGCGTCGGCGCTCGCAAGACCGGATTGCGCGCTGTATATCGATACCTCGTCGCTAGAATATGAATACGCCCCGCTGGATATAAGAGAGTATTCGCTTATCATCATGAACACTAACAAGCGCCGCGCGCTGGCGGATTCCAAATACAATCAGCGGCGCGGCGAGTGTGAGTCTGCGCTTGCCATATTGCAGCACTATGCTGATATTCCCTGCCTGTGCGCGCTTTCTCCCGCCCGCTTTGAGGAGCTTGGCGGCCTTATTGCAGACGGCACGCTGTACCGCCGCGCCCGTCACGCCGTGAGCGAACAGGCGCGTACCGAAAATGCGTACCGGATGCTCTGCGCGGGCGATATAACGGGCTTCGGCAGGCTTATGGATGAATCCCACGCCTCGCTCCGCGATGATTTCGAGGTGACCGGGCCGGAGCTGGACGCACTGGTAAGCGCGGCTTGGGCGCTGGAGAATGAAGGCGTGCTGGGCGCGCGCATGACCGGCGCAGGCTTTGGCGGCTGCGCGGTGGCGCTTGTACGCTCCGGCGCTGCTGACGAATTGGAAAACAAAATAGGCGAGGCATATAAAAGGGCAACCGGCCGCAGCGCGGATTTCTACCGCGTCTCCCCCGGCGGCGGCCCGCACCGCATATTTTTATGAAGGAGGCCGTTATGGCATATAACAACCGTTTTATACGCAAATACAAGGATTCCCGCTGGGCGGGCGTAAACGAAATATGGGTGGACGTGGAGACCGGCGTAAACTATCTTTACCACGCATCCGGCTACTCCGGCGGACTTACGGTGCTAACGGATGCAGAGGGCCGTCCCATAGTATCGGACCGGCGAGAACTGGACGAGCTAAGGTACATGCGTTGAACGGAGCTGCGCTGCAGGACGCCGTGCTGATACGCTCCCGCCGACGCACGCTTGCAATAAGCGTGGATGAGTGTGGGCAGCTTATCGTGCGTGCACCCATGCGCCTGAGTATGGCGCACATACAGCGCTTCATCACGGAAAAATCCGCATGGATAGCCGAGCGAAAGAAACGGGCGGCAGAGGCCGCCGCAAAGAATCCGCCGCATCTGTACGCGGACGGCGAGCCGTTTGTGTTGCTGGGGCAAAGCTATCCAATGCGCCGTACGGAAACGCGGCGCGTTGTTCTGCGCGGCGGTGTGTTGGAGCTGCCCATAGCTGCGGACGCTGAGCGCGCTGCCACGCTCATCACAGGATGGTACAAGGCGCAGGCACGGGAGTACTTCTCGCGCGAGCTTTCCCGCTGCGCAGCGCTGATGGGGCTTGGCCTGCCAAAGCTGCGGCTATCCAGCGCAAAGACCCGCTGGGGAAGCTGCTCCGGTACGGGCATAAACCTAAGCTGGCGGCTGATAATGGCGCCGCCGGAAATAATTGAGTATGTGGTGATACACGAGCTTGCACACATGCGCTATGCCGACCATCAGGCGCACTTCTGGGCGGAGGTGGCGCGGTATCTGCCGGACTATGCCGCCCGGCGGAGGTGGCTCAAAAGCAACGGAACGGGGCTGAGTATAGCAGCGCAACCCCAGCCGCAGTCTTAACGCCGCCTGCCAGTTTCAAAAAGCGGCGCGTATAAAGCAAAAAGCACAAAGCTGAGGCGGTGAACGTAAGCTCACCGCCCGCTTTAGCATATCAATTACCCGCTATTACCTCCAGCGCATCCATGAGCACGGCGTTATCCGGCGGATAGCCTACCATACACGGCGCGTCCTGGACGCTTGCCCAGACCGCCGCCTGCGTTTCGCTGAGGTTTGCCTGCACCGCGCCGCCGACATATTCGGCAAGGAAGAATATCACCCTGCGGTCGTCGCCCGCCAAACACGACGGCGCTTCCCGCCGGAAGTCGCCCATAATGCGCGCGGTGACGCCGGTTTCCTCCCGCACCTCGCGCAGGGCGGTCTCATACTCGGTCTCGCCCGGCTCTATATGCCCCTTGGGGAAGGACCAGCCGTGGCGGCTGCGTATCAGCAGCACTGAAACGCCGCCAGCATCGCGCCGGTATACCACCGCGCCGCAGGAGTCCGTGGTGTCGCGGCGGATGGCCGCATTGCAGAAGTTTTCCATGCGCTATATCACCATCTCGGCGTCCGCAAGCCGGCAGTAGGTATACCCGCCCTCCTCGTAGGTTTCGAAAACGCCGGTAACGGTTATTTCCGTGCCGGGGGCAGGGTAGTCGTCCGGATATACGGCGTCGCTTGCCAGCATGAATTCCAGCCCCTGCCGGCAGCAGGCGGTAGCGTCCGCGATCATGCAGGAGAAGCGGATCATACCGGTATCGGCATCCTCGCTTGCGGCGAACTGGCCCGCCATTTTGACCGTTCGGCCTATGTAATCCTCCGGTGCGCACACCATATTGAACACCTCCGCGTACACCATGGTACTGGAAAGCGCCGTAAGGTCCACTATGCCCGGCACGTCCACAGCGTAGCCGGCGCTGCCGGACGCCTCTGGCGTTTGGGTCTGCCCGGGCGCGGGATTCTGTACGGTCACGGGCGTCACCGCCGTCTCGGCGGTCTGGTTCAGCGCGCAGCCGCTCAAGCACAGCGCACACATAAGCAGTATGGGAAGCAGCCTGTTCTTCATTTTGCAACTCCTTTGGTAATGCCGCCGGCCAGCCAAAACAGCCCGAAGCCGGCTATATCCACCGCCACTATCGTGGAGCCTACGGGCGTTCCCGCGAGTATGGCTATAAGCATACCCAGCGCGGTGCATACCACCGAGAATACCGCTGAGCATATTATGACCGCGCGGAAGCTCTTGAACACGCGCATAGCGGAAAGCGCCGGAAATATCACCAGCGCGGATATCAGCAATGACCCCACCAGATTCATCGCAAGCACTATCACAAACGCTATCACCACCGCAATAAGCAAATTGTAGGCGTTTGCGCGTGTGCCGGTCGCCTGCGCGAAATCCTCGTCGAAGGTAACGGAGAATATCTTGTTATAAAACAGCAGAAACACCGCTATCACCACCACGGACATGACGGCGCATATCCACACCTCCGCAGGCGTGAGCGTAAGTATCGACGTAGAGCCGAAAAGCGTGGTGCAGACGTCGCCCGTCAGATTGGAGGAGGTGGAAAACACGTTCATAATGAGATAGCCCAGGGCAAGCGCACCCACAGATATCATCGCCACAGCCGCGTCGCCCTTTATCCTTGCGTTTTGCCCGGCGCGAAGCAGAAGTATCGCGCACAGCACGGTAACTGGCAGTATCAGCAGCATGTTGTTGGAAAGGTTGAGTACCGTGGCGGCCGCCATAGCGCCGAAGGCCACATGCGAAAGTCCGTCGCCTATGAAGGAAAAGCGCTTCAGCACCAGCGTCACGCCCAAAAGCGACGAGCAAAACGCTATCAGCACGCCGACTGTCAGCGCATAGCGCACAAACGGATATTCAAAGTACAGCGCAAGCGTTTCAAGCATCACCAATACCCTCCATTGCGGGAACATAGGCCTGCCCCACGGGGCTTTTCAGGTAATCGGCGGTAGTACCGAAAAACAGCGGCTTATGCCCAATGTGCAGTATATGCCGGGCGTAGCGCACGGCGGCCACGTCGTGGGATATCATGATGACCGTTATGCCATCATCGCGGTTGAGCCGCTCTATAAGGCCGTACATATCCGCGGTGACCTTGGGATCCAGCCCGGCCACCGGCTCGTCCAGCAGCAGCAGCTTGCGCGTTGCGCACAGCGCGCGGGCTAAAAGCACGCGCTGCTGCTGCCCGCCGGAAAGCTCCCGGTAGCAGGCTGAAGCAAGCCCGATTATGCCCAGCTTTTCCATATTGGCCGCGGCCAGCCGCTTTTCCTCCTTGGAATAGTACGGGCGCAGACCGCAGCGGTTAAGGCAGCCGGAAAGCACTATCTCGCGCACCGACGCGGGAAAATCCCGCTGCACGGCTGTCTGCTGAGGGAGGTAGCCTATCTCGTTCTGCTTAAGGCCGTCGCCGGTAAGTATGGAGCCGGAAAGCGGCGCCTTCAGCCGGAGTATAGTCTTCATAAGCGTGCTTTTTCCGGAGCCGTTCTCCCCGACTATGCACAAATAGTCGCCGTGCTCCACCGTAAAGCTGAGCCCCTCTACAACCTTTGTGCCCTCATAGCCGAGTGTGAGATCCCGGCAGGTCAACAATGCCATGCGTATAATTCCTCCGATCAGTTGAGCGCCTGCTTCAGCACCTCAAGATTGCTTTGCATTATGGACAGATACGTTGTGCCGGCCTCCGCGTCCTCAAGCGTGGTGGACTGCATGGAGTCCAGCGTAAGCACGGTCTGATCGCCGGACGCGGTGTTTTCTATGATGGTCTCAGCTATCCTGTGCCCTGCTCCCTCTATTACGATTACGCTGGTAAGGCCCAGCTCGTCCACCTTATCGGCTAAAAACGCTATGGTCTCAAAGCTCGCCTCCGTTTCTGCCGAGCAGCCCGCAAACGCGGCGTAATAGTTAAGGCCGTAATCGGCTGCAAGATACCTGAACGGGAAGCGGTCGGCGAAAAGCAGCGTATCCCCCGCCGCGCTGTTTACCGCGGCCTGATACTCCGCATCCAGTGCGTCCAGCTTGGCTATGTACGCTTCTGCGTTTTGTGCATATGCGTCAGCGTTGGCCGCATCCATATCGGAAAGCTGTGCGGCTATATATGCGCATACGGTCTTTGCATTCTTCAGCGAGAGCCAGACGTGCTCGTCGTACTCGACCCCGTCCTCCGCGGCTTCCTCATTGGTTTCCATACCCTCGACCAGCTCCTCCTCGGCCACGGCGTCATCCAGTATATCCATCAGGCTGATTACGACCATGTTCTCGTTTGACGCCTCGCTAAGCGCGTCCCGTACCCACTCGTCGGACTCGCCGCCCACATATATGAACAGGTCGCAGGTGGATATTTTAATTATGTCTTCGGCGGTGGGCTGGTAGCTGTGCAGATCCACGCCGCTGGAAAGCAGCATAAGCTCGGCGCTGTCGGCAGCGCCAAGTATTTGTTTTGTCCAGTCGTACTCCGGAAATATGGCGCATACGATGCTAAGCTTGCCGTCGTCCTGCGCGCCGTCGGCAGCACCGGAGCAGCCCCCGGTAAGTCCTATTGCAATTACAGCACATACAAATACGACGAATAGCTTCTTCATTATGATAAGACCTCCCAAAAGTCGGTAGTATTGAGCGGGCACAGGCCTCAGCGCCTTATTCTTCGCCTGAATAGCGGCAGCCCCGGCAAACGCCGAGTATTACGGTGGCGCGGCCGTCCAGCTGCAGCCCGTTTTGCTTGAGCAGCACGTCCAGCTTTTGCTCGTCGGCCTCGCGTTCCATATGGAATACACTGCCGCACCTCTCGCAGCGCAGATGTACGCGGCCGCAGTCGCGTTCCCGCCCGGCATACTGGTAAAGCGTTTTTCGTCCCTCCGCTGCGGCGGATCTTTCCAGCAGGCCGTCGGACGCCATGCGGTCGAGGTTGCGGTATACGGCGCTGCGGCTTATTTTAAGCTCAGCCGGCAGCTCGCAGAGTATATCGTCCGGCGATAGCTTACGCTCGGGGTTATTCATAAAAAATGACAGCAGCGCCTCTCGCTGCTGCGTTTTATATTGCTTCACGCTGCCGCCTCCCACCTTATGCATTTGCGATTTAGTCGCAAATCCTATTATAGTCAATAAAACGGATATGTCAACCTGTCCGTGCCCAAAAATGAATTTGATATGTCAGCCGGTCATATATCCGTGCCGCCGGCGTGAACGTATATTGCATTGAAGATCTGCTCGCTGATGTCGCGCTCCGGTTTACAGGCGTCCCCGCGGGCGGTCTGCCCGGGCTGCCCCATGAGCGGCAGCTGCACAAATAGACCGGTTCGTAATTATTCCGCGCAGCAGGCCAACAGTGTCTGCAGCGCCCCCGGCGCATCGGGGTCCAGCGTGATATCCGCCGCCGCCGCATACGCGGCGTGCCGCTGCTCGTACAGCCGCACTACGTCCTCCCCGCTGCCTATAAGCGGCCGGCCGGTATGGTCCTGCTCCAGCAGCGCGTCAAGGCAGCGGTCAAGGAACGCCACGCGGCCGCTCGTGCGCATAAGCTCTACGTTTTCAGCGCTCACTATGCCGCCGCCGGTAGCTACTATGCAGCCGCCCCTGCGGGCACATTCCATAAGCACGCCGCGCTCCAGTGTCCTGAAGCCCGCCTCCCCGCGCAGCTCAAATATCTCCGCTATGCTCATGCCGCCCATGGCTACTGCCATATCGTCGGTATCCATAAGCGCAAGCGGGCTGTTTTCGGCTATGCGCCGCGCAAAATAGCTTTTGCCCGCGCCCGGCATACCTATGAGGTACACGTTATACAGCCTGCGCTGCTCGTTTTTTGAGTATGACAGCAGGCTTTCCGTCAGCGCATCGACGCAGCCGGCGTTTCTACCGTCCTGCACCCATGCTGCACGCGCTGCACGCATATCCTCCTCGCGCGCAGCGTCGCATACGGGAAGTCCGTGCGTACGTTTATAGGCTGCTATCTCTCGCACCAGCTCCATGCGCCGCTCCAGTCCCGCTACGAGCATCCGGTCTGTTTCGTCCAAAGCAAGACGCAGCGCCTCCATATCCAGCTTATCGCCCTTCATCCTGCACCTCCATTTGCAATATGAGCCCCAGCAGCACAAAGCATACCGCCGCCTCCACCGCCACCGCGCCGCGCGGCAGTATGCACACATCGTTGCGGCCGGAGAATGCGTATTCCGTTTCTGTCATGCGTTCCATATCCACCGTGCGCTGCGATCGCGCTATCGTGGGCACGGGGCGAAACGCGGCGCGCACTATCAGCGGCATACCGTTTGATATACCGCCGTTTATGCCGCCGGAATTGTTTGTTAAGGTGCGCACAGTATTCCCGCTTAATGAAAACGGGTCGTTGGCGGCGGAGCCGCGCATATGCGATATGGCCTCCCCCGCGCCAAACTCCACCGCGCACACGCCGGGTATGGCGAACAGCGCGGCAGAAAGCGCGCACTTGAGCGAGCCAAACAGCGGCTCCCCCAGTCCGGCGGACAGTCCTGCCGCGGCGCATTCCGCCGCGCCGCCCACGCTGTCCCCCTCCTCCCGCGCGCACAAAAGCTCCCGCTCCATGGCGGCAAGCGCCGATCTGTTGTTTAATGGGAAATACGGGTCCAGTAAAGCGAACTGCGGCCGAGGCTCCAGCGGATCAAACGGCGCATCGGCCACGCTGCCAATACATGCGATGTGTACGGCGGTCTCCACGCCGCGCGCGCTCAGCAGCTGCTTGGCTATGCCGCCTGCAAACACCATGGGCGCGGTCATCCTGCCGGAGAATATGTCCGGCGCGGCGGCGCCGTATTTTGCATATGATGAATAGTCCGCATGGGACGGGCGGAAGGTCAGCCTTGGTCTGGTATGCGGCTTAACGTCCTTATTGGGGATAACGCAGCGCAGCGGTTCGCCCGTAAGCGCGCCGCCCGCAAACCCGGAGGTGATCGTAAAGCCGTCGTCCTCAGCGCGGGGCGTACTGGCAAGCGCGCCCGTGCGCGGCGAACGGCGGCTCATATATGAGCAGAGCGCGTCCGCATCCACACGCCCGCCCGCGGGCAAGCCCGTGATAGTGCATCCCAGCTCGCGCTCGTGCGTACCGCCAAACAGCGTAAGCGTGAGCGCGCCGGCCCGTTGCGTATACATGCTCATGCCAGTGCAAGCCCTCCTAACAAGCCTATATCCGAAAAGAACTGCGGCGCGCTCTTGGCCGTGCTTTCACCGCCGCATATCGTAACGGGAGAATCGCATACGGCGGCGGCAATCGCCAGCGCCATTATCACACGGTGATCGCTGCTTTCTACGCTTCCCCCGTAAAGTCCACCGTGACCGTGTACCGTAACGCTGTTTTCCGCGACCGTGATCTCCGCGCCTAAGCGCGCAAGCTGCGCGGCGGTAATCTGCGGACGGTCGCTCTCCTTGTACTTGAGCCGCCCGGTGTTGTACAGCACCGTATCGCAGTGCTTTGCGCAGGCTGCGGCCATGAGTATAGGCAGAAGATCCGGCGTGCCGGCTACATCCGCGGCCTCCCGCCCGATAAGCCCGGTTATGGCGCGGTCGCCCTGCGCGCTTTCTTGGCTGAGGCCCGCAAGCTCCACATTCCCGCCCAGTGCGTTAGCCGCTATGAAGTTGGCCGCGTACGACCAATCCCCCTCCACGCTGTAGGCGCAGGGCCGGTACCGCTGGCCGCCCGGGATGACGTATGCGCCGTCCTGCACGCAAGCTTCCACTCCGAAGGCGCGCATAACGTCCAGCGTAAGCTGAATATACGGCGCGCTGACGGGTTTGCTTACGATTATGCGGCTGTCGCCGCTGACAAGCGGCAGGGCTATCAGCAGCCCGGATATGAACTGTGAGCTTACGCCGCCGTCGATAAGGTATTCGCCGCCGGTCAGCTTTCCCGACGCCGCAATTTGATTGCCGTGCCGGGCTATGCGTATGCCAAGCCGTTCATATACATCCAGCGGGCGGTTGATAAGCGTGGCGTCCGCAATAAAGCGCCCTCCGCCGTACAGCAGCGAAAGCGGTATCAGCAGCCTTAGCGTTGTAGCGGAGCCGCCCGCATCCATCGTATCACCCCGCGTCATAGCTTCAAGGCAGCGCCGCGTGGCGTCCTTATCGTCGCAGCGGGCAGGGTGAGTGACGCTGCCGCCCGAAAGCGCGGAAAGTATCAGCGCCCTGTGGGTAAGGCTCTTGGAGGGAGGGACCGTTATGCGGCCAAAAAGCGGCCGGTTTATCACCGTTACCGGGTTCGCCACGGCGCGGAGCTCAGCTTGTGAGCGCAGCGTCGAACACGGCCTTTACGTCGGCGTATTCGGCATGGCCCTCGTGCAGCTTTTCGCGGCCTATGTAGAAGCTGGGTACCAGCCAGTAGTCGTAGGAATTGGCAAGCTCGACCTGCCTGCGCTCGTCTATCTCATGCACGGTGATACCGGCATAGCGCGGATCCTGCTGCAGCTTATTGACATATCGCTCTGCCAGCATACAATGCGGGCAGCCCCCCTGTATGAACATGGTTATTTCCTTCATGGACCTGTCCTCCCGCGTAATAATACTATTCATAGCGCCGATAAAAACTCCTCCGGCGTGAACTGCGCGGCGGTACACTCGCCTATGCGCTTGAGCAGCACCGCGGAGATGAGCGCACCCTCCCGCTTTTTTTCGTATTTGAGCTGTGCAAGCATTGCCGCCCGGTCGCAGGGCAGCCTTGAGGGCAGAGCCTGCTTTTCGAGCGCCGCGCTTATCGCGGAGGCCGTACCCGGCTCTGTCACGCCAAGCTTTTCGCCCAAACGCGCTGCGTACGCCATACCCGCAGCCACCGCCTCGCCGTGCAAAAGTGAAAAACCGCTTTCACGCTCCAACGCATGGCCCAAGGTATGCCCGAAGTTCAGCATGTGCCTTACACCGTTATCCGTCTCGTCCAGCTCCACATAGCGGCGCTTTATGTCGCAGGCGGTAAATATCTGTTCCTCGCCCGAACGCCCGGACGCTACCTCCAAAAACAACGCCGCATCCGCTATGCAGCCACACTTGATAAGCTCCGCGCGCCCCTGCGCAAGCTCGCGCGGGGGCAGGGTGTTCAGCGTGTCCGTATCCGCTATTACGATGTGCGGCTGGCATACCGTGCCTACAAGGTTTTTACCGCAGTCCAGGTTTACGCCGCACTTTCCGCCTATTGCAGCGTCCGCCTGAGCTATAAGCGTGGTGGGGCAGAGTACAAGCCTCATGCCGCGCATATAGGTGGCCGCGGCAAACCCCGCCATGTCCGTAACGACCCCGCCGCCCAGTGCGATAACAGCATCTGCGCGGGTAAAGCCGCCCGCCTCCAGCACACGGTATATGCGCATGAGCGTCCCTTGCGTCTTATTGCGCTCCCCCGCAGGAAGCACGCATAATTCCGCAGCCGGAACGGGTACTGAATACAGCTTTGCCACGTTTTCGTCCGTAATGACCAGCGCGCGGGAAAACAGCCCGTCGCAAAGCCGGGGCAGCTCGCCAAGCAGGCCCGGCCCTATGTGCACCGCGTATTCCCGCGACGCGTGAACGCTGAGCGTGCGCATGTCAGCACTTTTCCGGCGCGGAATACTCCTCGTCCTCGATGGTGACGCGCTCTATGCGCACAGGCGTAAGCGGCTTGTCCTGCATATTGGTTGCGGCTGCGGCGATCTCGTCCACCACGTCCATTCCCTCCGTCACGCGGCCAAACGCGGCGTACTGCCCGTCAAGGTGCGGGGAATCCGCGTGCATTATGAAAAACTGGCTGCCGGCGGAGTTGGGGTTCATCGCGCGGGCCATGGATATAACGCCGCGCTCATGCTTTATGGGGTTAGGCACGCCGTTGGCCAAAAACTCGCCCTTTATGTGGTAGCCCGGGCCGCCCATGCCGGTGCCGTCGGGGCAGCCGCCCTGCACCATAAAGCCGGGTATGACGCGGTGGAACGTGAGGCCGTCGTAAAAGCCCTCGCTCACCAGCTGCAAAAAGTTGTTCACCGTGTTGGGCGCGGCGGCTCTGTCCAGTGTAAGCTTTATCACGCCGCCGTTTTCCATTTCCATGATTACCATCGTTTTTACCTCCAGATCAAAAGTATATATTCATCGCAGCCGCGCCGTAGGCGTTGAACATCAGCCCCAGCGCGGCTATGAGATATTCACTGCGCTTGAGCCCGCCGCGGTACAGCATATACGCAAGCACAAGCGGTATGTAGTCCACCGTATAGCGTGCGCCGAACTGCCAGCCGCCAAAGGTCTTGTGCATACACAAAAGCACCAGCCCTGCGGGTATGGCGATAAGCAGCGCGGCGCGGGACGCGTCCAGCCGCCTGTGCTTGATATCGCCCAGCATACGGAAAAACAGCACTATGTATATGGGGTTTGCAATATAGAATATGAACCCGTCAAAAAACGGATAGTTGAGCGCGCCGCCGGCTTTCAGCGTAATGGGGCGCAGGAAGATATTGTACAGATTCTGCCCGAGATAGCCTATCCAGAACTGGCCGTGCTCGGCCCCAGTAAATTCCGGCAGGTAGTTGTGGCCAAACTCCAGTACCGAGTCGAAGCGTATATAGTTATACCACATATACGCCCCGCCTATCAGCGCGGGCAGTATAAGGCAAGGCAGCTGCCGCGCCGCCGTGCGCAGGGCGCGCTCGTTTGGATGCTCAGCGCGATCCGCGCAGAAGAAGTACACGCACAGCGGGATAAACGCCACTATCACAAACGGCCTGCACCCCACCGCCAGCGCTATAAGCGCATACGCCAAAATGCGTCTGCCCCGCTGCGCAGCGCATACCGCGCCGGTGGACAGCAGCATACACAGCGACTGCGCCTGAAACCACACCCCGCCGTCCATGCTCATCCACAGCATATTGCTGCCCCATACGTAGAACAGCGCCGTGGCCGCAGCGGAATACGCGCCGGTACCGGCCCTGCGCAGCGCAAGGTACGCAAGGCTCACGGTGGCCATTGCGTATGCCGCCATAACAAGGTTGTTTGGAGTGTTGCCGCCGAATATGAACGTAAGCGGCAGCATCACAAGGCTGGGCACGGGCGGAAAGGAAACATAGTACCGCCCCTGATATATCGCCAGCTCCAAATATGTATAGTTCTGCGAAAGGTATGTTTTTCCCTCCCGCCAGGCGAGCGCCTGCAGGGTATAGCTATCCCATGCGGAATGGGATAGCAGCGTGCCCCCGGCCAGATCGTGCAGCAGCACATATCCTGTTAGCATCACAATGAGCAGCGCAGGCAGCATCATGCGGTTTTTTTCGCGCGTTTCCATACCACAATAATAACCCGCATCGCCCGTACATGCAATGCACTTTAGCGCAAAATGCCCTATGCCGTCCTGTCGTGCTTCTTACAGCACAAACTTCAGCTGCACCTCGCCCAGCCTCGAAAACAGCAGGCATTCTGTCACCGTGGCGATGAACTCGCCGTTGGTAGGCGCAAAGCGGCGGTCGTAGCCGCCGAACAGCTTGCGGAGCACGGCTATGTTGCCGTCCTCCCATGTGCGGCGTATGGCAAAGCGCACACCCCGCTCCACCGATATTAGGCTTACTCCGTACTCCTTCGCTACGGCAGAATACAGCTCGCGCGAAAGATTAAATATAGCCTGTGGATGGTTTTGGGTGATCTGGAGCATCAAAAGCATGTAGATATAGCCGCGATATTTAGGATTCATACCGATGTATTTCAGTACGTCGGCGGCCTCCCGCCTCGGATCAGACACATAACCACTCCCCCACTGTGTTTTATGCATGCGTTGGCATTATAACAATACGGGGCAGGCTCTTCAAGCGCACTGCGCATTCCTCGCCGTTATTCGACAGTTTTGCGCGTCTGAGCCTCGTTTTTCTGTCTGGCAGACCAAGACACAGGCAGCGGTGTGTGATATCATATAGGAGTACGATTATGCTTTTTGGGGGTAAAGGATGAACAAACGAATAATGGCTGCGGTGCTTGCCATTGTGATGACGGTGTGCGTATTTGCGCCGGCGGCGCTGGCCGCAAGCTCGGTTGAAGTCGGAAGCAGCGGCGCGGGACAGGCAACCATGGTGCTTTTAGGCGGCGAAAGCGGCAGCATATCCGGCAAGGTGGCCGCCTCGCAAAACGGAAACGATTATACCTTCAGCATACATACAGCGCTTTCCGATGCGGACTGGCAGGAGCAAAACGGCGAGAAGTACCTGCGCATAGAAACGCATTACACCATTCCGGAGGCCGTGGCCACGGATACGAGCATAACGAAGTATTACGTGCAATTCAGCGACGACGGCGTGAACTGGCTTAACCCGGGACGCGCAAGCGAGCCGGATATACAATCACTGGGCAATAAGAATTCCCCACTAAACGGCGGCACGCGCTATGATAAAAGCCAGTACGATAACGGCAACGGCTTTGTGCAGTACTCCAAGTATGTCTGGCTGGACGAAGCCGGCGTACAGGTCGGGGAGCCGGCGGTGCTTTCTGTAAGCCTCGAGCTTGCCTATCTGCCCACAGCCATACCCACCTCCCGCATTGCGGCAGATGGCACGGACGGACTTTCCCCGGCAATAAGCGGCGGCCTTGTAACCTATTCTCCGGCACAGACCTTTGCAGGCTCAAGCGCCGTAACGAATATTACTCCGCCTTCCGGCGCTTACGCTTCTGACTGCGCGGTATATGCGGATCCCGCGTATACGTCGACTGCCGCCAACGTCGCGGCCTCCGGTACGGAGCTGACCGTGACCACGGCGATAGATATAACCGCGACGGCTGTGAGCGAACAAACATATTATGTGCGCTGGAATATGACCGGCGGCGCCATTAAGACCGAAAAGCTCAAGATCGCCGTGGTGCCGCCCGCCTACGCTAATACCGGCGTAGAGAATATGGGCGGCGTTACCGTGGTGGGCATGGGCAGCTATGCGGGCTGCATGGCGCTCTCCACCAGCACAAATGTGGATATAAGCGATTCTGCTAACGCGAACGACCCTGCGGAGTCCAGGACGAGCGCGCCGCTTGTTAACAACCTGATATATACCATAACCGATGCGGCGGACTGGTACGCGCTGTATCTCAACTCCCCCTCGTCGCAGGAGGTATTGATCGGCCTGCGCATGGCGCTCCCGTCCGGTACGCAGACGTATGTACTGCTGGGCACCAACATCAACGCTCCCGACGAATATGTCGTAAGCGCACTGGACAGCTATACCAATGACGATAACAAGCGCGAGCCGGTATCGGCCAACGGCGCAAAGTATGCAGAAATGCTGGAGACCATCGCCATGGCGGGCGTGGACGGAAGCAGTATGCTGTTTACTCCCTGCGAGCTGGAAGGAACCATTTGTCTGAAGTGGTGGGATGAATACGATATCGCACACTACGGCCGCGTGGATATACACATGCGCCCCGCGGACGAGGGCGAAACCGAGAAGACCTACAAGTATTCCGACTGCATACCCGACGCGGTGCGCGTCACGGCATACAGCAGCCCTGCGTCCACAGCGTCCTATTCGGACGGCACTATCGTCTATGCGCTGGACGGGGAGGACTATTCAAGCGGCGTGGAGCTCTATGCCGAGATACTGCGGCCCAACGCCAGCGCTACCTCGCTTAGATGCAACGGCGACGACGTACGCTTGGATAGTGACGGCCGCGCCACGCTGGGGGTGGGGCTTGATAGCTGCAACAGGGTAAACGTAGGCTCGTGGCGGCTGGAATGGCTGTATGAAAACGGCGACCTGCTGGATACCGAAATGCTGTTTTGGCAGACCGACCCCGTCACAGAGGATTATTGGATGCTTGAAGCGTTTTCGCCCGCGCCTCTGTCCCGCACAAGGCTGATAGGCGTGGACGCCTGCAATTCTGACCTTTTCCGATATGATACGGAAACTGGCGCGTGGTGTTTTGAGATACCTAACAGTATAGATCTTGCCACGCTGGATCTTGACGCGCTGTGCGACTATGGGCTGGATTATCCCAGCATACTGCCGCCAAGCGGCGCGGTAAGCTGCCGTGTAGACTATTGGTTTATAGGTCTTTACGACAACAATCCCGATATCGTGGTAAACAGTATGGCCACTCAGCAGCTGGAAAATGTAAGCGGTCTGGATGGCGGTGCGGCACGGCTGCATTCCGGAAAATACTGCGTCAGCAGCACGCTGGACGGAATGAATATGCAGGTATACTCGGTGCGCGATACGATAGTATGCAACGCGGATATGATGTTTGTGCAGTGGTACGACGCAAACGGCGACGCGATAGTGCTGGACGGCAGCGGCACTACCATAGAGTACATCATGCTCATATTGAAGCCGTATCAGGCGGTAACGGATATCGCCGCGCTTGAGCCCGGCGCGTCGGACGCCGATATGTCCGCGGCGGCGGCGCTGGGCCGGCCCTTCGCGGTGGTGGACGGTTTGGAGGGCGTATACTACCTGCGCAGCGAGGAGCTTATCGTAACCGAGGTGAACGCTGGCGCAAACGGACGCTATCAGCTGCTGGACCTGCACCTTGTGGACGCCTACGGCAATGATGTTTCTATACCCGCAGGCAGCACGGTGAGCGTATACTGGCCGTATCCCGCAGGCGTGACGTATGTGGCGGACGAGGCCGTCATGCGTCAGCGCTACAATGTGACCGTGGATCACTACACCGGCTCCGGCGAGCTGCTTACCGCCGATCCCATGGAGCTTACGTATACCCCCTACGGCGTGTGCTATCAAACCACCAGCTTTAGCCCGTTTTTGATGAAATACACCAAAAACGCCGGCAATACCCGCCCGTGGTCGCCCTCCGTCACCTATTCGCCCGAGGTGCCCGCAACGGGCTCGCCAGCGATTGGCGGGGTGCTGCTGTTCGCGGCGGGAGCGCTGCTTGCCGGCATGGTCGTACTGCACCGCAGACGCAGCGCAATGTGAAGCCCAGTAAATGAAAAAACCGCCCCGGGAGCTTATCCCGGGGCGGTGAGTCTGTTGATAAGCCCCGGGATTATTAAGGGCCGAAGCCCTTAATGTTAAATCCGGTCTGGCGACCTGTGCGTCAGACCGGAAGGAAAATCGCAGATTTTCCCTGCTCCTCTCAGTCCTTGCCGCCCGGGAGCCAACAGGCGCAGCCTTTTGGCGAGAGGCAAAGGCTGCAAACTCGAAAAAGTCAAAATTGACTTTTTCGACAGCCTGTACGCCCCGGGAGCTTATCCCGGGGCAGTGTGCGCGTTATGTGCAGCCATATACGGGCTGGCGCTCACGGCGCAGCTGCGGTATAATAGCTATATATGTCAAAGCATGAGGAAAAAAGCTATATTGAAAGCACCGGCTTAACGCGCTTTATGCGGCGCTTCGGACTGCCGCTTGCCGCGCTTGCCTGCGTACTGATCGCAGGCTTGGCAGTGCTGCCTGCGACGCTCAATGCAGCAGCGCCCGCAGAGGTTATGGAGATACTCCCCGACGACACCCCGGCGCCGGAAGCAGTCGAAGCATCCGTTACCGACGCTTCGGAATATACCGCAACGCAGACCTCCGCCGGCTACTCCCTGCAGCAGGATGGAGCGGCTGCCGCGGAGACGGATTACGAATACGCGGCGCTAGCGTTCGGCGCGGAGGATTCCGCCGTGGCACAGGTACAGGAGCGGCTGATGGAGCTGGGCTATATGGACTCCGACGAGCCCACTGAGTATTTCGGCCCCGCCACGCAGGAGGCGGTGAAGCGCTTTCAGCGCGTACATTATATGACCCAAACCGGCGAAGCTGACCCGCTTACGCAGAGCATACTGTTTTCCGACTCCGCACAGGTATACATGATTGAAAAGGGCGACAAGGGCGACGACGTAGTCACGCTGCAGGAACGGCTCAGCGAGCTGGGCTATTACAGCGACAAGACCAACGGCTACTACGGCACGGCCACCTCAAGAGCAGTATCGGCATTCCGGCTGAAAAACGGCCTCAGCGACGGCGATACGGCGGACCGCGAGACGATGGATCTTCTGTATTCCCCGCGCGCCAAGCCTAAGGTAAACCCCACGCCCACCCCTACGCCCAAGCCCACAAGCACGCCAAAGCCCTCCAGCACACCAAAGCCCTCCACCACCGCGGCCGCTACTGACTCCGGCGGCGGTTCCATCAGCGATTCCGGCTCCGCCAGCGCAGAGGGGCTCATCGCAGTGGCCAAGGCGCAGCTGGGCGACCCATACGTATGGAGTCAGGAGGGGCCGGACAGCTTCGACTGCTCCGGGCTGGTCTATTACTGCCTGCGCTCGGTAGGCGTAAGCGTAGGCCGGTACAGCGCCGCGGGATTCTCCGAGGTGTCCGGCTGGCAGACGATATCCAGCACGGGGGAGCTTCAGCCCGGCGACCTGCTGTTCTTCAAATCCGATTCCTCCACCCGCATAAGCCACACCGGGATATGGCTGGGAGGCGGCAAGTATATCCATGCCTCCAGCTCGGCGGGCAAGGTGGTAATAAGCAGCTGGTCCAACTGGGCGGAGCGCAATTTTATGCTGGGCAAGCGCGTGTTTGACTGAATACTGCATTTGATGTAGAATATAACGGTAATGATAACGTATCCTATAATGGGTGGGTGGCCGCTTATGTGGCTTTCCGCCCAAAAACTGTTAAAGGAGGATGTATTATGTCAGGACGTATAGATGCGCCGCTGGGCGCGATAACGCTGGACGACGACGTTATAGCAAACATTGCAGGCTATGCCGCCATGGAAAACTACGGCATAGTAGGTATGAGTACTAAAACCGCGGGGGATGCGATATTGCAGCTTGTGGGCGGAGACAACCACAAAAAGGGCGTTAAGGTCACCGTACTGGAAAACGGCGATGTGGACATAGACCTGTACGTTATGCTGATCTATGGCGTTTCGCTGCCTGCGGTATCGCAAAATACCATAACCAACGTGCGCTACCGTGTAAACGAGTACACCGGGCTTACGGTAAACAGCGTGAACATTCACGTTGAATCCGTGCGCGTGTAATTCAAGCGGTGCATGGGCGCGCTTTTTTAGTGCGCCGAATCGGAGGATAAGCTATTGAACGAAATGACTATTAGCGGCGAATTGCTGCGAGAAATGTTTATAACGGGCGCGGCGCTACTGGAAAAAAACAAGTCGGCCATAGACGCGCTCAACGTGTTCCCTGTGCCC